>DASPVJ010000042.1:0-10067 GCA_035622435.1 Xanthobacteraceae bacterium | reverse complement strand
ATAGCGCGCCATCACCCGCGCGAGCCAGCGCGGCTTGCGCGCCATGTCGAAGGCGGCGCGGGCGCTCATCCGGAACGGCAGGTTAAATCCGTTCCTGGCGTTGTATTCGCGGTTGGGATTGGCGCCGGTGTCGACGGTGATTATCAGCGCCTCGAAGCCGGCGTTCTTGGCCCGCTCGATGAGCTCGTAGGACAGCTTGCGCTCATGCCAGACGTAGAGCTGCATCCACAGGCGGCCCGGCGCCTTCTCGGCGACCTCCTCCATCGGCGTCATGGCGCCGGTCGCGAGCGCGAACGGAACCTGCGCGGCCGCCGCCGCCTTCGCGAGCTCGAGTTCGCCGTGGTACCAGCACAGGCCGGCGACGCCGGTCGGCGCGATCGCCATCGGCATCGACGCCGGCTTTCCGAACAGGGTCGTCGCCATCGTGCGGTTGGTCATGTCGACGAGCGCGCGATGCTTGAGCTTGAGCCGCTCGAAGGCGGCGCGGTTGTTGGCGAGCGCCACCTCGTCCTCGGTGCCGCGATCGAAGAATTCGAACACGCCGCGCGGAAGCCGCTTCTGCGCCGCCGCGCGCAGGTCGAAGATGTTGTAGGCGTCGTCGAGGCTGCCCATGGGCGGTTTTCCTTCTCGCAGCAGACTTCGGCGCTTGCTCACGGCCACGCCGGGCGGTGATAGCCGAGCGGCACCGACGGCCGCGCCCAATAGGGCGGGGTTTCCGACAACTGCACCGCCGGCTTGAGGTGGGCGAGGCGGCCGGACGGCGTCTCGCTCACCGTCGACCAGCGCGCGAGTTCGTCGGCGGCGAACTCGGCCGCCACGCCCTTGAGCGCGGCCGCCGGCACTTCGCCGAGATCGACGATCCATTTGCCGACCTGGGCGAGCGAGATGCGCACCAAATAGCTGCCGCCGTCGCGCGCGCGGCGGGCGAGCGCCACCATCGCGCCGAACGCCATCAAATAACCGGTGCAATAGTCGATCGCCGACACCGGATAGAACTGCGGCCCCGCGGCCTTGCCGGGGAAAGCCTCCGCCTGGCGGATGGTGATGCCGCTGACCGTCTGCACCACCGTGTCGAAGCCGCGCCGCGCCGCCCACGGGCCGGCGTGGCCGAAGGCGCTGAGCGAAACATAGACGAGCCCGGGCCGCAGCGCCGCGAGTTCCTCCGGCGACAGGCCGCGCGCGGCCAAGGTGCCGGGACGATAGCCCTGGGAGAAGACGTCCGCCCCGCGCACGAGCCCGCGCAGGGTGTCGACGCCGTCCGGCGTGCGCAGGTCGAGCTGGGCGGACAGCTTGCCGTGCCCGGTGTCCCATTCCTGATAGCCGAGGTTGGGCAGATGGGCGGCGGTGATCTTGAGGACGTCGGCGCCGTGTTCGGCGAGCGTGCGGGCGCAGGTCGGTCCGGCCAAGACGCGCGTCAGGTCGAGGACGCGGATGCCCGCGAGCGGCCGATCGCCGGGCGGCAGCGGCTCGGGGGCGCTCTCGCCGATGCGCACGATCTCCATCAGCGGCAGCGCGGCGACCGCGGCGGCCTGCGGATGCTTCGCCCATTCGCCCTGCGTCCGCGCCATGCCGCCGGCGCCCTTGGCGGCGATGATCGCCTCTTCGAGATCGGCGGCGTTCCAGGCGGCGACCGCCCGCGTCACCGCGTCGCGGTCCTCGGCAACGCCGAGGACGCTGAGCGCCGCGGCGCGATGGTTGGGGAAATTGCAGTGCAGATAGGACCAGCGGCCGTCCCGGGTCGGGTAGACGCCCATGATGCTGTTACGCGCGGTCGAAAGCTTGGCGTCGGCGAGCTGCATGTAGTGGCCGCTGCGCAACGAAGCCGCCGCCTGGCGAACGTCCACCGTCACCTGCTGGCGCCGCCCGGTGCGCAGCTCCCATAGCGCCGCGGCCGCGAGCCCGCTCGCCGCGATCGTCGCGGCGCCGGCGGTGCCGATGCGGAACGGCGTCGGCAACACCGGATCGGCGCCGCCGGTGAAGGCAACGGCCGCTTGCCCGTCGGACCAGCCGGCGATCGGCAGGATCGTGCGCAGCGCTTGCGTCGGCGTGGTCATGATGGCTTCGGTCTCCGTCTAACACACGTCATTGCGAGGAGCCCCACAGGGCGACGAAGCAATCCAGGCGTCGCAGTCACCGAGCGCATTGTCCCTGGATTGCTTCCCCCGCTTTCGCGAGGGCTAAAGGCTGCGCTCGCAATGACGACTGAGCTGTCGAGCCCCTGCATCCCTACCCGACCATCTGGAAGCGCTCGGACTCCGGCGGTTTCGCCCACAGCTCGTTCGCCCCGCTCATCGCCGTCGCGCGCTGCGGGCTCGCCCGCCAGGCGTCGTAGATGTCGTTGGTCGTCCACACCACGAGCGTGGTGATTTTGGCCGGGTCGGCAAGGCCGATCAGGGTTTGCCGGCTCACGAAGCCCGGCGCCATGCTCTGCGCCTCGCCGTTGCGGTCCAAGAGCCGTTTCGCCGCGCCGATCTTGTCGGCCTTGGCCCAGTGATGCGTGAGAACGCCGATCATGCGACCTCCGGAAAGCGTGCAAGGCGATCATAGCATCGCGGCCTCGAACGTCACATGGGCTTGACGTGCGCGGCGACGAGCGAGCCAAGAACGCGGTAGCCGATTTCGTTGAGATGGTTCCAGTCGCGCGGCCCGTGAACGATGTCGGCGGCGGCGGCCGCGCGCAGCGCCGGCGTGGCGTCGATGAACTCCATGCCGTGGGCGGCGGCGATGTCTCGCGCCAGGTCGCGCATGAGGACGTGGTTCGTTTCCACTTGGGCGGTGGGCGCCCGGCGCACGATGTCGCCGCCCAAGGTATAGGACACTGTATCGCCGGCGTGACGGTAGACCGTCATCGGCGCCGGAATATAGACGACGCCGACCGGCACGCCGGGAAAGCGCGTGCGCAGCCAGGCGAGCGCATGGCCGAGGAGATCGATTCCCGTGCGGATGGTGTCGTCGTCGGGCGATTCCAGGGACGGCGCCTGCAGCGCCGGCGCCGCGATGATGCGACCGCCGACGATGAGGCGGTTCGAGCCGGGGGCGACGCGCTCGGTTTCGACCGACACGCCGTAGACGTGGTAGCGGTACGCGAACGCCGCCATGGTGACCATCAGGTCCGCCAATTGCGCGTGACAGTGCCACGGCCGGGCGGCGACATAATAATCGGCGAGATAGCGATCGATCGCCTCGGCGTCGACGTGGCCGTAGCGAGCCTCCACCACGTCGCGGAAACGGAAGTTGTCCTCGATGTCGTTGCCCTCGTAGAAGTAAACGAATATCTGCCGCGGACCCTCGATCGAAGGAAATACCGAACAGCGGGACGAGGCGAACGCGCGCGACGGCAGCAGCACGACGGCTTCCGCGCTGCCGGCGCCGCCTTTGCCGAAGGTCACCACGTCCCGCCCGGTCTCCTGATGAATGACGTCGGCGCTGTGAAACGGCTTCGCCCGGTCGTCCCCGCGCTGCAGCAGCCAGTCGCCCAGGCCCTCCGCATTGGAATCGCCCAGCAGCGCCACATAGTCGCGCGGCAGGTAGCCGGCCTTGGAATTCTGCGTCAGCACGTCGGCGAGATCGGGAAGGTGCGGGCGGATGTTGAGCGGCAGGAACGGAAGCGCGACGCGAAACACCGCGTATTCCATGACGACGTAGCAGATGAGCGTCGAAACGATCGCCAGCAGCGCATTGACGATACCTGCCCGCAGCCGAACGGTCGTCATGCCGGCGGTTCACGCGGCTCGCTCGCGAAACCCGGCGCGTCGATCGTGTCGGCCTCGACCCGGCGATGCGTGCGAACGCCGATCATGCTGACCTCCCCCAAGCTTTAACGGCGATGGTAGCATGCGCGCGTGCGTTTGCGAGGCGCGCAAACGCAGGAGGCCTGCGAGCGGGAGCGTCATATGGGAAGCCATCCCGGAAACGCGGCGGACGTAGCCGTCGTCGGGGCCGGCATCATCGGCATCGCCGTGGCCTATTACCTGGTCAAAGATCACGGGATCGGCGCCGTCGTCGTGATCGACCCGCTCGATCCGATGAGCCTGACCTCGGCGCAATCGGGCGAAAACTATCGCAATTGGTGGCCGCATCCGATCATGACGGCCTATACGGATCACAGCATCGATCTGATGGAGCGAATTGCGAGGAAGACCGGCAATCGGATCGCCATGACGCGGCGCGGATACGCGCTCGTGACCCGGCGCGCGGCGCCGTCCGAGCTGATCGAAGATCTGCACCGCGGCTATGGCGCGACGGCAGACCGGTCGATCCGCGTCCACGAGCGAGGAGCCGGCGGCACCTATGCGCCGGCGACCTCGGCCGCCTGGGAGAACGCTCCGGACGGCGTGGATATATTGTGCGATCCGGCTCTCATCCGCGCGACCTTTCCGAGCTTTGCCGATGACGTAGCGACCGTGCTGCACGTGCGTCGGGCCGGCGCGATCGGCGGCCAGCAGCTCGGACAATTCATGCTGGAGGCGATACGAGCGGCCGGCGGGCGGCTGCTGCGCGGCCGCGTGACGGCGATCGGCGGCAGCCGGCCGTTCGCGTTGCGGCTGGACACGGCCGAAGGCGGCATGGAGCTGCGAGCCCAACGCATCGTCAATGCGGCCGGGCCGTTTCTCAACGATGTCGCCATGATGCTCGGCGAGACGCTGCCGGTCTCCTGCGTCTATCAACAGAAGATTTCGTTCGCAGACCGCGACGGCGCCGTGCCGCGCGACATGCCCTTCACGATCGATCTCGACGGCCAGGAGATCGCCTGGTCCGACGAGGAACGGGCGATCCTGTCGCAAGATCCGGTCGCGGCGAAACTGCTCGAACCGATGCCCGGCGGCATCCATTGCCGGCCGGAGGGAGCGGCCGATGGCAAATGGATCAAGCTCGGATGGGCCTACAACGCGCGCGCCACCGATCCGCACGGGGAAGAGCCGCTCGATCCGCAATTTCCCGACACGGTCCTGCGCGCCGCCGGCCGCCTCAACCCGCGGCTGAAATCATACGTCGGCCGGCTTCCGCGCGGCGCCCGTCATTATGGCGGCTACTACACCATGACGCCGGAGAACTGGCCGTTGATCGGGCCGCTGCGCACCGCCGGCGCCTACGTGGCCGGCGCGCTGTCGGGGTTCGGCACGATGGCGGCTTGTTCGACCGGCGCGACCTGCGCGGCCTGGATCGCGGATGCGCGACTGCCATCATATGCGCGCGCGCTCAGCCTCGCCCGCTACGACGACCCGGCGGTGACGTCGCAGTTGGCGGCCCTCGCGAGCAAGGGCGTGCTGTAGCGTCTTCGATGAAGGGCTAGAGCAGATTCCGGTCAATTTTACGCAGAGCATACGCGCCGGAAATCCTTACAAGCCTAGCCGGCGCTCATCAACAGGCCCATCGGAATCCATCGATTCTATTGGGCCGGAACATGCTCCTAGCTAGCGCGGCTACGCGGAAGGCTGACTTGGAGGCGCAAAGATCGCCAAGCTGAGAACCCTCGGTTCGGATGACTTGTTCTACCTGCGATAGTCGTGATACACAGTCATTAGGGATCGCCCTTGGGGCCTTAGATGCCGCGCATTGAAGCCGCAATTGCTATAATATTCCTTATTCCGCCTATATGCGCTCACGCACAAGCCCTAGCGATGAATTGTGATGGTCATCAAATCAAACAGGAAAAATTCGTCTGCCAGCGTGTCATAGCGGGGCAGGATGCTAATTTCGAAGGGCAGCAAGAGTATGGCAGCGAATTGACGGACGAACGTCGTATCCTTACGCCGAAGTTCTTAAAGGTTTTGCTGAGTGCTCCTCGTATACCAGATCACGGTGTTCGTATTATTGGCGCCCGCTTTAAGGAAGCAATCAATTTGGAAAACGCTGTCCTTCAACGTGAGCTTTGGATTTACAAAAGCCTTCTCGAGCAGGGCGCCAATCTTTCGGGACTCACAGCACCATATTTGATCAGTTTCGACGGTAGCACAATTCGGGGACTCCTGAACCTCTCTGGCATTCAGGCCACCGGCGACTTGTCGATCGCCAGGGCCACCACACCTGAGCACACAGTTTACCTCGGCGGCGGCACATACATTCGCGGCAACCTCAATCTAAAGGGCTCCAAAATCAAAACTATCAATATGGACGACATACACGTCGATGGTAACCTCATCATGGGGGACGGAAATTTCAACGAGGTAGCCCTCAAAGGCGCTCAAATTAAAGGTGACCTTGATCTTTCTAAAAGCACAATAACTGACGCAGCAGGCATTCGCATGGACGGGATACACGTCGATGGTAACCTCAACATGGGGAGCGGAAATTTCACCGCGATAGACCTCAAAAGCGCTCAAATTAAAGGCGACCTTGATCTTTCAAAAAGCACATTTAACGGCGGTCTCAATCTAACTGGCGCGCGAATTGACGATCTTTTGTTAGTTGGAATCGTACCGAAGGGACCAACCACAGTCTTCACTAATCTGAGCTTTTCAAAGGCCAATTTTGGCCCCGGTCCAATACTCATGTTAAAAATGTTGTCACAGCAGCCACAGGATTTGGGCTTTAGCTCCCAGAATTATGCCACGCTCGCAAAATCGTACTCCGATCTGGGGTTACCTGACACTGCCCGCCAGATATTAATTGAGAAGGAAACGGCTGAATTCAAACATAGTGATTTTTGGAACAGGATATGGCTCTGGTTTATTTGGCTATTCGCCGGATATGGCTATAGACCGGAAGTTACATTGGCTTGGATAGTCGGCTTTGTTTTGGTTGGTGCCTTTATCTTCAAAACAGGCGAGGACCGATTGGTTGCTGGTAGACCGCCAAGCAGTTGGCTGATATTTGCTTTGGATTCAGTTATCCCAGGCATCCATTTGAACAAGGATCATGATGACGTTGCGTTCGCGGGCGGGCGTCAGTATTTTCTCTATTTTCTTAGGTTTCTTGGGGCAGTCGTCATTTTCGTCGTTCTGGCGCTGCTCAAACGCACTCTTTTTGAAGCAAGCTAGAAATGGGTGCGGCGGCTAATCTAATGTGCGCGGTAGAAACGCCAAGCTGGTTGACTGGCTGGCTGACGTGACGGCCGACTGCCCGCGCGTCTCAAAGCGCAGCGTCAGTGATGTTGCGGTCGAGCAGGTCATTCACGGTCGGGGCATCAATGTAGGCCCGGCGCTCGGCCACCGGGTCCTTGCCGCCGGGTACTTCATCGAAAACGCCCAGGGCATGTTTGCGCACGGCATCGGGCGTCAGTTTGCCATGCTTTCCAAGCGTGAGCCGGCGTGAGTGGCCCTAGCTAACGGCCGCCGCCCGCGTGCGCGTAGGCGGCGTCGATCAGGCGCACCGCCCGCGCGCAGTCGTGCACGCCGATCGGCGGCGGCGCGCCGTTGCGCCAATGATCGAGCGCATCGCGCACGGCGGTGAAATAGGGCCCGGTGACGTCGGCGCCCGGCAGCGTCTCGTCGCCGTCGGCGGTCATGAGCTTCATCACCCCGTCCTTCATGGCGAGGATGGCGTCGCGGCCGGCGATCTTCCACTCGCCGTCGGTGCCGTCGCGGGGAAAGCCGTTGCCGACCTCGACGGTGCCGAGGATGCCGCTCGTCGAGCGCAGCATGACCGACGCGTAGTCCTCGACCGGGCGTTCGTGGGTGCGGCGGCTGAGCTGCGCGCCGGTCACTTCCGCCTCCTCGCCGGTGAGGTGGAGGAACATGTCGAACCCGTGCGGGCCGAGGTTGCGCAGGCAGCCGCCGCCGGCCTCGGCCGGATCGAGCATCCAGGCGCAATCCCAGGCCGGGTAGCGCGCGGGGCCCGGCCGGTTGATGCGGACGTAGATGTGCGACAGCGGGCCGAACCGCCCCGCCGCCAGGAGCGCGCGGGCGCGCACCGCGAACGGCGTGTAGCGCTGGGCGAGCGGGACGGCGATGAACGCGCGGCGGCGCGCCGCCTTCTCCGCCACCGCCTCCACCTCGGCCGCGTCGATCCCCATCGGCTTCTCCATCAGGAAGGGATAGCCCCGGTCGATGAGGTCGTGGGCGATCGAGGCCATCTGCCGATGCCGCCCCAGCGCGAGAACGAAGTCCGGGCGGGTCGCGTCCAGCATCGCGCGGTGGTCGGTGAACGTCGGCGGGTCGCCCACCGCGGCCGCGCGCTTGGCGACAAGGCCGGCATCGGCGTCGTGGACGGCGACGAGCGCAACGTCGGGCATGGCGAGGAGGTGGCGCAGGTAGGCGGCGTCGAACAGCGCGTGCCAGTGGCCGACCCCGATGGCGGCGATGCGAATGGTCATGGGCGTCCTCGCTGCGCGTGCGCGAGCGCTGGTTATAGCGGGAGTACTTTTCTTCGAATCGTGATCCCGCTATCGGCCATTATTTGAGCATGATCTTTTTCGAAAACCTGTACCCACTTTTCGGGATCATGCTCTAGCGCGCTTCAGGCGTCCAGTTGCGGCGCCGGCGCGCCAGCCGGTCTTGCGTCGTCTCGCCTTCGAAATTCGCGGCCGTTGCGACGAGCTGCGACCGATCGACATCGTCGAACGTGTTGACGTTGAAGACGGCGTACCGGCCGCCGTCGATCGTGCAGGTGACGATCGGAATGATGCCGCACGTCAGGCAAACGTGAAAATCCGCGGTCTTCGTTCCGAATTGATAGCGCGACACCCGCGTTTCGTCGGCGATCTGCAGGGTAAACCGGCCGTGCGGATGCGAGGTCCAAGCGGCTCCGTGCTTCGTGCACAGACCGCAGCCGCAGGCGCGCACCGGGATCGCCGGCGCGGGATCGGGCCAGTCGAGCGCGACGCGAATGTTTCCGCAGTGACAGCTGGCGTGGATGCGGCGATCGGCGGCCGGGCCGCGCATGGCGTCGGCCCCGCGTCAATCGGCGCCGGCGAGCGGAGCGCTCGCCGCAACGGCTTGCCCGCGTGGCGGCGCCGGCGCCGGGCGGATCTCGCACAGATTGGCGCGATGGCCGGGCGTGCCGCTGACGGGATCGCGCACGGCGGCATCGACGGTCCGATTGAAATTCGCGCCCTGCGCGCTGAACGGATCGTAGCCGGCGGCATTTAATTCCTCGCACGCCTGCCACCAGCCGTGCTCGCCGACGACAACGCGCGGATCGAGCTTGTCGTTGAAGCGGGCGCGCGCCCGCATGCCGCCGGCCGGCGTTTCCACGGCGACCCAACTGCCGGCGGCGATGCCGCGCGCCGCCGCCGTGTCCGGATGCAGATCGACCTCCGGCTCGAGCGCGCGCCGGCGCAGGCTCGGCAAGGCGCGATGCTGGGTCTGGCAGAACAGGGTCGGCTTCGCGCAGGTCAGCACCAGGGGGAAGCGGGCGGCGAGATCGGGGCGGGCCGCCGGGCCCAACTGCGGCTCGACGAACTCCGGCAGCGCCGCATAGCCGTTATCGCGAAAGGTCTCCGACCACACCTCGATCTTGCGCGATGGGGTCGCGAAGCCGCGCGGGTTTCCCTTCGCATCGACGGCGGCATGCTTGGCGTGATGGGTGGTCAAGGCGACCCGCACGCCGGCCGGCTCGGCGCGCAGCTGTTCCAAGCTCACGCCGCTCGGGCCGAGCTGCTGGCGATAGGCGGCATCGATGTCGCCGTGCCAGAAATATTCGCCGAGGCCGAGGCGGACGGCGAGATCGAAGATGAAATCGGTGTCGGACCGCGCCTCGCCCGGCGGGGGCACGACGGCTTGCCGGAACTGGACGAGGGACTGCGCCTGCGCGTCGATCTCGAAGCCGATCTTCAACGCCTGGCGCTCGAAGCATGAAGCGATCGGCAGCACGATGTCGGCGAGCGCGGCCGTCGGCGTCATGAACAGATCGGCGTGGGCGTAGAACTCCAGTGCCGCGAGCGCCTCGCGGCCGCGCACCGGATCGGCTTGCGCCAGCAGCAGGTTGGTGCCGAATCCGATCAAGCCGCGCACCGGATAGGGCGTGCCGTCGAGCACCGCCCGATAGAAATCGTGCGCCGAAACGCTGTTCCAGCGCGCCGGCCCGAGCGGGCGTTCGGCAACGCCGAGCGCCGGCGCCATTCGCTTGGCGGCCGGCAAGTCCTCGCCGGTGATCGCCGCGGCGGGTACGGCCGGGAGCAGCACGTT
>DASPVJ010000041.1:0-2436 GCA_035622435.1 Xanthobacteraceae bacterium | reverse complement strand
CGGTTGTGCGACGACACCGCGACCGCGACCATCTCGCGCTCGAGCTTGCTCAAGCCCGACGGCGCCAGCATCAGGTCGTTGTACATGGCCGCGAACGCCTCGAGCTTGGGCATGGCGAAGCCGTAGGCCTTGAGCACGTTGGGAACGAAGCCGAGCTTCTCCTCGCACTTGGCGAAATAGGCTTCGATCGCCGGGGTCGGCGGCTCCGGCGGCAGGTCGAGCGCGATAATCTCGGTGTCGTCGCGGGCAGCCGCGTCCGCCTCGACCGGCGCCGCGCCGGCGATCGGGCGGGGAGCGCCCGCCGGGCGCTTGGGATCGGATTTGACGGCATTTTTCCGCGCTGTCTTGGCCACGTCACGCTCCCGTTCGATGGTCCGGGGCGAGAGCCTATACCAGTCGTCCGCGCCGGTCATTCCGGGGGATTCGTCGGGTTTCCTCTCGACGGGACCGGGCGGATCGCGGAAAATCGGCGGCCTGACGGGAGGGATGCCATGCGCCTCGAACGTCTGCTCGACACCGAAGACGAACGCGCCGCCCGCCGCCTGATCGAGCAGGCCGGCACCATCGTGACCGGCCTCTACGGCGACATGCCCGAGAGCTTCGCGGCGCAGATGTTTGCCCGCGCCGCCCCCGAGGACCTCACGCGCTACGAGCCGCGCGAACTCGCCGCGCTCGCCGAGGAGGCGTGGGCGTTCCTCAAGGAGCGCCGCCCCGCCACCTCCAAGGTCCGCTTCGAAAGCCGCGCCGGGCCGATCGGCGCCGAGCACATCAAGACCGTGTCGATCATCGAGATCCTCAACGACGACATGCCGTTCCTGCTCGATTCGATCATGAACGAGCTGACCGAGCTGTCGGTCGAGATCCGCCTGGTCGTGCATCCGATCTTCACCGTCGAGCGCGACAACGCCGGCAGCCTGATCGGCTTCCGCGGCGACGCGCCGGCGGTCGGCACGGCGCAGCGCGAGAGCTTCATCCACGTCCACGTCGAGCGCATCGAGGACGACCTGCGCCGCACGCAAGTGGTGCGCGCGCTCGAATTGGTGCTCGCCGACGTGCGCGTGTGCGTGCAGGACTGGCGGGCGATGCTCACGCGGGTGGGCGAGCTGATCGCCGAAATCCGCAACAATCCGCCGCATCTGGCGGTCGACGAGATCGCCGAAGCGGTGCAGTTCCTGGAATGGCTGCTCGCCAACAATTTCACGTTCTTGGGCTTGCGCGAATATTCCTTCCCGGGCGTCGAGGGCGAGATCGAGCCGAAGTACGAAACCGGGCTCGGCATCCTGCGCGGGCGCGAGGTGCGGGTGCTGCGGCGGGGACGCGAACTCGTCACCATCACGCCGGAGATCATGGAGTTCCTCAAAGAGCCGAAGGCGCTCATCATCACCAAGGCCAACGTGCGCTCGCGCGTCCACCGCCGCGTGCACATGGACTACATCGGCGTCAAGCGGTTCGACGCCGAGGGCCGCCTGTCGGGCGAATTCCGCATCGTCGGCCTGTTCACCTCGACCGTCTACACGCGCTCGACCCGCACCATCCCGTACCTGCGGCGCAAGGTCGACGCGGCGATGAAGCGCGCCGGCTTCGATCCCGACAGCCACTCGGGCAAGGCGCTGGTCAACGTGCTGGAGAGCTACCCGCGCGACGAATTGTTCCAGATCGACGAGGACCTGCTGTTCCAGTTCGCGCTGGAAATCCTCTATCTCGACGAGCGGCCGCGGGTGCGGGTGTTGGCGCGGCGCGACCGCTTCGACCGGTTCGTGTCGGTCCTGGTGTTCGTGCCGCGCGAACGCTTCGACAGCAGCGTGCGCCTGGCGATCGGCAGCTACCTCGCCACCGCCTACAGGGGCCGCGTCTCCTCGTTCTATCCCTCGTTCACCGAGGGGCCGCTGGTGCGCGTGCATTTCATCATCGGCCGCCACGAGGGGGCGACGCCCAACCCCGATCGGGCAACCCTCGAGCAGCAGGTCGCCGCGATCGTGCGCACCTGGGGGGACGGGCTCGCCGAGGCGCTGACCCTGGTGCACGATCCCGGCAAGGCGCAGGCGCTGATCAAGCGCTACCGCGACGCGTTCCCGCTTCCCTATCGCGATTCCTATTTCCCGGCCGTCGCGGTCGGCGACATCCGCATGCTGGAAGGGCTGTCCGAGGTGCGGCCGCTCGGCGCCGATTTCTACGTGCGGCGCGGCAGCGACAAGGCGTCGGCGGGGCTCAAGGTGTGGAGCCGAGAGCGGCCGATCCCGCTGTCCGAGCGGGTGCCGGTGCTCGAGAACATGGGCTTCAAGGTGGTCGACGAATTGACCTACCGGATCGAGCCGTCCGCGGCCGCGGAGGTGTGGCTGCACGACATGGCGCTGCAACGCGCCGACGGCGGGGCGGTCGATCTCGAAGCGCTCAAGCAGCGGCTCGAGGCCTGCTTCATGGCGGTGATGCGCGGGC
>DASPVJ010000040.1:0-3998 GCA_035622435.1 Xanthobacteraceae bacterium | reverse complement strand
AGCGCCTTGGTGAGCGGCAAGCCCAGCCCGGTGCCGCCCGAGCCCCAGCGGGTCGAGGTGGCGAGCTGACGGAACGGCTCGAGCGCGGCCTCGATCTCCTTGTCGCTCATGCCGACGCCGGTATCGCGCACGCGCAGCGCCGCCCCGCGCTCGCTCGCCGTCGTCGACACGATCACCTGGCCCCCGGGGCCGGTGAACTTGATCGAGTTCGACAGCAGATTGAGCACGATCTGGCGGATCGAGCGCGCGTCGCCCATGACCGGCGGCAGGGCGGGCGCGAGCGAGGTGCGGATGATGATGCGCTCCCGGTTCGCCTGCGGCTGCATCAGCGCGACGCACTGCTGCACCAGGCCGTTGAGGTCGACGCTGGCGAAGGTGAGGTCGAGCTTGCCCGCCTCGATCTTGGACAAGTCGAGCAGATCGTTGATCAGCGAGACGAGGTGGCCGCCCGAGGCGTGGATGTCCTTGAGGTAGCCGCGGTAACGCGCGTTGCCGATCGGGCCGAACCGCTCCTCCATCATCACCTCGGAGAAGCCGATGACGGCGTTGAGCGGGGTGCGGATTTCGTGGCTGATCTTGGCGAGGAAGTCGGACTTCGCCGCCGACGCCCGTTCCGCCCGGCGCTTGGATTCGAGCAGCTCCTCTTCGGCGCGCTTCCATTGGGTGAGGTCGCGCAGCACGGCGCAGAACCGCTCGCCGCCTTCGCCGATGCGCCCCATGGTCATGAACAGCGGGATCAGCCCGCCCTGGCACGCGCGGCCGATCACCTCGCGCCCGCCGGCAAGCACGCTCGCGACCCCGTCGCCGGCGAGCCCGTCGAGGTAGTCGCGGGCGGCGCGTTGGCTTTCCGGCGCGAACAGGTCGACGAACGGACGGCCGTCGAGGTCGTCGGCTTCGTAGCCGAACAGCGCTTCCGCGCTGCGGCTGAGCGCGGCGATGCGGCCGTCGCGCTCGACTACGACGACGCCGTCGGTGGCGGTGTCGAGGATCGACTTGAGTTCGCGGTTCTCCGCTTCGCTCGCCCGCAGCGCGCGCTCCGCGCTCTCGAGGCGGTCGAGGATCGCGGCGTCGTCAGGCGGCGCTGCCGGGATCGCGGCGCCCGGCGCCGGCGCTTCGACGACCGGTTCCGGCGCGGTCGGGGTCGGTGCGGGCGGGGCCGGATCGGCGGCCGGCGCGCCGGCGTCTTCGACGTCACCGGCGCCCAAGGCCTTGGCGATCTCGCGGAAGTTGGTGCGCTCGACCGGGCTCAAGCCCGGGCGCTTGTCGGGCGGCGGGGGGCCGGCGGCACGAAACGGCACCACGTTCTTGGCCGCCGGCACCAGGGTGAGCAGCGGCTTCGGCTCGGGCGGCAGCGCGGGCGGCGTCCGGCCGCGCGCCGCGATCGCGGCATTGAGGCGGACAACGTCGCGGCACACGCCGAACCCGCGATAGCCGGAAAAGACGCGGTCGCGGTCGAAGGTCGGAAGGCCGGACAATTCCACATCGACCGGCGCATCGACGCCGTCGACCGGCCATGCCACGTGGATGCCGCTGAAGGTGTCGCGCGAAGCGATCGCCTGGGCGACGCGGCCGTCCGGATCGAGCATCAGCGCCGCCGTGATCTCGCTCCACCGTCGGCCGACGAGGGCTAAGGTGCGCAGGCCCATCGCCTCGGCGAATTCGTCGGTGCCCACGCTGAAGCGCCCGTCCGGGTCGAGCCGCCACACGAAGCGCAGGGGATGGCGCCGCTCGGGCTCCCTCTCCCCGCAACGGGGTCCCCGCGACGCCAGCGTCGCGGGGTGCCCCTCGGGGAGAGGGTCGGGGTGAGGGGGCTGCTCCGCAGACTCAGCCTGTGGAGAGGCCCCCTCACCCGACGCGCTTCGCGCGTCGACCTCTCCCCGCAACGGGGTCCCCGCGACGCCAGCGTCGCGGGGTGCCCCTCGGGGAGAGGTGGCGTCGGCGAGCACCATGACGAGTGCGCTCGCGGCGGCGCTGCCGATCCGCTCGATGGTCAGCGGCCCGATTGCGCTCTCGCCCGCCGCCGGCCCGCCCGCGCGCGCCGCGGCGGCGAGCGGCGCAGCGCCGAGGGCTTCGAGGCTCGTCGCGGCGCCGAGGCGGGCCGCGGCCGCGGGAGCCGCGTGCAGCAGGGTGCCGTCGGCCGCGAACACCGCGACCGGCGCCGCGCATCCGGCAAACAGCCGCGCCACCCGCTCGGCCAGGGGAAGCGCGGGCCCCACCGCCTCGGTTGCGGCGATCAGGATCGCCGGCATGCCGTTGGCGAGCGCGAACCGCGAGCACGTGCAGGCGACCGCGCGGCCGACCCCGGCGCCGATGCCGCGCAGGCGCTCGAGCCGCGGCGCGCCGCCGTGCGGCAGCGTGCCGGCGAGCCGCATCACCTGCGCGGCGAGCGGGTGGGCGGCGGACAGGCGCCGTTCGGCGAGCGCATGCGGGCCGGCGGCGCCGAGCATGCAAGCGCCCGCGGCATTCGCCCACAGCACCCGCGTCGCGTCCGCGCTCCACAGCCAGGCCGGCGCCGGGCTCAACGCATGGTGCGCAAGGCGGGGGTCGCGGATATAGGTGAGGAGCGGGTCGAAAAGGGTCATCGGCTTCACCGGCCGCGGGGCGCCGCCGCAAGCGTGAACGAAGTCTTAATCCGCGCCCTGGATTGCGTCCACGCCGGCCCGGCCATGCCGGCGCGCGGGGCGGGGATAACCCTAATCGGGCGCGCAACCGGAGCCGCCGTCCGCGGTTTTTCTCCGTAAGCCTGATGCCCGCCGGGCCGGAAAGTGCTTTAGTGGGACGAGCCGTGGGAGGTCGCGATGGCCAAAGACCCGATGTCGAGCTTCGAAATCCCCGCCGAGATGCGCAGGCTTGCGGAAATGAGCGTGACCCAGGCCAGGCAGGTGTTCGACGGCTTTTTGTCCGCCGCCCAACAGGCGGTCTCCCGGGTCGAAGGGCAAGCGGCGGCGGCGCAGGCGGGGGCGGCCGACATGAGCCGCAAGGCCATGGCGTTCGCCGGGCAGAACATGGCGGCGTCCTTCGCGTTCGTCCAGAAGCTGGCCCAAGCCAAGGACGCCGAGGACGTCATGCGGCTCCAGGCCGACTTCGTGAGGGCGCAGATGCAGGCCTTCGCCGAGCAGGCCAGGGACCTGGGCGCCTCGTTCACCCAGGCTGCGGCCGATGCCACCAAGCGCGAGCCCTGAGGCCACGGCCACCCGCGATCTGCTCCGTGCGACCGAATGTCCGGGGCCGATGGCCGATCGGGGTTGTGCCCTCAAAGCGGTTAGTATCCAATAGGTTGGAGCGGTCGAGCGAGCGAATCGGCCCGTTGTCATATTGGTGCAATGCAATATTTCCTATTGCGCTGCACCATTTCCAGTGTTATATAGGGATCGGTGAATAGAGGCGGTCGAGCCGGCCTTTGCGCCGTTCGCCCGCCATCGAGGCCAAATAGACGGCGAAATAAACCATGCGAAGCGGAGCGGACCGCCAGGGCGGCAGGTCCGGTTGTCCGACCCAAAGCCGCCCGTACCGAGGATACCATGAGCGACAGCCCCGCCCCCACCGCCAAACCCAAGGCGAAAGCCACCCCGATCGTCCCGCTGTTCGAGTTGCCCAAGTTCGACCTGCCGAAATTCGACCTGCCCAAGATGGAAGTCCCCGCCGCGTTCCGCGAGATCGCCGAGAAGGGCGTCGCCCAGGCGAAGGACGCCTACGAGAAGGTCAAGGCCGCGACCGAAGAGGCGACCGACCTGATCGAGGACACCTACACGACCGCCGTGAAGGGCACCGTCGACTACAATCTCAAGGTCATCGAGGCCGCCCGCGCCAACGCCAACGCGGCGTTCGACTTCGCCAGCGAACTCGTCGGCGTGAAGTCGCTCTCCGAGGTGGTCGAGCTGGCGACCGCGCACGCGCGCAAGCAGTTCGACGCGGTGACCGAGCAGACCAAGGACCTCGCCGCCGCCGCCCAGAAGCTCGCGGCCGAGACCGCCGAGCCGATCAAGAGCGGCGTCACC
>DASPVJ010000039.1:0-2135 GCA_035622435.1 Xanthobacteraceae bacterium | reverse complement strand
GGCAGTTCGGATATCGGCTCGACCACCGAGTTCGGCGGGCTCGCGCGCTGGGACAAGGGCGGCAAGCTCTACGTCACGTCGTATGCGTGCACCAGCCGCAAGCAGATCGGCATCGCCGCCCGCCGGGAGATCACGAAACCGGAAGATCTGATCGGCCGCACCGTCGGCTATCCGCGCGCCAGCGGCGGGCATCTGTATTTTTTGAACTACGTGAAAAAGTACCAGCTGCCCGCGGACAAGATCAAAGTAAAGACGCTGCAGGCGCCGGAGATGGTGGCGGCCCTCGAACGCCGCGACATCGACGCCTTCTTCCTGTGGGAGCCGTGGCTGACCAAGGCCGAGCAGCTGGTCGAGGGCGCCCACGTGCTGGCCCGGTCGGGCGACGACAACGTCTTCGTTCTCACCTCCTACAACTATTTCTCCCAGGGACTGGTCGACGACCGAGAACGCGCGGTCGGGGCGACGAAGGCGCTCATCGACGCGGCGGATTTCTGCGCCTCCGACCTCGACGAGGCGGCGCGGTTGACCGCCAAGGCCTTCCGCATCCCCGAACCGGACATGAAACTCTACATGAGCCGGATGGTCTACCGCGTGGAGATGCCGAAGGACGTGGTGACCGCGAATTTCCGCGCCGCCGCCGACATCGCCTTGGCCGAAAACATCATCAAGAAAATGCCGGACTGGAACGACTTCATCCGGCCGCAGATCATGAAGGAGGCCGCGCCGGACCGGGCCGCCGGCTGGTAGGCGTCGTCCGGGCGACGGGGCAATGGGAGCCCGACCGGCCGTGGCGCAAGATTTCCTGGTGGCGCGCGACGTGAGCTACCGCTACGCGGCCCGCCGCGGCGTGCAGGCGCCGGACGTATTGTCGAACTTTGCCGTTGCGCTGACCGAGGGCGAATTCTTTTGCCTGCTCGGACCGAGCGGATGCGGCAAGACCACCGTGCTCAACCTGATGGCCGGGTTCCTGCCGCCCACCAGCGGAACGCTCACGCTCGCCGGACGTCCCATCGTCGGGCCGGGGGTCGACCGCACCGTGGTCTTCCAGAGCGACGACGCCCTCTTCACCTGGCTGCGCACGATCGACAACGTCGCCTTCGGCCTGCGCATGCGGGGAATTCCGGCGGAGCGGCGGCATTCCGTCGCGCGCGAGTACCTGCGTCTCGTCCACCTCGACGGCCAGGAGAACAAATATCCGGGCGAATTGTCCGGCGGCATGAAGCAGCGGGTGCAGATCGCCCGCGTGCTCGCGACCGATCCGAAGATCCTGCTGATGGACGAACCGTTCGCCGCGCTCGACGCCCAGACGCGCGCCCGCCTGCAGGACGAGCTGGTGGTCATCTGGCGCAAGACCAGCAAGACCATCGTCTTCATCACCCATGACATCGCCGAGGCGATCCTCCTCGCGGACCGCATCGGGGTGATGACCAAGGGACCGGGGTCGCGGCTGGGCACGATCATCCCGGTCGACCTGCCGCGGCCGCGCCGGCGCGGCAACCCCGGCTTCGGCGCGATGTGGGAAAAGATCAACGCCATCATCGAGGGCGAGGAGGGAGGCGAACCATGACCGAGGCCAGCCCGTCGCGGGACGCCGCCGCTGCGATGGCGGCGGAGCAACGCCCGGCAAGCCTGCTCGGCAAGCTCAAACCCGATCACCTCATCTATGCCGCCTCGATTGTCGGCATGGTCGTGCTGTGGCACGTCGTCGCCACCACCTTGTTCAAACCGCAATTCTTTCCCGGCCCGCTGCTGGTGCTGGCGACGGGAACGGAGATGGTGGCGAGCGGCGAGCTGTTCGAGCACGTTTCGATCAGCATGCAGCGCATCCTCGCCGGGTTCCTGATCGGCAGCGCCATCGCGGCGCCGGCCGGCCTGGTCATGGGCTCGGTCCCGGTCGTGCGCGCAATCTTCGATCCCTACGTGCAGTTCTTCCGCTTCGTGCCCTCGCTCGCCTGGCTCACTCCGGTGGTGATCTGGTTCGGCATCGGCGAGACCTCGAAAGTGCTGATCATCGTCTACACCACCGTGTTCATCGTGCTGATCAACACCATGGTCGGCGTTTCGCACATCGCCGAGAACAAGCTGCGCGCCGCCGCCTGCCTCGGCGCAACGCCGTTCAAGTCGTTCGTTCACGT
>DASPVJ010000038.1:0-7240 GCA_035622435.1 Xanthobacteraceae bacterium | reverse complement strand
AGCGCGGATACCGCCGGCACGCCGCCGGCCGCGATCGCGGCGCGATTTCCCGGCCTCGTTCCCGAAGTGCCGCGCTCCTTCGAGCGCGCCGTGCAGGGCCGCTTGCCGCTGCTGCGGATCGGCTGGGCGCTGATCCGGCCGACGGCCGGCGGAGAGTGAGCGGCGCGATCGGCTCGTCAACGGCAGAAGGCCATGATAATTGGATCAAAAAGTGAAGCGGAAATAGTCTAAACGCGCGTCGGCTACAAATCTTTGAGTCGCGTTCGTGGACGTTTGACCGGCAAAGCTCTCATAACGTGCTCAACAAGATCAGGTAGGTGACGCATAAGCATAAATGTTTCCTCGTCTTCAGGACGAAGTAGCTCTCGGGACAATGGAGATCGCATCGTTACTTCAAAGAGCTCACGGAATTGCCTAAGTGCCTCATCAATTCCTTTCTGGCTGCGTGTTGCCCTAAATAGTTCGAGACCCGCCTCGTACATCCAGGGTATATCATCGCGAAAAGCAGAAAGCAGTATCAATAGAGATAAAGCGGGGCCGTCGGGACTTTCTCTAAATCGCGGGTGCATGAAGATTTCTTCCAACATCATCGGACGCATACGACGAAATCGATTTGATCCTCGTCGCGATGCCATTCTAACACGATCGTCGACGCGTTCGGGTAACTCTTGCACCATTGCTTTAACCTCTTCGAAGAGTTTGGCAATGCTCTGCTCTTCGGGAGCGGCCACGACCAGCGATTTACCGGCGCGCCCCTTAGCATTCAGTAGCTTTTCAATTTTGCCCAAGAATATTTGAACTTGCATTCTGACGGCCTCTTCGCGTGGAGCAGCGTCGGGGTTACGCTGAAGTAGTTGCATTACAAGTTTTGTTAAAGAGTCTTCATCGCCCTCGCAATTCTGAAACTGGGCGAATGGCCCAGTACTTAGTCGTTCCAAGGGAACACCCAAAGCCAATCCTAGCACTTTTGTATCGAGTTTACCTTTTGCAACGCCAGCTTCATACAAGATCCAAGGGCGATCCATGCTTTGCTGCGTGAGCAGCGCAACCACGTCGGTGGCTTCATCAAGTTGGGACATAATCGCAGAGTACCACTCTTGACCAAATTCGATTCCCGACGTTCCCTTCTTATCGGATGAGCGGAATGATTTAAGCGTACCGGCGCTCACATCTGAGAGCAAATCCGAAAAGGCCTCAGCAAGGTCCGCATCCCGACTGTCATGGCTTACAAACACAAGAGCTTTTGGGCGAGGCCCCAGGGTTACATCGGCCGGTACCGGAGCACTAACAGTCTCTTGCGGCGCCGAAATCCTCTTGATTCTCTTTGACTTTGCCATTTCATCCTCCCAGACCGTGGTTAATGTCAGATAGTCTGTTTGGTTAAGTCAGCCAGTTTAATTCGTTTCTTTAATTATTTTTGTTACATCGACGAGAGACGACTCGGTCTTTTTCATATCACCATCGAACGGAAGTTGCGAAATTCCGACCTTTGCTAGGCCGTGCTCCAGCAAATTTCTGACCGCCATTTCGATTTCGTTCGGCGTCTTTGCTCGCATAAAAGCTCTGAACGAATCGGGGTCGACTGCTCCGCCAAAATACTTCGCTAGAATTCCCAAACGCTTATCGATGTTGTCAAGGCGCTGACCAATGACTTTTTCATCGGCGAGCGTCGTACCGAGTGTTAGTATTTGCCTCAACTCGCCGAGGAAATTCCATACTTCAGACCCGCGATCGATGCTGTACAAAAACAAAGGGCCTGCGAGATCGTATTGCCGCGGACTGAGAGTTATCTCTTTCATGTCATGAAAATATCCTTTTACGGTCTTGTAGATTGCTTCGAAATTAAACATTGGTTTGCGATCGCCGAAACCGTGAAATTCAATTCTCAGGAGATGGACCGTCATCGTCTGATATTTTCTAATGTAGGCAGTCCCTTCTGTGTACGCGTTCCATAGTGCTGCATAGTCGACTCCTTTACCCGTCCAAAATTCAGCTGAGTCGACCATGGTTGCCCCCAAAATTTGAGCCCGGTCACAACTTTATAGGCTCTCTGGGATGAGAGCAACAAACGGTTGGATCGGAGTGGGGGTCGCAATTATAGGGGTTGATAGTTCAGGTTAGAACCCTGGCTCATACCACTTCAAGGGCGCGTTTGATCGCCAAAAAATCCCGCCAGGCGAGGCGCTTCTGCAGCGGCTGGCGCAGCAGGTAGGCGGGATGGAACGTGGCGATGGCGCGGATGTCGCGCGTGCCGGTGTGATAGGCGAACCAGCGGCCGCGCGTTTTCATGATGCCGTCCTTGACGCCGAGCAGCGCCTGCGCCGACGGATTGCCGAGGCACACCAGCACGTCCGGGTCGGCAAGCTCGATCTGGCGCTTGATGAACGGCAGGCAGATCGCCGCCTCCTGCGGCGTGGGCGTGCGATTGCCGGGCGGCCGCCAGGGAATGACGTTGGCGATATAGGCGCCGGTGCGGTCGAGCCCGATCGCCGCCATCATGCGGTCGAGCAATTGGCCGGAGCGCCCGACGAACGGCAGCCCCTCGATATCTTCCTCGCGCCCGGGTGCCTCGCCGACGAACATCACCCGCGCGCGCGGATTGCCGTCGGCAAAGACGAGCTGTTTGGCGGTGCCCTTGAGGGCGCAGCCGTCGAACCGGTCGAGGATCGCGCGCAATTCGTCGAGGCTTGCCGCGCTCGCGGCCGCGGTGCGCGCCTCAATGGCGGCGGCATCGGGGGAGGGCGGGGGCGCCGCCGGCGCGGGTGCGGCGGGCGCTCTGCTCCCTCCCCCGGTTGCGGGGGAGGGTCGGGGAGGGGGCGCCTCAACGGGGCGAGTCTCGCCAGCGAACCGGTCGACCGGCGTCTCGCCCACGAGGGCATCGACCCCCGCCTCCACATAGAAGGCCAGCAGTTCACGGGCGGCACGGGCGCGTTCGGGCGTCATGGCCGGCCGTTCTAACACGGCGCCGCCCGCCGCCGATTGCCGGCTGGGGATAAACGTGGACAATACCTCCCCCGCTTGCGGACGCTTGCGGGGCAGGGAGAAGACCAGGGAGACGCCCATGGCCGAATTGCCCGCCCGCGAGGCGATGGAGTTCGACGTGGTGATCGTGGGCGCCGGGCCCGCCGGGCTCACGGCCGCCATCCGGCTCAAGCAGCTTGCGCCCGATTGCTCGGTGGTGGTGGTGGAGAAGGGCTCCGAGGTCGGCGCCCATATCCTCTCGGGCGCGGTGATCGACCCGATCGCGCTCGACCGGCTGCTGCCCGGCTGGCGCGCCGAGGACACGCCGATCAAACAACCGGTCACCGCCGACCGCTTCTACTGGCTCGGCCGCTCCGGCGCGCTGCGCTTGCCCAATTGGCCGATGCCGCCGCTGATGAGCAATCACGGCAACTTCATCGTGTCGCTCGGCAACGTCTGCCGCTGGCTGGCGCAAAAGGCCGAGGCGCTCGGCGTCGAGATCTATCCGGGCTTCGCCGCCGTCGAGGCGCTCGAGGGACCGAACGGCGAGATCGTCGGCATCGCCACCGGCGACATGGGGGTCGGCAAGGACGGCCGCCCGAAGGATTCGTTCACCCGCGGCATGGAACTGCGGGGCAAATACACGCTGATCGCCGAGGGCGCGCGCGGCAGCCTCGCCAAGGCGCTGATCGCGCGCTTTGCCCTCGACCGCGATCGCGATCCGCCCAAGTTCGGCATCGGCCTGAAGGAATTGTGGCAGGTGGCGCCCGCCCGCCATCGGCCCGGTTTGGTGCAGCACACCTTCGGCTGGCCGCTCGACAATCGCACCGGCGGCGGCTCGTTCCTCTATCACATGGATGAAGGCCTGGTCTCGGTCGGCTTCGTCCTCCACCTCAACTACCGCAACCCGTATCTCGCCCCGTTCGAGGAGTTCCAGCGCTTCAAGACCCATCCGCTGGTGCGCGACACGTTCGCCGACGGCAAGCGCCTCGCCTACGGCGCCCGCGCCATCTCCGAGGGCGGCTGGCAGTCGGTGCCGAAGCTCACCTTTCCCGGCGGCGCGCTCGTCGGCTGCGCCGCCGGATTGCTCAACGTGCCGCGCATCAAGGGCACCCATAACGCCATGCTGTCCGGCCTGCTGGCGGCCGAACATGTGGCGGCGGCGCTTGCCGCCAGCCGCGCCGGCGACGAACTGGCCGAATATGAAGCGGCCTGGCGCTCCTCCGACATCGGCCACGACCTGCGCCGGGTGCGCAACGTCAAGCCGCTGTGGTCGAAGTTCGGCACCGCGTTCGGCGTCGCGCTCGGCGCCCTCGACATGTGGACCAATACGCTGGGCTTTTCCCTGTTGGGCACCCTTTCCCACGGCAAGCCCGACAGCGACGCGCTCGATCCGGGCGCGCGTTACAAGCCGATCGTCTACCCCAAACCCGACGGCAAGCTCACCTTCGACCGGTTGTCCTCGGTGTTCCTGTCGAACACCAACCACGAGGAGGACCAACCGGTGCATTTGCACGTGGGCGACATGGCGCTGCAGCGGACGTCCGAACACGACGTCTTCGCCGGGCCGTCGACGCGCTATTGCCCGGCCGGCGTTTACGAATGGATCGGGGAGGGCGCCGATTTGCGCTTCGTCATCAACGCGCCGAACTGCGTGCACTGCAAGACCTGCGACATCAAGGACCCGAACCGCAACATTACCTGGGTGCCGCCCGAAGGCGGCGGCGGGCCGAACTATCCGAACATGTGAAGGTCGGAGGTCAGATGTCAGAGGTCAGATTCCCCTTTGTCTTCCGGTCTCTGACATCCGTCATCCGACCTCCGACATCTGACCTCTGACATCCGATCCCTGTCTTACTTTTGCCGCCGTGCGCCGCTACCGGCTGCCCCCGGTCACAGGGTCGCGGCCCGCCTGCCGCCGCGTCCTTGCGGGCGGCAGGCAAAAAGTCCATCCTGCGGCGGCCGGAGGAGCGGCGATTCATCGCTGTCCGTTCCAGGGAGATCAGCGAACCGTGAACGTTTTCAGCATGATGCGGTGGGCGGCCGCCGCCGTCCTCGCCGTGGCCGTGATCGCGCCGAGCGCCGTCGCCGGCCAGGCACCTTCGCCCACCGGCTTGTCGCCGCAGGATCTGTCCCGCTTGACGGCGTCGGGCAGCTACCTCGCCGCCCGCCACGCCGGGATCGAGCGCGACGCCCAGGCCGCCGCCACCTTCTACCGCGCGGCGCTGCGCCATGACCCGAAGAACGGCGAACTGCTCGAGCGCGCGTTCCTCACCGCGCTCGCCGACGGCGAGATGGACGAGGCCGTCAGGCTGGCCGACCGCATCGTGCAGATCGACAAGACCCACAAAGTCGCCCGCCTCGTGCTCGGCGTGCGCGCGCTCAAGCAGAAGCAGTATCAGGCGGCGCGCCAGAGCCTCGCCCAATCGACGCGCGGGCCGATCGCCGACCTGACCGCGACCGTCCTCACCGCCTGGGCGCTCGCCGGTTCCAACGAGACGCGCACCGCGGTCGACACCATCGATCGCCTGAACGGGCCGGAATGGTACGCCGCGTTCAAGGATCTGCATGCCGGCCTGATCCTCGACCAGGCCGGCAACCGGAAGGACGCCGGCAAGCGGCTGGAGCGCGCCCACACGCTCGATGCGAACCAGATCCGCGTCGTCCAGGCCTACGGCAGCTGGTTATCGCGCAACCAGGGCAAGGACGACGCGCTCAACGTGTTCGGCGCCTACGACAAGGCGCTGCCGCGCAATCCGCTGATCCTCGAAGCGATCGATCGCCTCACGGCGGGGCAGAAGCTGCCGCCGCTCGCCGAGTCGCCGCAAGCGGGCGCCGCCGAGTTGCTCTACGGGCTCGGGTCCGCCCTCGGCCGACAGGGCGGCGAGGACCTCGCCCTCGTCTATCTGCAGCTTGCGATCTATCTCGATCCCGAGCAGCCCCTCGCGCTCCTCACCCTCGCCGACCTTTACGAGACGCTGAAGAAGCCGGCGCTCGCATTGAAGCTCTATCAGAAGGTCCCCGAGCGCTCGCCGCTGCGCCGCAACGCCGAGATCCAGATGGCGATCGATCTCGACACGCTCGATCGTACCGACGAGGCGAAGAAGCACCTCGAAAAGCTGATCGCTGAAAAACCCGGCGATCTCGAAGCGGTGCGCGCGCTCGGCGATATCCTGCGCGGGCGCAAAGACTTCGCCGAATGTGCGAACGTCTACACCAAGGGGATCAGTACGATCGTCAACCCGGAAAAGCAGAACTGGGTGATCTTCTATTTCCGCGGCATCTGCTACGAGCGTTCCAAACAATGGCCGCTGGCCGAGGCCGACCTGAAGAAGGCGCTCGACCTCTATCCCGACCAGCCGCACGTGCTCAACTATCTCGGTTATTCGTGGGTCGACCAGGGCATCAACCTGGACGAAGGCATGCGCATGATCCGGCGGGCGGTGGAGCAGCGCCCCGACGACGGCTACATCGTCGACTCGCTCGGCTGGGCGTACTACCGCATCAACAATTACGACGAGGCGGTGAAGAACCTCGAGCGCGCGGTCGAACTCAAGCCCGAGGATCCGACGATCAACGACCATCTCGGCGACGCCTACTGGAAGGTGGGCCGTTTCCTCGAGGCGTCGTTCCAGTGGTCGCACGCGCGCGACCTCGGCCCCGATCCGGACGAACTGACGCACATCGAGGCGAAGCTCAAGTCCGGCTTGATCGACGAGAACCCCGCCGGCGCCGAGGCCGCCAAGCGGAAGGCCGGCGACGGCGGTTGAGCGCCGGCCGCCCGTGCCGCCGGCGTCGCCCCCGTTCGCCGAATCCGCGCCCGCCAAGGTCAACCTGACGCTCCGCGTCCTCGGCCGGCGGCCGGACGGCTACCACGAACTCGAAAGCCTGGTGGCGTTCGCCCGCGTTCGCGACCGCCTCGCCTTGGCGCCCGGCGGGACGCTCGCCCTCGACGTGAGCGGGCCGTTCGCGGCCGCCGCCGGCAACGTCGCCGACAACCTGGTGCTCACGGCCGCGCGCGCGCTGGCCGGCCGCATCGACGGGCTCGCGCTCGGCCGCTTCACCCTCGTCAAGGAGCTGCCGGTCGCCGCCGGCCTCGGCGGCGGCTCGGCCGACGCGGCGGCGGCGCTGCGTCTCCTTGCCCGCGCCAACGGGCTTGCGCCCGACGACGCGCGCCTATCCGCCGCCGCCCGCGCCACCGGCGCCGACGTTCCGGTGTGCCTCGATCCGCGCCCGCGCGTCATGCGCGGCATCGGCGAGATTCTCTCCGCGCCGCTCG
>DASPVJ010000037.1:0-8040 GCA_035622435.1 Xanthobacteraceae bacterium | reverse complement strand
ATCACGTCGGCGGTCGCCGGCCCCGAGCCGTCGTCGGCGACGAGCACTTCGAAGCGCGGGTCGGTCTGCCGCGACAGCCCCCGCAGCACCGCATCGAGCGCATCCTCGCGATTGTAGGTCGCGACGATGAGCGAGATCAGCTCAGCCACGGCGCCGCCTTTCGAGCCACGCCTTCATGTAGCGGTAATAGCTGCCCTCGGCGTTCGCCACCGCCAGGAGGAAGCCCTCGGCGCCGTCGAGGAAGCCGAGGCGCAGCACATAGGCGCGCAGGAACGAGCCGATGCCGTGGCCGATGCCGGTCATGAAGCCGACGCGCCGGCCGGAGGCGACGATCGCCTGCGCGCTCGCGGTCGAATAGCGGTCGATGCGCGAGATGGCGTCTTCGAGCTTGTGCACCGGGTGGTGGATCAGCGGCTCTCGGAGCCGCGCCACCGGGCCGTCGCAGACGACGCGCTCGTGCACGATCGCGTCGGTGAAGCGCGCCTTGCCGCGGCGGAACAGGCGCAGCACGTAGTCGGGGTGCCAGCCGGAATAGCGCAGCATTCGGCCGCAGAAGCTCGAGCGGCGCGGGAACTCGTAGCCGTCGGCGCGCCCTTCTGCGATCGCGCCCTCGATGGCGGCGGCGAGCGGCGGGCTCACGCGCTCGTCCGCATCGAGCGACAGCACCCAGTCGCCGGACGCGAGCGCGAGCGCATGGTTCTTCTGCGGCCCGAATCCCTCCCACACGTGAACGGAGACGCTCGCCCCCTTGGCGCGGGCGATCGCCACGGTATCGTCGGCGCTGCCGCAGTCGACCACGATGCGCTCGTCGCAGAACGCCAGGCTGTCCAGGCATTCGCCGATGTTGGCGGCCTCGTTCTTGGTGATGACGATGGCGCTCAGCCGCGGCACGGAGGCCTCCGTCATTTCGCCGCCGCCCGGCGCCGGCCCCACCAGGTGCCGTGGCGGAAGCGGCGCGAGGCCTCGCGGAAATGGCGGAACGGAACGCCGAGGTAATGCTTGCGCAAGAACTGCCAGCGCCCGAACAGTCCGACCTCGACCGCCGCGTCGCCGGGAACGTACCAGCTGTTGAGCCCGGTGCGCCGCATCCATTTGTAGCCGTGCGCGGTCAAACAGCGGTGCACGTCGAGGTTCATCGCCAAATCCTCGATCAGGATCAGGCGCGGTCGCCAGCGGGCGAAGTCGAAGCCGTCGAGCGCTTCGATCTCGTGGCCCTCGACGTCGATCGACAGGAAGTCGATCGGCGCCGGCGCGCCGGCGTCGACCAGGATTTCGTCGAGCGTCCTGACCGGAACCTCGACCGTGCCCTCCGCCCGCTCGGTCGAGATGTTGAGGTCCGGGTCGAAGGAGGAGTGGATGCCGGCGAGATGCAGCGTCATGGCGCGGCCGCTATGGCGCGGCGACGAGCAGGCGACGGGATAGACCTTGGCGCTGCGCCGCCGCACCAGCTCGGCGGCGAGGTCCGGCTGCGGCTCGACCAGCACCCCGGTCCAGCCGCGCCGCTCCAGATGCCAGGTCTGCGACAGGTATTGCGGGTCGTTGGCGCCGACTTCGACGAAGTATCCGGCGCCGGCGCCGGCGAAGAAGGCTTCCTTCAGCTCGTCCTCGACGTCGGGCGGAAACATCGCGCGCATGGCGGCGCTCACGCCGTGCCGGGCAGTTTCTTCTTGCCCGGAGATTTCGCCGGCTCGCGCGAGCGGTCGACCAGCCGGCTGGTGCTGTGCCCGGGCACGAGGTCGACCAGCACCACCTCGCCGCCGGCGGCCTCGACCACGTCGTAGCCGACCACCTCCTCGCGCTTCCAATCGCCGCCCTTGACCAGCACGGTCGGACGCACGTGCCCGATCAGCTCGAGCGGCGTGTCCTGGTCGAACACCACGACCAGATCGACCGCCTCGAACGCGGCGAGCACTTCGGCGCGCGCCTGCTCGTTCGCGATCGGGCGCCCGTCCCCCTTGAGCCGGCGCGCGGAAGCGTCGCTGTTGAGGCCGACCACCAGCCGGTCGCAGCAGGCGCGCGCCTCGGCCAGCACCTTGACGTGGCCGGGATGGATCAAATCGAAGCAGCCGTTGGTAAACCCGATGCGCAGCCGCTGGCGCCGCCATTCGGCCAGCCGGTCGTCGAGCACCGACCAGTCGAACACGATCTTCTCCTCGGGCGCCAGGGTCGCGGCCGGCAGGATGCGCGAGCGCAATTCCGCCGCGGTCACCGCCGCGGTGCCGCGCTTGCCAACCACCACCGCCGCCGCCGCGTTGGCGGCGCGCACGGCCGGCTCGAACCCCGCCCCCATGGCGAGCAGCGCGCCGAGCACCGCCGCGACCGTGTCGCCGGCGCCCGACACGTCGCGCACGTTGACCGGATAGGCCGGCACGTGGATCGGCGCTTCGCCGGCGACGACGAGCGTCATGCCCTGCTCGCTGCGCGTCACCAGCACCGCGGCGCTGGCGGTCGCCGCCGCAAGCTCCGCGGCGGCCGCGGCGATGTCGGCGTCGGTCACGGCGGCGCGGCGGGTGGCGTCGGCAAGCTCCTTGCGGTTGGGCGTGATCAGGGTGGCGTCGCGGTAGACGGCGAAGTCGGCCGCCTTGGGATCGACGACCACCGGCTTGCCGAGGCCGACGGCGGCGTCGATGACCGCGCGGATCACCCGGTCGGTCAGCGCCCCCTTGGCGTAGTCGGACAGCACCACCGCGCCCGCTTCCGGCAGCGCGGCGAGCGCGTGGCGGATGACCGCATCCTCGATCTCGCCGCCGATCGGCTTTGCCACCTCCCAGTCGGCGCGCAGCATGTGGGTCGACTGGCCGCGGTCGGCGGCGACGAAGCGGACCTTGCGGGTGGTCGGGCGCGACCGGTCGATCACCAGACTCGCCTCGATGTTGCGCTCGGCGGCGAGCGCCGCGCGCACCGCGCGCGCCCCGTCGTCGTCGCCGATCACGCCGACGAACAGGCAGCGCGCGCCGAGCGAAGCGACGTTGCGCGCGACGTTGCCGGCGCCGCCGATCACCGTCTCCTGGCGCGCCACCGCAATCACCGGCGCCGGCGCCTCCGGCGAGATGCGCGACACCTCGCCGTACAGGAACTCGTCGAGCATGAGGTCGCCGACGCACAGCACGGTCTGCGCGGAAAGCTCCACCAGCCGGTGCTCGAAATCGAAGATCATGCGCCGCCCGCCGCCGTTGCCCGTGCCATCGCGCTCACCGGTAGCGGTCCGCGCGGTCGAGGAAGCGGGTGACGTAGCGCGCCACCGCGTCCTTGAGCGCGGTGAACGGCGCCGCGAAGCCGGCCCGCCGCAGGTTCTCGACCGAGGCTTGCGTGAAATACTGATAGCTGTCGCGCAGCTCCGCCGGCATGTCGACGTATTCGATACTCGGGGCACGGTGCAGGGCGGCAAACATCGCCTCGATCATGTCGCGAAAGCTCGAGGCTTGCCCGGTGCCGACGTTGAAGATGCCGCGCGCCGACGGCGCCTCGATCAGCCACTGCACCACGGCGACCGCGTCTTCGACATAGATGAAGTCGCGCTTCTGCTCGCCGTCGGCGACGCCCTTCCGATGCGACTTGAACAGGCGCACCGGCTCGCCCTTCTTCGCTCCGTCGAACACCTTCGCCAGCACGCTCGTCATCGCGCCCTTGTGATACTCGTTCGGCCCGAACACATTGAAGAACTTCAGGCCGGCCCATTGCGGCGGCAGCTTCTCGCGCTTGGCAAAGCGGTCGACCAAGGCAAGATCGAACAAATGCTTGCTCCAGCCGTAAAGATTCATCGGCTTGAGACGCCTGAGCGCGTCGAGCGACCAGTCGTCGGAAAAGCCGGCGCTTCCGTCGCCGTAGGTCGCGGCCGACGAGGCGTAGATGAACCGCGTGCCGCTCTGCGTACACCAGTCGAGCAATTGCAGCGACCGGCGAAAGTTTGCGTCGATGACGCGGTCGGCGTCGGTCGCGGTGGTGTCGGAGACGGCGCCGAGATGCACGACCGCGTCGAGCTTGCGCCCGTCGAGCCAGCGCAGCAGGTCGGCCGGCGGCACGAAGTCGGCGATCTGGCGATGCTGCAGGTTGCGCCACTTGCCGGCCGAGCCGAGAAAATCGTTGACGACGACATCGGTGCGGCCGGCCTCGTTGAGGCTCGCCACCACGTTCGACCCGATGAATCCGGCTCCGCCGGTCACCAGCAGCATCAATTACGCCTTTTTGCTCCCGCGCGGATGCCGCGTCGGCGAGGCCCGCGAACGCGCGTTAACGATTGTGTTCGGCTGCGCCGATCGTGCCATCCTTTGCCCCAGTCCGGCGGCAGGTGCAACATCGCCGCGGACGGCGCCGAGGCCCGTGCCGAGGCTGGACAAAGCCCGGCCCGGCAGGTAACCGGGGCGCCACCAGAGCCCGCCTCCGGCATGGGCGACCGCGGGAATCGAGCGCGCGTGCGGATTTTGTCGTTTCAGTCGGGGCTGCACGATGCCTCCGCGGCGGCCTTCGAGGACTACCGGCTCATCGCGGCGGTCCAGGAAGAGCGGTTGCGGCGCGAAAAGAGCTGGGGCGGCGACGTACCTTGGCTCGCGATCGACGAAGTGCTGCGTATCGCCGGCTGGTCGCGCAACGACGTCGACGTGATCGCGCTGATCCGCGGCGTTTTTCCGCTGCACTATTTCCGCTTTCCGCTGCCGCGCGACGTTTACTACGCGGTGCGCAGAAGCCTGGGGCGCGAGCGGCTGACCCGCGACCTTGCGAACGCGTCGGCGCGCACCGGCAGGGATTCATACGCGCTTTTTCGCGTCGATCGATTCATCGGCGAGAACGGATTCCGCCCGGATACCGCGCTGCACTTCGTCAATCATCACGAAGCGCACGCGCTCGCGGCTTTGTTTCACACCGATTGGGACGACGCGCTGATCTACACCGCGGACGGCATCGGCGACAACGTGAGCTACAGCATCCGCGCCCTCAAGGACGGCCGGCTCGAGTGCCTGTTCGGCGGCGACGAGTGGCTCACGGTGCGACGCGCGCCGCGCAACAGCCTGGCGACCGCCTATGGCCACGCAACCATGGCCGCCGGATTTCGCATGTGGCGGCACGAGGGCAAGCTGACGGGGCTGTCCGCCCGGGGAGAGCCGACCTTGCGCGACACGCTCGCGCGGCACTTCCGCCTGGGCGCGGACGGATTGATCGCCTGCGATTTCCGCAGCTGGCGCACGATGCAGCAAAGGTCGTTCGCGATCTACAAGGGGCACAGCCGCGAGACGATCGCGGCCTCGATCCAGCAGCTCGTCGAGGACTTGATCTCGGGGGCGGTCGGCCATTGGCTCGCGCGCACCAACGCGCGCCGCCTTGCGCTCGCCGGCGGATTGTTCGCCAACGTGCGCCTCAACCGGCTGCTCGCCGAGACCCTGCCGATCGACGAAATCTTCATCTATCCGGCCATGGGCGACGACGGCCTGGCGGTCGGCGCCGCGCTTTGTTATTTGCGCGACCGCGACGGGCTCGGGCCATGGCTCGAAAAGCGCCGCCGCCTCGACGACCTCTATTTCGGCCGCGACTACGACGCAGAGATCGATGCCTGCCTTGCCGCCGACGGCCGGATCCGGCCGCTTGCCGGCGAGCCGGTCGCCGTCGCGACCGGCCTGATCGAAGCCGGCGAGGCCGGCGCCATCTACGTCGGCCGCATGGAGCACGGCCCGCGCGCGCTCGGCGCCCGCAGCATCATCGCCAACCCGACCGACCCGACCATCAACGACCGCCTGAACAAACGGCTCGACCGCTCCGAGTTCATGCCGTTCGCGCCCTATGTGCTCGAGGAGGACGCCGCCCGGGTGTTCGAGATCACCCCGGTCAACCGCTACGCCGCCCGCTTCATGACCATCACCTGCGCGGTGCGGCCGGAGTGGCGCGCGCGCATTCCCGCCGTCGTGCACGTCGACGACACCGCGCGCCCGCAAATCGTGCGCGACGCCGACAATCCGCTGTTTGCCGCCATCCTGCGCCGGTTCCGCGACCGCACCGGGGTGCCGGTCTTGATCAACACCAGCTTCAACGTGCATGAAGAGCCGATCGTCAATCGGCCGGAGGAATGCCGCCAGGCGCTGATCGACGGCCGCGTGGATTTCGTGGTGACCAAACAAGCGGTCTACGTCATGAATCCGGAAGCGCGATGACCGGGCCGAACGCCATGTGGCGCCATCCGACCATCCTCGTCCGGCTGTGGATCGACAACGTCAATATTTTCTGCCGCAGCGTCGGCACCAGACTGGTGCGCAAGACCGCCGAGTCGGTCCTGCGCAACCTCGACCTGATGGGGCAGATGCAGGACTTGTTTTCGTCGGTGGAGTTCGAACGGCAAAATCTCGGCGCCGTACCGACGTTCAGGACCCGGCAGGAGCTTTTCAGGTTTTCGCTCGACCGGGTGAGCGTGCCGGACGGGCTCTATGCGGAGTTCGGGGTCTACAAGGGGGATTCCATCAATCGTCTGGCGCGGCTGCGGCCGCAGCAGCCCTTCTACGGGTTCGATTCGTTCGAGGGTCTGCCGGAGGCCTGGACGCTCGGCGCGCGCACCGGAGCGTTCAGCACGGGCGGTCGCCTGCCGGCGGTCCGCGACAACGTCGTCCTGGTCAGGGGCGTCTTCGCGGAGACGCTGGCAAAATTCGTGGCCGGCTGCGGCAAGTCCGCGGCCGCCTTCATCCACGTTGATTGCGATCTTTACAGCGCGACCAAGACCGTGCTCGACCATCTCGCGCCATTGTTGGTCGAGGGCACCATCATCGTGTTCGACGAGTACTTCAATTACCCGGGCTGGCAGCAGGGCGAGTTCAAGGCCTTTGCCGAGTTCATCGGCGGCCATCGGTCGCTGGGGTACGACTACATCGGCTATATCCGCAACGGCGGGCAGGTCGCGGTCCGCCTGCGGTCGCGATCCGCCGACTCCGGCGGAAGCTGAGGACAATCGATGATCTTTGTCGCCCGGGGCGAGCCGCAACCGTGACGTCGACCGTCGTCATACAGTCCAAGCAGGGCATCGGCGACGTCATATGGCATCTGCCCTATGTACGCGCCATCGCCGCAGCGGCGCCGGGAGGCCGGGTGATTTTTTTTGCCTTGCCGTCGACCCACGCGCAGGACCTGCTCCAGGCCGAACCGTGCGTCGAACGGACGATCTATTTCGAGAGCCGGGGCTCGGAACTCCATCGCCTCGCGCACCTGATGCGGCTCGCCGCCGCGCTGCGGCGCATGCATTGTGAAGCGGCCTGGTTCCTCGACCGCACGGTGCGGCCGGCGATTGCCGCGCTCATCGCCGGAATCCCGAAGCGCATCGGCGTCGGCATCGGACCTCAGGGCTGGTTCATCACCAATCGCGGCATCGACCCGGGTCCGTACCGTGACGATCCCTATCCGTTCAAATGGCTCGATGCGCTGATGGCGCAAATGAACCTTCGCGTGGCCGGGTCCGAGCCGAACCTGCAGCTGCCGTCAGCGCCGATCGACGCAATCCGCCTGCGGTTCGCCGCACAACCCCGCCCGTGGATCGTGCTTGGGCTCGGCGGCTCCCATCCGCTCAAGCAATGGCCGCACGCGGCTTGGGTCGAGTTCATCGGCGCCTTGCGCCGGCGTTCCGCCGGAACCGTGTTCCTGATCGGCGGCGCGGCACAAAGCGCGCAGGCCGCCGACTTGATCGCGCGCACGGCCGGAGCGGCGGCGATCAACGCCTGCGAGCTTGCGCTCATCGAGGCCGCCGCGCTGCTGCGCGAGGCCGAGTTCTTCGTCGGCCCGGATTCCGGGCCGATGAATCTTGCCGCAGCGGTCGGCACGCACGCCTTCGCCATGTTCGGCGCGACGAGAGCGTTGACCTATTCCAAATTCATCGACCCGGTATTGCCCGACGACGGCGGCGCCCCCACCTTGGACGGCATGGAGCGCATCTCGCCCGGCAACGTGCTGGCGCGGATCGCGCCGCGTCTCGAGGCGCACGCCGAGCGGTCTTCCGGCCGATGACTGCCGCCGCGCCATCTCCGATGACGGCGCCTTCCGGCGACCCCCGCCGATCCTCATCGTCCCCTACAT
>DASPVJ010000036.1:0-4261 GCA_035622435.1 Xanthobacteraceae bacterium | reverse complement strand
GTGGCGTCTTCGATCTCCACCCCGTTCTTGAGGCGGTCCTGCTCGCGCATATGCTCGAGTTCGCCCGGGTAATAGACTTCGTTTGCGCCGGCGGCCGGCTTGGTCGCCTTGAGATAGCGGGCGAAGTCGGCGACGTCGCGCTTGAAGTCGGCGAGCGGGCGGAAGGCGTCGACCTTGAATGCGGCCATGAACACGCCGTCGTTATGGCGGCCGGTCGGCTCGACGCCGAAGCCGAGGCCGGTCAACAGGCCGCACAGGATTTCGACGATGACGGAGAGGCCGTAGCCCTTGTGGCCCTCGCTGCCGCCGAACGGCAGGAGCGCGCCGCCCGCCTTGAGCGCGCGCGGGTCGGTGGTCTCATGGCCGTCGCGGTCGATGATCCAGCCGGGCGGCACCTCTTCGCCGCGGGCGAGCGCGAGGTTGACCTTGCCGGCGGCCGCCGCCGACGTCGCCATGTCGAGGTAGAGTGGCGCTTCCAGGTCCGACGGCACGGCGATCGCGATCGGATTGGTGCCGAGCCGCGCCTCACGCCCGCCGAACGGCGCCACCGCCTTGGGGGAGCGGCCGGAATCCGCGGTGGTGAGCCCGATCATCCCGGCCTGTGCGGCCATCAGCGAATAGGCGGCGCAGCGGCCGATGTGGCCCTGGCGGAAAACCGTCGTGGCGGCGACGCCGCTCTTTTGCGCCTTGTCGATGGTCAGCCGCATGGCGCGCTCGTTGACCACGTAGCCGAAGCCCCAATGGCCGTCGACGACGGTCGTCACCGGCGTCTCCTGCACGATGGTCCAGGGTGCGCCCGGCACGATGTGCCCGGCCTTGATGCGGTCGATGTAGGTGGGGATCTGAATGATGCCGTGGGAGTCGTGGCCCACGAGGTTGGCGCCGACGCAATGGCGCGCGACGGTCTCCGCTTCCGCCGGCGCGGCGCCGGCTGCCGCCAGCAGCGCCTGCCCGATCTGTTTGAGCCGGTCGGCGGGAATCCTGGCCATGCTGTACCTCCGTCGTTGGCGCTCGCCATGCCTTACGCCCGGCCGGCGAGCTTCAGGCCCTTGTCGAGTGCCGCGTAGCTGCGCACCGGCGCCGCCATCAGGAAGCGATAGCCTTCGCCCAAGATGCGCTCGACGTTGGTCGCATCGACGTGCGGGTGGCCGACCGGCACGTTGTGTTCCTTGCAGGTCTTCACTACCCGCGCCATCCATGCGAGCACGGTCGGATGCTCGTATTGGCGCGGGAAGCCGAGTTCCTGCGACAGATCGCCTTCGCCGATCAGGATGGCGCCGATGCCCGGCACCTTGGCGAGGATGTCCGGCAGGTTCTCGATGCCGCGGGTGTCCTCCATCATCAGGATCACGAGGATCTCGCCCTTCGGGTTGAGCGGCCAGACGTCGGCGCGCTCGTAATAGTCCTGTTGGCTGATGCCCCAGTAGCGCACCGCTTGGGTCGGGCCGTCGCCGCGAATGCCGGCGGGCTCATAGACCGGCGCGGTCTTGAGCCGCGGATAGCGGCAGGCGGCGACGGCGTTGTGCGCTTCTTCCACCGTTGAGATGTGCGGCCAGACGATGCCGTAGACGCCGAGGTCGAGCGCCTGCTTGGCCTGGAACTGCGCCTTCTCCGCCCCGTTCGGCGGCACCCGCACCATGGGCGTGACCGCGGGCGCGACCGAGCCCGACCGCGCGATCTGGCCGCGGTTGAGCATGTATTGCAGGCTGTCGCGCAGCGCCCGAATGTCCCACGGATTGTGCTCCATCTCGAACACGATGCCGTCGTACTTGGCCGTCGCCATGGCGATGGCGGTCTCCGGATCCGCTTGGCAGAACGACGTGAAGGCGGGTTTTCCCGACGCGAGCGCGTCGATGACCTTATTCAGACGCGGCAACTCGGCCATGCTCCTCCCCCGTGTTAGGCTCGTTGATCTCTGTCAAAGACGTCTTATGGATCGCCGGTCAAGCCCGGCGCAAGCGGGAGAGCGAGCGCAACTTCGGGAGGGGAACGGGACATGTCGATGGCCTATACAGTAGCAACTGTCGTCGTGCTCATCGGGCTTTTGCTTACCGCCGCAGGCGTTGCCGTCGTCGCCAGAGCCATCAACATCGATGCCGAGACGGCCGCGGCCATTGCCGCCATAAGGCTCGACCGGAACCGGGCCCTCGAGGCGAGCCTGATGGCGCAAAGCCGCGCGGCGCGTCGGGGGCTGTGGACGATCCTTGTCGGCACGGTGCTCCAGGCGCTCGGAACCGCCGTGCCGCTGCATTGGATGTAGCCGCAGGCGCGAGAACTGCCGCCATCCGGCTCGTTCCTGGTACAATCGGCGCGGCGGGAGCCATGGCCGTGCCGAGACGATTTCGCGCCGCCGCGCTGCGCGCGGTATTGCCGGGCGTGATGGCGTGCGCGCTGATCGCGACGCCGTGCGGCTCGCCCGCTCGCGCGGCGGAGGATTATCCGGTCCGGCCGATCACCCTGATCGTGCCCTATCCGCCCGGCGGCGGCGTCGACACCATGGGCCGGCTCATCGGGCAAAGGCTCTCGGTCGCGCTCGGCCAGCAAGTGATCATCGAAAACCGCGGCGGCGCCGGCGGCATGATCGGCACGCGCGCGGCCGTCAAGGCGGCGCCCGACGGCTACACCCTGGTGATGACCTTGACCGGCTTAAGCCTCGGCCCCAACCCCGGTTACGATTTCAGCAAGGACCTCGCGCCGATCGGGCTGATCGCGTTTACGCCGATCATCGTGGTCGCGCATCCGTCGCTGCCGGCGTCGTCACTATCCGACGTGATCGCGTTGGCGAAGCAGGAGCCCGGCAAGCTTGCCGCCGGCACGCCGCCGCCGCCGACGATGAATTACTTCGCCGTCGAACTGTTCAAGATGCTGGCCGGCGTCGACGTGTCGATCATCACCTACAAAGGCACGGCGCCGCTGACCACCGATCTCCTCGGCGGCCATGTCAAGCTCGGCTTCAATACGATCCCGGCGTCGATCGGTTACCTCGCGGGCGGACAGCTGCGCGCGCTTGCGGTAGCCGGCGCGACGCGGGCGGCGGCGCTCCCCGAGATACCGACCGCTGCCGAGGCCGGCTTGCCCGGATTCGAGGCGGGGTTCTACTACGGGATGTCGGCGCCGGCGGGAACGCCGCGCCCGATCATCGAACGCCTCAACAAGGAGCTGCGGCTTGCGATTGCGTCGGAGGACATGCACAAGCGCCTTGTCGACGAAGGGACCGATCCGACGCCGAGCACGCCGGAGGAATACGCCGCCAACCTCGTGCGCGAGGAGGCGAAGTGGGCGGCGCTGATCAAGAAGCTCGGCTTGAAGTTCGAGTGAGGCGTCGTCTCCGCCTGATCTCGGCATTGGAGCATTTTCCGGAAAAGTGGGCACCGGTTTTCCGCAGAAAATGCGACAATCAAAACCTAGAGCATGATGCCGAAAAGTGGGTACCGGTTTTCGGAAAACATCATGCTCCAACAATAAGCTAAAGTGGGATGGCGATTCGAAGAAAAGCCATCACGCTTTAGAGCGCGGCCCGGTGATACGCGCCCGCCGGGCGCTCAGCCAGATGAATAACGCAGATTTGTCCGAACGTTCCGGCACGGGCCGAATGTGCGGTCAGCGCGGCGACCGGTCCGGCGGTCGACGGCTTGGCGGAAACACCCCCATGCGCAGGCGCACCTCGCGGGGCACGCCATAGTCGCGCATGGCGCGGTTGCTGTCGCGCAGCCCGCACGCTTCCCGCTGGACGATGAAGCACCACAGCACCTCGCCGGCTTCGGCGACCAGCGCGTCGCGGGCCGAGCGCCGAGCGCCGCTGCGAAGGAGGCGTCGGGCCCGCGTGCGCGCCGGCGTCGAAGGCGGCGAGCGCCGTAAGCGCGACCTCGAGCCGGCGGCCCAGCCGTCCGAGCGCCGCGGCCTTCTCGCGGGCGATCTCGTACTCGATGGCGGCGGGATGATCGTCGCCGTGCAATGGCCGCGAAAGCGAGCGCGGGCGTGCGGTCGTCACGAAGCCCTCCGCGTCCAGGTTACGAGGGTCGCCTCGGCGTTTTCATCGAGCACCCGCCGTGGGCCGGGCGCGAGCCCGTGGCTGGCGAGCGCCTCCTCGGGCGTGCGCGCCGGAACTTCGGGGAACACCGGCCGGCCGCCGGGCAGTTGCACCTTGTTCGCGCGCGAGAGGTTGAACGCGTCGTAGCCGATGTCGAGGAACAGGCCGAACACCTCGGTGCCGCCGAGGATCGCCAAGGTGCCGGCATCGACCCCGAGCGCATGGCAGGCG
>DASPVJ010000035.1:0-11184 GCA_035622435.1 Xanthobacteraceae bacterium | reverse complement strand
CGCGGCCGATCCGCCACGTCATGATCAACACCAACGGGTTGCGGCTCGCCCGCGAGCCCGATTTCGTCGCGCGGCTTGCCGAACAGAAGCGCGGGCTCGAAATCTACCTGCAGTTCGATTCGCTCGAGCGCGAGGCGCTCGTCAATCTGCGCGGCGCCGACCTGCGCCGCGTGCGCCGGCAGGCGCTGGAAAATCTCGAGCGGCACGGCCTCTCGACCACCCTCGTCGTCACCGTCAAGCGCGGCGTCAACGACGACGAGATCGGCGCGATCGTACGCCACGCCCTCGACTGGCGCTGCGTGCGCGGCGTCACCTTCCAACCGGTGCAGGACGCCGGCCGCAACGAGGGCTTCGACAAGGGGCGCGACCGCATCGTGCTCTCCGAGATCAGGCGCCGCGTGGTCGAGGAGTCCGACGTATTCGGCGACGCCGACATGATCCCGCTGCCGTGCAATCCGGAAACGATCTCGATCGCCTACGGTTTGCGCAACGGCCGCTCGGTGCTGCCGGTCACCTCGCTGGTGCCGAAGGAGGAACTGCTGGCCGTCGTGCCCAACGCGATCACCTTCGAGAAGCAGCCGGCGCTGCGCGCGCGGTTCCTCGAGCTGTTCTCGCTCTCCTCGGGCGCCTGCAACGCCAGCGAGCGGCTGACCGAGTTCCTGTGCTGCCTGCCCAAGGTCGAGACGCCGGCCGGGCTGACCTACGAGAACGTCTTTCGCGTGGCGATCGTGCAGTTCCTCGACCGCTTCAATTTCTGCGTCGGCGGCGTCAAGCGCTCCTGTATCCATTTCGTGACCCCGGCCGGACAGATCATTCCGTTCGACACCTACAACCTGTTCTATCGCAACGGCCGCATCGCCGAGATCCAGGCAGCCATGGACCGGGCGGCGCGCGAAGAGGTTACCCCGTGAGCGACGGCGCGCCCCCGCCGCCGGGCGGCCAACCCCCGGCGAAGCCGCGGTCGGCAGCGAGCGGGTGCCTTGCCGTGTTTCTGGTCCTCGTGGGCATCGTCATGCTGTTGCCGGGCCTCTGTGCCATCATCTTGGTCGCGATCGATTGGAAGGGGGCTTTGAGCAGTTCATTCCTCCCCATCTTGCTGTTGTGTCTCGCGGTTTCCTTCGGCGGGATCGTGCTGATTCGCGCCGTGGTCAAGGGGCCAAGAAGCTGATCCGGCCATTGCCGCCGGCGCCCCAATCCTTATATATCGCGGCGAATCCGCGGGCCGAATGGCCCGCGGTCGGCTTTTCATCATGAAGCTCCGCAACGTCGCCATCATCGCCCACGTCGACCACGGCAAGACCACGCTCGTCGACCGGCTGCTGCAGCAATCGGGCGCGTTCCGCGAGAACCAGCGCGTCGCCGAGCGGGCGCTCGATTCCAACGAATTGGAGCGCGAGCGCGGCATCACCATCCTGGCCAAGGTCACGTCGATCCTGTGGCAGGGGACGCGCGTCAACATCGTCGACACGCCGGGCCACGCTGATTTCGGCGGCGAGGTCGAGCGCATCCTCAACATGGTCGACGGCGCGATCGTGCTGGTGGATGCCGCCGAAGGGCCGATGCCGCAGACCAAGTTCGTGGTGTCGAAGGCGATGCAGGTCGGCCTCAAGCCGATCGTCGCCGTCAACAAGGTCGACCGCGGCGACGCGCGCCCGCGCGAGGTCGTCAACGAGGTGTTCGACCTGTTCGCCGCGCTCGATGCGAGCGAGGAGCAGCTCGACTTCCCGATCCTCTACGGCTCCGCCAAGGAAGGCTGGATGGCGCCGAGCCCCGACGGCCCGAAGGCTTCGATGGCGCCGCTGTTCGATCTGGTGCTGCGCCACGTGGCGCCGCCGGCGATCGAGCAGGGGCCGTTCCGCATGCTCGGCACCATCCTAGAAGCCAATCCCTACCTCGGCCGCATCGTCACCGGGCGCATCAGTTCCGGCAGCGTGAAACCCAACCAGGCGGTCAAGGTGCTCGACCGCAACGGCGCCGTCGTCAACGAAGGGCGCGTGTCGAAGGTGCTCGCCTTCCGCGGCCTCGAGCGCACCGGCGTCGAGGAAGCGGTTGCCGGCGACATCGTCGCGATCGCCGGCCTGCCCGAGGCGACGGTGTCGCACACCCTGTGCGCGCCCGAGGTGAACGAACCCTTGCCGGCGCAGCCGATCGATCCGCCGACCCTTGCCATGTCGTTTCGCGTCAACGATTCGCCGTTCGCGGGCCTCGAAGGCGACAAGGTGACGAGCCGCGTGATCCGCGATCGGCTGCTGCGCGAGGCGGAGGGCAACGTCGCGCTCAAGGTCACCGAATCCTCCGACAAGGACGCCTACGAGGTCGCCGGCCGCGGCGAGCTGCAGCTCGGCATCCTGATCGAGACCATGCGCCGCGAGGGCTTCGAACTCGGCGTGTCGCGGCCCAAGGTGCTGTTCGAGCGCGACGCGGCGGGCGAACTCATGGAGCCGATCGAAGAGGCGACGATCGATGTCGACGAGGAATTCTCCGGCATCGTGGTGCAGAAGCTCGCCGAGCGCCGCGCCGAGATGATCGCCATGCGGCCGTCGGGCGGCGGGCGCCTGCGGCTGGTGTTTCATGCGCCGACGCGCGGGCTCATCGGCTATCAGGGCGAGCTTCTGTCCGACACCCGCGGCACCGCGGTGTTCAACCGGGTGTTCCACGCTTACGCGCCCTACAAGGGCGAGATCGAAGGCCGGCGCACCGGCGTGCTCATTTCCAACGGCGAGGGCGAGGCGGTCGCCTACGCGCTGTGGAACCTGGAGGATCGCGGGCCGATGATCGTGGTGCCCGGCACCCGCGTCTATCAGGGCATGATCGTGGGCGAGCACGCGCGCGGCAACGACCTCGTCGTCAATGTGCTCAAGGGCAAGAAGCTCACCAACATCCGCGCCGCCGGCAAGGACGACAACGTGCTGCTGACGCCGCCGCTGCGCATGACCTTGGAAAAGGCCCTAGCCTATATCGCCGAGGACGAACTGGTCGAGGTCACGCCGCAATCGATAAGGCTGCGCAAGCGCGTGCTCGATCCCAACGCGCGCCGCAAGGAAGAACGCCGCAAGGAAGCGGAGGGGGTGTAGCTCCCTCTCCCCGCAACGGGGTCCCCGCGACGCAAGCGTCGCGGGGTGCCCATCGGGGAGAGGGTCGGGGTGAGGGGGCGTTTCAACACACCGAGCTTGTTGTGGGTCCCCCTCACCCGACGCGCTTCGCGCGTCGACCTCTCCCCGCGAGCGGGGAGAGGTGAAGAGGCCCTTACTTCGCCTTCGCCAAAAACTCCGCCACGACCGGTTCCCAGGCGGCGGCGCCTTCGGGCGTTTCGATCAGCCCGTGGCCGTCGTCCTTGACCGCGGGCAGCAAATGGAAGTCGGCGCGTCCGCCGGCGGCGCGGAACGCATCGGCCATGCGTTGCGCCAGCGCCGGGGCGAAATAGGAATCGTTCTGCGCATAAAGCCACAAGGTCGCAACGCGTGCGGTCGCGCCGAACTTGGCGGCTGCCGCCACCAGCCGGTCCGGCGCGCAATTGGCGTCGGGCTTGCCGCCGACGTGGCCGCCGCGCCCGCCGGCGAAGTTGATCGCCGCCTTAAGCCCGGGCGGATTGCGGCTCGCGAGCGCCAGCGTTCCCCAGCCGCCGGCCGATTGCCCGACCGCCACCGTGCCGTCGCGACGCACGAACGCCTGGGCGGTCATGTAGTCGATCGCCGCCTCGATGCTTGCCGCCGTGGCGAGCCCCGACCCGAAGTAATCGGCCTCCTCGCAGCTGCCCTGATCCTCGAGGTAGCGGCCGCCGGTTTCGCCATGGCCGGGGCGCTGCGGCACCACCACCGCGTAACCGCGTTGCAAGAACCAATGCGAGGCGATCGGGTAGGTCGGCGTCGCATAGTTGAAGCGCCGGATTTCGTTCTGGTCCGAGCCGTGATTGATCGCCGCCAGCGGCGCGGCGCCGGCGCGTTGCGGCCGATAGACCGTTGCGCGCATCAGCACGCCCGGCTGCGGCGACGGGATGAGCCAAAGTTCGCCGCCCTCGCTGCCGGCCGCCGGCCCCTGCGGTCCCGGCAGCGGCTGTGCCCCCGCGCCGACCGCCAGGCTCGCGGCGCCCGCCACCAATCCCGCGATGATGCGCCGGATGACCATCCCCAAAAAGTGATGCATTTGTGCAACGCTTTGCAACAACCTTAACCAATCGTTAATTGAGGGCTTGAACGTGACGAAACTGCTTGGTTCAATTCGTCCATGTCTACGACCCTGATAGAAATCCGCAGAGCCAAGGCGTCCGACGCCGAATCAGTGGCGTCGACCCATGACGAGGCTTGGCGGACCGCATATCAGGGCATCATCCCGGGCGCCGAACTGGCGAAGCTGATCAGCCGCCGCGGCCCGGCTTGGTGGGAAAGCGCAATCCGCAAAGGCAGCCGGGTGGCGCTCCTGGCGTTCGGCGACCGCACCGCCGGCTACGCCAATTACGGCCGCAACCGCGCCCGCAGCCTCACTTACGACGGCGAAATCTACGAACTTTACCTGCGCCCGGAGTTTCAGGGGCTGGGCTTCGGCCGGCGCCTGTTCACGGCGGCGCGCCGCGACCTCGCCCAGAGCGGGTTGCGCAGCCTGGTCGTGTGGGCGCTCTCCGACAACGATCCGGCGGTCGAGTTCTATCGGGCGCTCGGCGGCCGTGCCATCGCCCGTTCGTCCGAGCGATTCGGCGCCAAGACCCTCGATAAGGTCGCGTTCGGCTGGCAGGGCTGACGCCCTTCCGTAGCCCGGATGAGCGGAGCGACATCCGGGAGCCATTGCCCCGCATTTCGCGTCGCTCATGCGGGCTACACGAATCGCGTGATCACAACTCCGGCGCCGGCAGGCCAGCGGCGGCCGCTGCAGCCCGCACCGTATTCGCCAACAGGCAGGCGATCGTCATCGGCCCGACCCCGCCCGGCACCGGCGTGATGGCGCCGGCGACTGCCGCCGCTTCCGCGAACGCCACGTCGCCGACGAGGCGATGCTTGCCGCCGTCCGCGGCCACCCGGTTGATGCCCACGTCGATCACGGTCGCGCCGGGCTTGATCCAGTCGCCGCGCACCATTTCCGCCCGCCCCACGGCGGCGCACAGGAGATCGGCCGTCCGGCACACCCCCGGCAGGTCGCGGGTCTTCGAATGGGCGATGGTCACCGTGGCGTTCTCGGCCAGCAGCAGCTGAGCGAGCGGCTTGCCGACGATGTTGGAGCGGCCGACCACCACCGCCGTGACGCCGGCGAGCGACGGCAGCACGGTCTTGGCCAGAATCACGCAGCCGAGCGGCGTGCACGGCACGAGGCCGGGCAGCCCGGTCGCCAGCCGCCCGGCGTTGATCGGATGAAATCCGTCGACGTCCTTTGCCGGATCGACCGCGGCGATGACCGCGTGGGCGTCGATCTGCGGCGGCAGCGGCAGCTGCACCAGGATGCCGTGCACGCCCGGATCGGCGTTGAGCACGGCGATCAGGGCGAGGAGATCGGCCGCGGCCGCCGTCGCCGGCAGGCGATGGATGAAGGAGCGCATGCCGGCCGCCTGGGTCTGCGCCGCCTTGTTGCGCACATAGACCGCGCTCGCCGGATTATCGCCGGTCAACACCACCGCGAGCCCCGGCACCAGGCCGTGGTCGGCAAGCTGCCGCGCCGCGCGCGCGACCTTCTCGCGCAACGCCGCCGCGATCGCCGTGCCGTCGATGATGCGCGCCGTCATGCCGCGCGTCCGCCGCGCCCGCTGGCGGCCTTCTCGAGCGCGCCGGCGATCGCCGCCGGGTCGCCGGCGATCTTCACCCGTTTCATCCGCGACGCGGCTCCGCCGACGATCGCCACGTGGCCGGCGGCAACGCCGGCCGCTTGCGCGATCAGCCGCACCAGCGCGGCGTTCGCCGCTCCGTCGCTCGGCGCCGCGCGCACCCGCGCCTTGAGGGCGGTGCGGCCGTCGGCGAGCGGCGCGACGCCGTCGAGCGCGTCGCGCCCGCCCTTGGGGGTCAGGCGCACGAGAACGACGAGCCCTCCGGCCGCCGCGACCCACGGGCGCGTGCCCATGCCGGTCAGGGCACGTTGGGATAGATGTAGTACTCGATCACCCGCTGGATCAGGATGATGATCAGGAACAGGATGATCGGCGAAATGTCGATGCCGCCGAGATTGGGCAGCATGTTGCGGATCGGCCGCAGCGCCGGCTCGGTGATGCGGTAGAGGAAATCGGCGACCGCCGCCACGAAGGGATGGCGCGTGTTGACGACGTTGAAGGCCACGAGCCACGACAGGATCACCGCCGCGATGACGATCCACATGTAGATGTTGAGGGCGATCAGGACGACGTCGAGGAGGGCGCGCATTGGGGGATTCGGCTGCAATTGGCGGTGCGCACATGTAGCGGGCTTGGCGGCGGCGAACAAGCGCCGCGCCGGCCCCGCGTCCTTGACACCCCCGGTCGCGGGCCGTAAATGGCCGCTCTCGCTCGGGCGGCCCGCGCAACGGCTGTTGCCGCGCTTTTTGCGCCCGGCCGGCGGGGCCGTAGCTCAGTTGGGAGAGCGCCGCAATCGCACTGCGGAGGTCAGGGGTTCAAATCCCCTCGGCTCCACCAAGCCTGATCGCTGCCCGCCCGTCGGCAAGCCCCCTCCCTGACGCCTTAAACCCCCGCAGCGGCGACCGCCTTCGAGGCCGCGCGAGCCGTTGAACCCTCCGCCCACATCCCGCGACTAACCATCATCGCGGGAGGGTGCGATGCGCAGGGTGGGCCTCTTCACACGCATGATCGTTACGGCGCTGATGCTCGGGTCGACGGCGGCCGCAGCCGAGACCACCCCGACCGCGCCGGCGTGCGCGGCGCCGAGCGCCCTGATGCGCCTCGACCGCGCCATCGCCCACACCGCCGCGCGGCTTGCCGAAGGCCGCACCCTGAAGATCGTCGCGCTAGGGTCTTCCTCGACTTTCGGGATCGGCGCCAGTTCGCCGGCCAAGAGCTACCCGAGCCGGCTCGAGGCCGAGCTGCGCGAGCAGTTCCCCGACATGGACATCGTCGTCGTCAATCGCGGGATCGGCGGCGAGGACGCAAGAGAAATGCTGGCGCGCCTCGACAAGAGCGTGATCGCCGAGCACCCCGACCTGGTGCTGTGGCAGGTCGGTACCAACGCCATCGTCGACGAGGAGGGGATGTCGCAGGAGGCCGTGCTGGTGGCCAAGGGCTTCGCCCGCCTCAAGGCGGCCGGCGTCGATGTGGTGCTGATCGATCCGCAGTATTCCCCCAAGGTGATCGAGAGCCCCAGGGCCGGCGCCATGGTCCGCATGCTCGCGACCGTCGCCCAGGCCGCCGACATCGCCGTGTTCCGCCGCTACGCCATCATGAGCCACTGGCGCCAGGTCGAGCACGTTCCGTTCGACCGCTTCACGGTGAAGGACGGCCTGCACATGAACGACTGGGGCTACGACTGCATCGCCAAGCTGTTGGCCTCCGCCATCGTCGAGGCGGCGAGCCAGCCGGTCCACCTGACCCGCTCGCTGGCGAGGCTGTGAGTCCCGGCAACGCGCCAAACAAATCCCCGTCATCCTTGAAAGAGCGTGAATGTTTGTAGAGTGGGCAAAGGCGCGCAGCGCCGTGCCCACGCGGTTTCGCCGTCAGCTAAGACCGGTCGTTTGTTCTATGCGAAATTTAATCGCTTCAACCGCATCCGGCGGATCCATGGGATAGTGCTCCGCCTCGAAGGCATCAATCAGCGTCGCGAGCACATCCAGGCGATCGCCTTGCCGCGTGCCCCGTTTCGCACCCCAGAGCTGTTCGGCTTCCGCGAGAGCATTCGCGTAGTCGGCTTGCGAGCGCAGAGATTTGAGTTCGTCCGACAAGCGATCACCGCGCTGCCGCCGTCTCGAGTGCCTGCGCGCGGCGGCCCGCGGCCGCACGGATGTCCGCGCGCGCGTGGCCGGTCCAGTGGTCGAGAAAGTCGGAGAGCCACGCGCGGATGGCGAAGTCGTGCACCGCGCGGTCCGCGAAATGGGCGGCGCGGTGCTTGGCGCCCGGCGCCTGCATGCGGGCGTGGCCGCGCGTCGTCCACCGGCACATCATCGCGTGGGTGACCTCCGGGTGAAACTGGATGCCGTAGGCGCACGGGCCGTGGCGGAACGCCTGCACCGGGAACGTGTCGCCCTCGGCGATCAGCTCGCAGCCGGACGGCAGGTCGAAGCCTTCGCCGTGCCATTGGTAGACGTGATCCGGCCAGCGGCCGCACACCAAAAGCCCCGCCGCGGTCGGCCGGATCGGGTAATAGCCGACCTCGACCCGGCCGTCCGGGTGATCGGTCACCTCGGTCCCGAGCTGACGCGCCAGCATCTGGGCGCCGAGGCAAATGCCCAGGAACGGCTTCTGTTCCTTCAGCGGAACGGCGATCCAGTCGATCTCGCGCCGCACGAACGCTTCGGCGTCGTTGGCGCTTTGCGGTCCGCCGAAGACGATCGCCCCGGCGTGGTGCGCCAGCGTCGCGGGCAGCGGATCGCCGAAGCGCGGCCGGCGAACGTCGAGCGGATAGCCGCGCGCCTTCAGCGCGTGGCCGATGCGGCCCGAGGTCGAGAGTTCTTGATGCAAGACGAGCAGGACGGGCAGGGACATCGCTTCGATAAAGTCAGCTTGTTCGCCGGCCCCCAGTCCTACCCGCTTATGCAGCGATTTCAAGGCAGTCGGACGACGGACGAGAGGGCAGACAACATGCGCATGCGATGCCTCCATCCTCTCTCTTCCGTCATCCGTCGTCCGTCATCTGGTTCGCCGCGACGCGGCGGCGCAGTTCGATGCGGTCGCGCGAGGAAATCCCCAACAGATCGGCGGCGCGCCAGACGATGTTGTCCTCGAACTCGTCGCACTTGCCGTCGGCAAAAACGATCTCCCACATCATCTCAACCATGCGCCGCCGGCCTTCCTCGTCGAGCGCGCGATTGATCAGGTGGGTGAAGTGATAGAGATCGACCGCCTCGTTGTCGGCGGCGATGGCCGCGTCGATCAGCCTGGCGGTGTCGGCCTCGTCGAGATCGAAGCGATGTTTGAGCACGTCATGCAGCCGGTTGCGCTCGGCCTGCGAGAGATCGCCGTCGACCGTGCTCACGTGGACCAGCAACGCGGCCGCCGCCAGGCGATAGTCGTCCTCGCCAAAGCGGTCCTGCGCTTTGCTTCCGCCGGCCAGGTCGGCGAGGAAATTCCTGAGCGATTCGAGCATGTTTCCTGCGGGCTCCCGCCGGCGTGCCGCCCGGCCCGCTTCGCACGTCCGCACAACGGAGTAAAGGCCCGGCCGCCTTTTGCCGCAGCGCACGCGCGGCGCTCGTCGCGCCACGGGTTTGGCGAGGCCGTTGGACGGTTGCGTCGCCGGAACATTTTACCCACAATCGGCGTCGCGTTCAAAAATCGGCTTCGGCCGATAAAAACGAGGGGAGGTTACGCGGTGGCGACCAAGGCGTTCGCGCTCGATCCGAGGTCGGTGCGGCGATGAGCGGCGGCCCGGGCTCCGGCAGCGGTCGCGTCATCTCGCGCTGGTGGCGGTGGCTGCTCGCGGTGCCGTTCGTCGCGCTGGTGTGGGTGCCCTCCTACAACGCCATCGAACCGAGCGTGTGGGGCATCCCGTTCTTCTACTGGTACCAGTTCCTTTGGCTCCTCCTCACCGCGATCCTGATCATTTTCCTCCATCATCGCACCGAGTAAGGCGGGCCTCCCCATGAACTGGACCGCCATCATCGTCTTCGTGCTGCTGTTCGGGTTCGTCACCGTCATGGGGTTCCTGGCGGCGCATTGGCGCCGCGGCGATCTCGACCTGCTGCACGAATGGGGGCTCGCCGGCCGCCGGTTCGGCACCATCGTCAGCTGGTTCCTGCTCGGCGGCGACCTTTACACCGCCTACACGTTCGTGGCGGTGCCGGCGCTGGTGTTCGGGGCGGGCGCGATCGGCTTCTTCGCCGTGCCCTACACCATCATGGTCTACCCGCTGGTATTCCTGATTCTTCCGCGCCTGTGGTCGGTCGCACACAAACACAACTACATCACCGCGTCGGATTTCGTCGTCGGCCGCTACGGCAACCGCTGGCTCGCGCTCGCGGTCGCCGTGACCGGCATCGTCGCCACGATGCCGTACATCGCGCTTCAGCTGGTCGGGTTGCAGGTCGTGATCGGCGCCATGGGCATCGGCGCAAGCGGCGGCTTCGAGGGGGATCTTCCGCTTATCATCGCCTTCGTAATTCTCGCCGCCTTCACCTATACCAGCGGCCTGCGCGCGCCGGCGATGATCGCGGTGGTCAAGGACACGCTCATCTACATCACCGTGATTGCCATGGTGATCGTCATCCCGATCGAGCTCGGCGGCTACGGAAAATTCTTCGCCGCGATCCCGACGAGCAAACTGCTTCTCGCGCCCCCCGCCGGCAACAGTCTGGGCCTCTACTCGGCCTATGCCACCCTGGCGCTGGGCTCGGCGTTCGCGCTGTTTCTCTACCCGCACTCGGTCACCGGCGTTCTGAGCGCCAGCAGCCGCCACGTGATCCGGCGCAACGCGGCGTATCTTAACGCCTACTCCCTCGTACTCGGGTTGTTGGCGATCACTGGTTTCATGGCGCTCGCCATGGGCATCGACAAGCTGCCGGAGTTCACCGCGCAATTCGCGCATTACAAGGCGAATTTCGCCGTCCCGGCGCTGATCCTGCACGCGTTCCCGGCGTGGTTCGCCGGCGTGGCGTTTGCGGCGATCGGCATCGGGGCGCTGGTGCCGGCGGCGATCATGTCGATCGCGGCCGCCAACCTGTTCACCCGCAACATCTATCTGCCGTTCATCCGGCCCGGCTGCACGCCCCGGCAGGAGGCCCAGAACGCCAAAATCGTCTCGCTCGTGGTCAAGCTTGGCGCGCTCGTGTTCATCATCTTCCTGCCGCTGCAATACGCCATTCAGCTCCAGCTCCTCGGCGGGGTGTGGATCAGCCAGACCATCCCGACGGTGATCCTCGGCCTCTACACCCGCTGGTTCAACCCGTGGGCGCTGATTGCCGGCTGGGCCGCCGGGCTCCTGACCGGCACCGCTATGGTGGCTTCGACCGGCTTCCAATCGGCGACCTATCCGCTCGCCCTCGACGGCCTCATCGTCCCCGGCTACGCGGCGCTCTACTCGCTGATCGTCAATTTCGTGGTCGCCGCCGTCCTCACGGTGGTGCTCAACCCCGTTG
>DASPVJ010000034.1:0-7391 GCA_035622435.1 Xanthobacteraceae bacterium | reverse complement strand
GAGCCAATCGACCAGAACGCCGAGCACTGCCACCGACCCCACCGCCAGAGTCAGGCCGAAGGCCAGCGCCTCTCCTGCGGCAATGCGGCCTGCAGGAATCGGTCGACCCGCGGTACGGGACATACGAGCGTCGATGTCGGCGTCGTACCACATGTTGAGCGCGCCGGCCGCGCCGGCGCCGACCGCGATGCAGACGAGCGCCGCGAAGCCGAGCACCGGATGAAAATGGCCGGGCGCGAGCAACAGCCCGACGAGCGCGGTGAACACTACGAGCGACATCACCCTCGGCTTCATCAGGGCGACGAAGTCCGCGACCTCGGCGCGGCTCAAGGCCAGCGCCGGCTCGGCCCGCTGCTCGATCGCGGACAAATCGGTCATTCAGCCTCCCAGCTAGTGTCCCGATTCCGAAGTTCGCCCGATCTTGCGGCATGCTCGGATGCGAACTTCGGAATCGAAGGACACTAGCCACTCTATAACTCTAGTGCCGCTTTGAACCCGAAGTTCGCAACGGGACTCGCGGCAATTGTAGTGCGAACTTCGGGTTCGCGGCACTAGTGCGGCGCGGCGCGGCATTATTTGATCAGCGGCAGCACGTCGTACTGGTGGAACGGCGGCGGCGACGGCAGGGTCCATTCCAGCGTGGTCGCGCCCGCGCCCCACGGGTTGTCGGCCGCATGCTGCTTGCGCAGGAACGCCTGCAGCACGCCGTAGAAGAACACCACCACGCCGAAGCCGGAGATGTAGGAGCCGAACGACGAGATTTCGTTCCAGAAATGGAATGCGTCGGGATAGTCGGCGATGCGGCGCGGCATGCCGGCGAGGCCGAGGAAGTGCTGCGGGAAGAACACCAGGTTGACGCCGATGAAGGTGAGCCAGAAGTGCAGCTTGCCGATCGCGTCGGAATACATGTAGCCGGTGATTTTCGGGAACCAATAGTACCAGCCGGCGAAGATCGCGAACACGGCGCCGAGCGAGAGCACGTAGTGGAAGTGCGCCACCACGTAATAGGTGTCCTGCAACACGCGGTCGACGCCGGCGTTGGCGAGCACGACGCCGGTCACCCCGCCGATCGTGAACAGGAAGATGAAGCCGATCGCCCACAGCATTGGCGTCTTGAACTCGATCGAGCCGCCCCACATGGTGGCGACCCAGGAGAAGATCTTCACGCCGGTCGGCACCGCGATGACCATGGTGGCGAGGATGAAATAGGCCTGCGCCCCGGTCGACATGCCGACCGTGTACATGTGGTGCGCCCACACGACGAAGCCGATGCCGCCGATCGCCACCATGGCGTAGGCCATGCCGAGATAGCCGAACACCGGCTTGCGGCTGAAGGTCGCCACCACCTGGCTGATCATGCCGAAGCCCGGCAGGATCAGGATGTAGACTTCCGGGTGGCCGAAGAACCAGAACAGGTGCTGGAACAGGAGCGGATCGCCGCCCTTGTCGGCGGAGAAGAAGGCGGTGCCGAAGTTGCGGTCGGTCAGCAGCATGGTGATGGCGCCGGCGAGCACCGGCATCGCCAAGAGCAGCAGGAACGTCGTCACCAGGATCGACCACACGAACAGCGGCATCTTGTGCAGCGTCATGCCCGGCGCGCGCATGTTGAAGATGGTGGTGATGAAGTTGATGGCGCCGGTGATCGACGAGGCGCCCGCCAGATGCAGCGACAGGATGGCGAAGTCCATCGCCGGGCCGCTGTGGCCGGTGGTCGACAGCGGCGCGTAGATGGTCCAGCCGGCGCCGACCCCGTTGCCGGCGCCCTCGCCGGGAACGAACAGCGAGGTCAGCAGCAGGGCGAACGAAGCGGGCAGGAACCAGAACGAAATGTTGTTCAGGCGCGGGAACGCCATGTCGGGCGCCCCGATCATCAGCGGCACGATCCAGTTGCCGAACCCGCCGATCATCGCCGGCATGACCATGAAGAAGATCATGATCAGCCCGTGCGCGGTGACGAAGACGTTGAAGGTGTGCGGGTCGCCGAACAGCTGCATGCCGGGTTCGTGCAGTTCGTAGCGCATGGCGATCGAGAGGCTGCCGCCGATCACGCCGGCGACGAGGGCGAACGCCAGGTACATCGTGCCGATGTCCTTGTGGTTCGTCGAATAGACGTAGCGGCGCCATCCGGTCGGATGATCGTGCGCGTCGTGCGCGCCGTGCGCGAGTGCGGTGGCTGCCATGGTCGGGTCCTCAGCCGTTGTCGTTTTGCTCTGTCCGCGGTCCGCTCGGGTTACCGGGTCGCCGCCGGGACGGCCGCGACCGCCGTCGGCGCGACGCCCTCGTCACGCGCGAATTTCTTCTTCGCCTCCTCGACCCAGGCGGCGAACGCGGCCTCGCTGACCACGCGCACCGCGATCGGCATGAAGGCGTGGTCGCGCCCGCACAGTTCCGAGCACTGGCCGTAGTAGATGCCCTCTTGCGTCGCCTTGAACCAGGTCTCGTTGAGGCGGCCGGGAACGGCGTCGATCTTGATGCCGAACGAGGGCACCGCGAAAGAGTGGATCACGCCGGCTGCGTCCGCCGTCACCAGGACGCGCACCACCTTGTTGACCGGAACCACCACGTCGTTGTCGACGGCGAGCAGCCGCGGCTCGTTCGGCTTCTGCTTGGGGCGGTCGGTGTCGTCGAGCATGCGCGAATCGAAGTCGAACTTGCCGTTGTCCGGATAGGAATAGTTCCAGTACCACTGATTGCCGGTCGCCTTCACGGTCAGGTCGGCGGTCGGAATGTTCTGCTCGTAGAACAGCAGTTTGAACGACGGGATGGCGATGCCGGTGAGGATCATGATCGGCACCACCGTCCAGATGACCTCGATCAGCGTGTTGTGGGTGGTGCGCGAGGGGGTCGGATTGGCGCGCCGGTTGAAGCGCACCATGATGATGAGCAGCAGCGCCAGCACGAACACCGTGATGACGGTGATCACGACGAGCAGCCCGTCGTGGAAGGCGACGAGGTCGACCATCACCGGCGTGGCCGCGTCCTGCAGGCCGAGCTGCCCGGGCAAAGGCTGTCCGACGCCGGCGAAGGCAATGCCGCCGCCCACAAGACCTGTCGTTAGTGCGGCGAGCGCGCCCGCCGCCGAACGGATCAACCGCGAGAGCCCTTGCATCGCCGTGTTCGCTCCTTCGCTGTCGACCCTAGAGCATGATGCCGAAAAAGCCTGCCCCGGACGCGACCCGGGAAGCGATCCGGGGTGGGTACCGGTTTTCGGACAACATCATGCTCCAACGATAAGCTAAGGTGGGATGGCGATTCGAAGAAAAGCCATCACGCCTTAGCCGCTGCGCACCGCCGGGAATCCCGATGCGCGCTTGCACGCCCGTTGCGCGCGGCTGAAGCTGCCGGCGGGCTCCAGGCGCGGGCGAGACCGGCGGGGCGGAGCCGGGCTTCTCAAACCACAATTCGGCCCCCCTCGCAACGCGGTTCGTGGCGCGCCCGCTGCGACAAAGCGTGAGCCGCGCAAACGCCGGATCGGGCGAGCTTTGCGGCCGTTTGCGGCGGTCCCGGGGCAGCCGCGCTTGACTCCACGAGGCCGGCATGTACGGGAACGTCACGTCGAAATCGATGCGGCGATTCGGCCGCGCGGCCGGCGCGGGCGTCGCTTGGGGCCGGCGCGCCCGTGCGCCGATGCAGGCCGCCGAGAATCGAGGAACGCGATGGGCATTTTCCGCGCGTCGGCATGGGTCAAGCGCGGGACCGTTCGGGGCGGATGCGGCCGGCCGCTGGCGCTGGCGCTCGCCGCGTTCGTCGCGCTGACCGGCGGCGCGGCGGCGCAGGGCGTGGTCAAGTCCGTTCACGGCGACTGGCAGATCCGCTGCGACACCCCGCCGGGCGCCCAGACCGAGCAATGCGCGCTGATCCAGAGCGTCACCGCCGAGGACCGCCCCAACGTCGGCCTCACGGTGATCGTGCTCAAGACCGCCGACCAGAAGTTCCGCCTGATGCGCGTGCTGGCGCCGCTCGGCGTGCTGCTTCCCAACGGGCTCGGCCTGCGCATCGACGGCGTCGACGTCGGCAAGGTCTCGTTCGTGCGCTGCCTGCCGAACGGATGCGTCGCCGAGGTGGTGGTCAACGACGACCTGATGAACAAGCTGCGCAACGGCCAGAGCGCGACCTTCATCATCTTCCAGACGCCGGAAGAGGGCATCGGCATCCCGGTCAGCCTGAAGGGCTTCGCCGAAGGCTTCGACAAGCTGCCGTAGCCAGTGGAGCGGCCGTAGCCCGCCTTGAGCGTCGCGGAATGCGGGACCGGCGCTCCCGGATTTCGCGCTGCGCGCTCATCCGGACTACAAGATCCGCCCGCCGCTGCTTATGTTTGCCGCAACCGCAACTTCGGAACCACCCATGACCGACCCGTCCGCGACCTCGCTGATCGACCGCGCCGGCCTCGACCGCACCGACATGCGCCGGCATCTCGCGCGCGGCTTCGCCGGGGCCGACGACGGCGAGTTCTATGTCGAATACCGTCAGTCCGAGATGCTGGTGTTCGACAACGGCCGCCTCAAGCAGGCGACGTTCGACACCACCCAGGGCTTCGGCCTGCGCGCGGTGAAGGGCGAGGCGGTCGGCTATGCCCATGCCTCGGACCTCTCCGAGGCGGCGCTCGCCCGCGCGGCCGACGCGGTGTCCGCCGTGCGCGGCGGCTATTCCGGCACCTATGCGCAGCCGCCCGCGCGCACCAACGCGCGGCTCTACGGCGAGGAGAATCCCCTCGCGGCCCCCACCTTCGACGCCAAGGTGCGGCTGATCGAGACCATCGACGCCTATGCCCGCGCCAAGGACGCGCGGGTGCGGCAGGTGTCGGTGAGCCTCGGCGCCTCTTGGCAAGTGGTGGAGATCGTGCGCGCGGACGGCGAGACCTACCGCGACGTGCGGCCGCTGGTGCGGGTCAACGTCTCGGTCGTCGCCGGCGACGGCAACCGGCAGGAAACCGGCACCCACGGCTACGGCGGCCGCGAAGGCTACGCGCGCTTCATCGAGGCGGCGGCCTGGGAGAGCGCGGCCGACGACGCGGTGCGCCAGGCGCTCGTCAATCTCGACGCGGTCGCGGCGCCGGCCGGCGAAATGGACGTGGTGCTCGGCCCCGGCTGGCCGGGGGTGATGCTGCACGAGGCGGTCGGGCACGGGCTCGAGGGCGACTTCAACCGCAAGAAGACGTCGGCGTTCGCCGGCCTGATGGGCGAAAGGGTCGCCGCCGCGGGCGTCACCATCGTCGACGACGGCACCATGGCGCGCCGGCGCGGCTCGCTCACCATCGACGACGAGGGAACGCCGACGAGCCGCACCGTGCTGATCGAGGACGGCATCCTGGTCGGCTACATGCAGGACCGGCAGAACGCGCGGCTGATGAACATGCGGCCGACCGGCAACGGCCGGCGCCAGAGCCATGCCCATGTGCCGATGCCGCGCATGACCAACACCTACATGCTCGCCGGCGACCGCGATCCGGCCGAGATCCTCGCCTCGGTCAAGAACGGCATCTACGCCGTGAGCTTCGGCGGCGGCCAGGTCGACATCACCTCGGGCAAATTCGTGTTCCAGTGCACCGAGGCCTATCGGCTGGAGAACGGCAAGGTCGGCGCGCCGATCAAGGGCGCGATGCTGATCGGCAATGGCCCGGATGCGCTCACCCGGGTCGCCATGGTCGGCAACGACCTTGCGCTCGACGAGGGCATCGGCACCTGCGGCAAGAACGGCCAGGGGGTGCCGGTGGGGGTCGGCCAGCCCACCCTGCGCATCGACCGCATCACCGTCGGCGGGACGGGGTAATCCCGGACGGCGGGAATGAGAATCATGGCCCCCGTGGACAAGCGCGATGCGGCGTCCCCGCGGAAGGCGGAGCAAGCACACCATTGGCTCGAAGAGAATCGGCAGGCGATCGAGGCCTATAACGCCTGCGTGGCCAAGCACGGGCTGTTGTCCGATCACGCCGGCCTGCTGGGCGAGCCACGCTAAACCTGCGCAATCAGCAACGGTCTGCAAGCTTTTACAATGGCCGGGGGCTAACGCGCCGCCGCCCATGCCGTGCGAAACCGCGGAATCAGCGAGGATCTGCAAGCTCGCGCCCCTCGTGTCGCCGCCTCGGGCGCTTGCTGACCGGCCAATCAGCAAGCCGTTTGCAAGCGCTCCGCAAGCCGTCTGCGAGGCCGCGGCGTAGCCGGAAAGGTTTGCTGACGGCTCCAGGTTGCTCATCCGTGGTCCCTGCCGCTTTAACTACATTGAGTATACGATGAAAGCCCCGCGTGTCCAGCTCAAATCGCGACCAAATTGTCGCACCAATGACCAAAGGTTTTAGTGTAAGCGGAACGAACGCCCGACCTTCTTACCCCTCGCGGTGCCCCGTTGTCTCCCGCCGCTCCTCCTATATCCTCGACCGCGCGGCAGTCGCCGCCATGCCCATAACATCCGGGAGGGACGCCATGGCCACCGATGCGGGTGCGTTGCCCAGGCTCGACGTGGTGATCGGCAACAACTTCGGCCACCTGCCGATGTTCGTCGGCGCCGAGAAGGGCATTTTCGCCAAACACGGCATCGACGCCCGCATGAAGGTGGTCGACACCGGCACCGACATGGTCAACGCCATGCACGCCGGCGAGGCGCAGATCGGCGACATGAGCGTGACCACCTTCCTCAAGGCGGTGCACGCGGGCGAGCCGTTCAAGGTGATCGGCATCATCATGAACGACGCCACCCGCGACAACGCCGACGAGCCGCTGGCGATCGTCACCCGCGCCGGTGCCGGGATTGCCGCCGGCAAGGTCGCCGACCTCAAGGGCAAGCGCATCGGCCTCGCGCGCGGGCAGACGTCGGACGAATATTTCAAGATGGTGCTGCGCCGCGCCGGCATGAAATACGAGGACCTGACGATCGAGAACATCTGGTCGCAGTTCGGGCTGGCGCCGGCACTCGCCGCCGGCACGGTCGACGCGGTGGTGTCGTGGGAGCCCTACGTCACCGCGGTGCTCGAACAGGTCGCCGGCTCGTTCCTGGTGATCCGCGGCGGCCATCACATGTCGTACGTGATGGTGGCGACCGCGCACGGGCCGACGGTCGCCGAGCGCCCGGCGGTGGTGCGCGCCTTCGCCGCCGGGCTCGCCGGCGCCTCGCACTACACCCGCAACCACCGCGACGAGGCGGTGGAGATTTTCGCCAAGTGGGTCCCCAACACCGACGTTGCGGTGGGCAAGAAGGCGATCCGCCACATCAGCTACGACCCGCGCCTGTCGCCGGCGGTGATGCGCGCGTTCGAGGCGGCGGAGGACGAAGTGCTGATCAACACGCTCAAGGGCGCGCCGCGGCTCGACGTCCCGGATCAGTTCCGCCCGACGTTCATGGCGGAGGTCGAGAAGGCGCATCCGGATTATTTCGCCGACCTGCCGCCGCTGCCGTAG
>DASPVJ010000033.1:0-7660 GCA_035622435.1 Xanthobacteraceae bacterium | reverse complement strand
GCGCGGCGGGGCTTGGCACACCCCTTGCGAAAGGTCCGGTGCGCGTCATGGCCCAAGGGTGCGAACGCGCGCGTCAACGCAGAGGGATTTGCGATGCTCAAAACAATCCGTGCGGTCGCCCAGCGACCGAATGCCCGCCGTTGGCTCGCCGCCACGGCGGGGCTTGCATTGGGGCTTGCCGCGGCGCTGCCCGCCCAGGCTCAGGACACCATCAAGGTCGGCATCCTTCACTCGCTCTCCGGCACCATGGCGATCAGCGAGACCACGCTGAACGAAGTCGTGCTGATGCTGATCGAGGAGCAGAACAAGAAGGGCGGGCTGCTCGGCAAGAAGCTCGAGGCGGTGGTGGTCGATCCCGCCTCCAACTGGCCGCTGTTCGCCGAGAAGGCGCGCGAGCTGATCGCCAAGGACAAGGTGGCGGCGGTGTTCGGCTGCTGGACCTCGGTGTCGCGCAAGTCCGTGCTGCCGGTGTTCAAGGAATTGAACGGCCTCCTGTTCTACCCGGTCCAGTACGAGGGCGAGGAGAGCGAGCGTAACGTGTTCTATACCGGCGCCGCCCCCAACCAGCAGGCGATCCCGGCGGTCGAGTACTTGATGTCGAAGGACGGCGGCGAGGCCAAGCGCTGGGTGCTGGCGGGCACCGACTACGTCTATCCCCGCACCACCAACAAGATCCTCGAAGCCTTCCTCAAGTCCAAGGGGGTGAAGGACGAGGACATCATGATCAACTACACGCCGTTCGGGCACTCGGACTTCCAGACCATCGTCGCCGACATCAAGAAGTTCGGCACGGCGGGCAAGAAGACCGCGGTGGTCTCGACCATCAACGGCGACGCCAACGTGCCGTTCTATAAAGAACTGGGCAACCAGGGCATCAAGGCGACCGACATACCGGTGGTGGCGTTCTCGGTCGGCGAAGAGGAACTGGCCGGCATCGACACCAAGCCGCTGGTCGGCCATCTCGCAGCCTGGAACTACTTCCAGTCGGACCCGGCGCCGATCAACAAGGAGTTCATCGCCAAATGGACGGCGTTCGTCAAAGAGCATGGACTCAAGAAAGCCAAGATCACCACCAATGACCCGATGGAAGCCCATGTGATCGGCTTCGCCATGTGGGTCGCGGCGGTGGAGAAGGCCAAATCGACCGATCCCGACAAGGTCATCGACGCCATCGTCGGCGTGAAGGTGCCGAACCTCACCGGCGGCACCTCGGAAATGCTGCCCAACCACCACATCACCAAGCCGGTGTTCATCGGCGAGGTGCGGGCGGACGGGCAGTTCGACGTGGTGTGGAAAACCCCGGGACTGGTTCCCGGCGACGCCTGGTCGAAGTATCTTCCCGAGTCGAAGGACCTGATCGGCGACTGGAAAACCCTCAAGTGCGGGAACTACAACACGGTCACCAAGAAGTGCGGCAGCGGGGCCTGATGCCCCGATGGAGACCGTGACATGATCGGAGGCGGCGGCACCGCTGCCGCCTCCCCGCCAACGACGTGTCGGGAAGGGGACAGATGCGGGCCCTCTACGGACGCTTGCGCGCGCTCGCCGTCGCCTTCGGCCTCATTCTCCTGGCCGGGGCGGCGGCGAACGCCCAAAGCTTCGCCGACGCGCTGGCCGGGTTCACCGCCGACAGTTTCGACGACACCGATGGGGCGATCAGCGCCGTTGCGCGCAGCGGCGACCCGCGCGCCGCCCTGGTGATCGGGGCGTTGCAGGAAGGCCGCCTGCTGTTCGATCCCGATGCCAAGAAGGTCTACATCAAGGATAGCGACAACCGGCTCACCGATGCGGCGACCGGGCAGGCGGTCGCTGGCGCAGCGCCGGCGAATTTGCAGCCGGTGCGGCTCAACAACCGGCTACGGCGCGCGGTGGAGGGGGCGCTCGGCGGGCTGAGCCTGTTTGCGACCGACCCGGGCAAGCGGTTCGATGCGGCCCAGGCGGTGTTCAGGTCGCGCGACGAGCAGGCGTTGCCGGCGCTCGAATCGGCGCTCAAGAAGGAGACCGATCCGCGGGTGAAGACGGCGCTGGGCGAGGCGCGCGCCGCCGTCCTCCTCAACATGAGCGGGGCAAAGGAGGCCGACAAGCTCGCCGCCGTCCCGGTGATCAAGGCGCGCGGCGACCAGGATTCGCTCGCCTTGCTGGCGGGACTGCCGGCCGATACGCCGCCGGCGGTGAGGAGCGCCGCCCAGGACGCCATCGCTTCGATCCAGAGCGGGCTTGCCGTGTGGAGCGCGGTGCAGAACACCTGGTACGGGCTTTCGCTCGGCTCGGTGCTGCTGCTCGCGGCAATAGGTCTTGCCATCACCTTCGGGGTGATGGGCGTCATCAACATGGCGCACGGCGAGATGGTGATGCTCGGCGCCTACACCACCTTCGTCGTCCAGGAGGTGATCCGGGCGTATAATCCCGGGCTGTTCGACTTTTCGGTGGTGATCGCGGTTCCGTTGGCCTTCCTCGTCTCCGGCGCCGTCGGCGTGCTGATCGAGCGCGGCATCATCCAGTTCCTGTACGGGCGGCCGCTCGAAACGCTGCTCGCCACGTGGGGCCTGTCGTTGATCCTGCAACAGGCCGTGCGCAGCACCTTCGGCTCGAGCAACCGCGACGTAGGCTCCCCGTCGTGGATGAGCGGCGCCTTCGACGTGGGCCAGATCAACATCACCTACAACCGCCTGTGGATCATCTGCTTCACGCTCGCGGTCTTCGTCGCGCTGCTCGGCCTGTTGCGGTTCACGCGGTTCGGGCTGGAGATGCGCGCCGTCACCCAGAACCGGCCGATGGCGGCCTCCATGGGCATCCGCACCCGCCGCATCGACGCGCTCACCTTTGGGCTCGGCTCCGGCATCGCCGGGATTGCCGGGGTGGCGTTGTCGCAGATCGACAACGTCAGCCCCAATCTCGGCCAGGGCTACATCATCGATTCGTTCATGGTCGTCGTGTTCGGCGGCGTCGGCAATCTGTGGGGCACGCTGCTCGGCGCCTTCTCGCTCGGCATCGCCAACAAGTTCCTCGAGCCCTATGCCGGCGCCGTGCTCGGCAAGATCGCCATCCTCGTGCTCATCATCCTGTTCATTCAGAAGCGCCCGCGCGGCCTGTTCGCGCTCAAGGGCCGGGCGGTCGAGGCATGACCGACTCGCCGCTGATCCGCGCGCTCGACCGCGCCGGCGTGTCGTTCCTGATCGTGCTCGCCATCATCGCCGTCGGGGTGCCGCTGCTCAACTTGACGGTGCCGCAATCCTCGGCCTGGCACCTGCCGATCTACCTGGTGGCGCTGTTCGGCAAGTACGTCTGCTACGCGATCCTGGCGCTGGCGATCGACCTGATCTGGGGTTATTGCGGCATCCTTTCGCTCGGACACGGCGCCTTCTTCGCGCTCGGCGGCTACGCCATGGGCATGTACCTGATGCGCCAGATCGGCACCCGCGGCGTCTACGCCAACCCGATCCTGCCCGACTTCATGGTGTTCCTCAACTGGAAGGAGCTGCCGCTCTACTGGTACGGCTTCCAGCATTTCGCCTACGCCGCCCTGATGGTGGTGCTTGTGCCGGGCACGCTCGCCTTCGTCTTCGGCTGGTTCGCCTTCCGCAGCCGCGTCACCGGCGTCTATCTGTCGATCATCACCCAGGCGCTCACCTTCGCGCTGATGCTCGGCTTCTTCCGCAATAATTTCGGGTTCGGCGGCAACAACGGATTGACCGACTTCAAGGACATCCTCGGCTTCAACGTCCAGGCGCCCGCCACCCGCGCGGCCCTGTTCTCGATCTCTGTCATGATCCTGGGCCTGGGATTCTATATCTGCCGGGCGATCGTGTCCTCGAAGTTCGGCAAGGTGTTGATCGCGATCCGCGACGCTGAGAACCGCACGCGCTTTCTCGGCTACCGGGTAGAATCCTACAAGCTGTTCGTGTTCACGCTCTCCGCCTGCATGGCCGGCATCGCCGGCGCGCTCTACGTGCCCCAGGTCGGCATCATCAATCCGAGCGAATTCGCCCCCGGCAATTCCATCGAGGCGGTCATCTGGGTCGCGGTCGGCGGCCGCGGCACCCTCGTCGGCGCCGCGCTCGGCGCGGTCCTCGTCAACTACGCCAAGACCACCTTCACCAGCGGCAACCTCGCGCCCTATTGGCTGTTCGGCGCGCTCACGTTGGTGACGCTTGCCGCGGTCGCCTACAAACGGCGCGTGGTTCTCTTCGCGGCGCTGGCGGGCGTGGCGCTGGCGGTGCTCGCCTGGGCGGTCCCGCTGGCAATTTCGGTGGCGCCGCCGTTGCTGCCTTATGTCAGCCCGTTCGGGGCGGCCGCCGTGCTGTGCCTGATCTGGCTTGCGAGCGGCGCGCATCCGCTGCCCCTCGGCGTCGGGCTCGGCGCCGCGCTGTTCGGCTTCTTCATCACGCCGTTCGCCACCATTGCGCTCGCGCCCTACTGGCTGTTCGCGCTCGGCGGCCTGTTCATCCTGGTGACCCTGCTGCTGCCGGACGGCATTGTCGGCACCGCCATGCGGTGGTGGAACGCGCGCCATCGGCCGGCCGCGCGCGAGAAGACGGCGCCCGACGGCCGCTTGGTCGAGCCGCGCCCGGCGGAGTGATCGCGCATGCCGCCCCGCACCACATCGGCGCTACTTTACCTCGACGGCGTGACCGTGTCGTTCGACGGCTTCAAGGCGCTCAACAATCTGTCGCTCGCCGTCGAGCCGGGCGAAATGCGCGCCGTCATCGGCCCCAACGGCGCCGGCAAGACCACGATGATGGACGTGGTCACCGGCAAGACCCGGCCCGACGGCGGCGACGTCTACCTCGACGGCATGTACGACCTCACCGGCCTCGACGAGACCGAGATCGCCGTACTCGGCATCGGCCGCAAGTTCCAGAAGCCGACCGTATTCGAGAGCCACACCGTCGAGGACAACTTGCTGCTGGCGCTCAAGAGCGACCGCCGCGCGTGGCGGACGCTGTTCTGGCGCGAGAGCGCGGAGGTGAGCGCGCGCATCGATCACCTGCTCGATACCACCCGGCTCGGGGCGGTGCGCGATCGCATCGCCGCCGGCCTGTCGCACGGGCAGAAGCAGTGGCTCGAGATCGGCATGCTGCTCGCCCAGGAGCCTAAGCTGCTGCTGGTCGACGAGCCGGTCGCCGGCATGACCGACGCGGAGACGCGCCAGACCGTCGAGCTGCTCAAGCAGATCAATCGCGACCGCACCATCGTGGTGGTCGAGCACGACATGGCGTTCGTGCGCGATCTCGACGTCAAGGTGACGGTGCTGCACGAGGGCGCGGTGATCGCCGAGGGCGGCATCGACCAGGTGTCGGCGAACGAGCGGGTGATCGAGGTGTACCTTGGGAGATGAGGGAGGCGAATGGTGAATAGTGGGGTGGGCAAAGGCCGCGCAGCGGCCGTGCCCACGCGTGGGCACGCGCCTTTGGCGCTTTGCCCACCCTACTATTATTCGCCCCTCTGAGAACCAGCATGCTGGAAGTCGACGCCATCGACCTGCACTACGGCGCCGCCCAGGCGCTGCGCGCGGTTTCGCTCAAGGCGGAGCCCGGCAAGGTGACCTGCGTGCTCGGCCGCAACGGGGTCGGCAAGACGAGCCTGCTCGATGCGCTCGCCGGCCAGCAGCCGGTGACCCGCGGCACGGTCAAGCTCGACGGCGCCGATATCACCTCGCTCAAGCCCTACGAGCGGGCGCGCCTGGGCATCGCCTACGTGCCCCAGGGCCGCGAGATCTTTCCCCTGCTTACCGTGCGGGAAAACCTCGAGACCGGCTTTGCCCCGCTGCCGCGCGAACAGCGCGTCATCCCCGACGACGTGTTCGCGCTGTTTCCGGTGCTCGGCGACATGCTGCGCCGGCGCGGCGGCGATCTCTCCGGCGGCCAGCAGCAGCAGCTCGCCATCGGCCGGGCGCTGGTCATGAAGCCGCGCCTCCTGCTGCTCGACGAGCCGACCGAGGGCATCCAGCCGTCGATCATCAAGGACATCGGCCGCGCCATCGCCTATCTGCGCAACCTCGGCAAGGTGGCGATCGTGCTGGTCGAGCAATACCTCGACTTCGCCCGCGAACTCGGCGACCATTTCGCCGTCATGGACCGCGGCGCCATCGTCTACGCCTGCGACCGCGCCGCCATGGACGAAGCGGCGCTGCGGCGGGCGCTGGCGCTGTGAGATCATCCCGATGACGGTCGCGCAGGAGAGCGCGCGCATCTTCGCGGCGAACCGCGCGGTCGGCCGCATCGAACTCGCCGCGCAATACGGGCGCGGCATCACGCGCCCCGCCCGCGTGCACGAGGCGGGCTCGCTGCGGGTGCGGTTTCCCGGCGCACGTAAGCGCGAACTGGAGGCGGTCGTCATCAACACCGCCGGCGGCATTACCGGCGGCGACCGCTTCGACCTCGATATCGCGGCCGGCGAGGCGGCGCGGCTGACGGTCACCAGCGCCGCCGCCGAGAAGGTCTACCGCTCGCTCGGGCCGGACGCGCACATCCGCATCCGGCTAACGGCCGGCGCCGCCGCTTCGCTCGCTTGGCTGCCGCAGGAGACGATCCTGTTCGACGGCGCGCGGCTTGCCCGCACGATCGACGTCGAGCTTGCCGCGGACGCGCGCCTGATCATGGTGGAGGCGCTGGTCCTGGGCCGGACCGGCATGGGGGAGGCGGTCGAGCACGGACTTTTCGCCGACCGCTGGCGCGTGCGCCGCGGCGGCGCGCTCATCTACGCCGAGAGCGTGCGGCTCGACGGCGCCATCGCCGCCAAGCTCGGCGAACCCGCGGTCGCCAACGGCGGCGCCGCGGTCGCGACCGTGCTGGTGGTGCCGGGCGACGCGGATGCGCTCGCCCCGCTGCGCGCGCTAAAACGGCTGCGCGGCGAAGTCGCCACTTCGGCGTGGAACGGGATCGCGGTGGCGCGGTTGTGCGCCCGCGATGGCGCGGCGTTGCGGTACGACCTCACGACGCTGATTGCGACCTTGCGCGGCGGCAAGCTGCCGCACTGCTGGTTCCACTAAACGAGGTATGTATGAACCTCACTCCGCGCGAAAAGGACAAGCTGATGATCGCCATGGCCGCCATGGTGGCGCGGCGGCGGCTCGAGCGCGGCGTCAAGCTCAACCATCCCGAGGCGGTGGCCCTGATCTCCGACTATATTCTCGAAGGCGCGCGCGACGGGCGCAGCGTCGCCGAGCTGATGGAAGCGGGCGCCCACGTGGTGGCGCGCGCGCAGGTCATGGACGGCATCGCCGAGATGATCCACGAAATCCAGGTCGAGGCGACCTTTCCCGACGGCACCAAGCTCGTCACCGTGCACGAACCGATCCGATGAATGCGGTGTCCCTGATCGTTGCGGCCGCCGATTTTGCCGCCCGCCGCCACGCCGGCCAGCGGCGCAAGGGCGTTGCCGGCGAGCCCTACGTCAATCATCTCCTCGAGGTCGCGGCCTTGCTTGCCGAGGCGACCGGCGGACGCGACGCCGAGCTGGTGGCGGCCGCCCTGCTGCACGACACGCTGGAGGACACCGCGACCGAATACGAGGAACTCGCCGCCCTGTTCGGGCGCGACATCGCCGCCCTCGTCGCCGAGGTCACCGACGACAAGAGCCTGCCGAAGGCCGAGCGCAAGCGCCGGCAGATCGAGAGCGCGCCCGCGGCAAGCGAGCGCGCGAAGCTTCTCAAGATCGC
>DASPVJ010000032.1:0-14560 GCA_035622435.1 Xanthobacteraceae bacterium | reverse complement strand
ATTGTCGAATTTCTCCCGCAGCCGCTCGCGCGGCAGCGGACGGCCGGTGGTGCGGCCCAAGGCTTCGTCGATCTTGCCCGAGACCGCCTTGCCGTCGGTCGTGGTGATCTTCACCTCGGCGCCGTAGTGATTGTCCTCCGGGAATTGCGTCGTGGTGTAGGCGGCGGCGTTGACCCGCGGCAGCACCGCGCGCACCTTCGGATCCGCCCAGGCGTCGCCCTCGAAGTCCTCGATGCGGATGGCGCGGTCGACGAGCGCGCGCGCCAGGCAGTATTGCAGGCTGAACTTCGCCTCGAGGCCGCTGTGCGGATCGGGCCGGTTGGTGTGCTCCAGCCGCCGCGCGTGCGTCCATGCGTCGATGCGCGCGACCTCGGTTGCGCGCAAATCGTGCCGGCGCACCAGATCGAGCATCACGTCGAGGGCCGGATGGGTGCTGCCGCAGCACGGATATTGCTTGAGGGCGATGCCGGGCGCGACGATGTCGAACGGATCGCCCCAATGGGCGAGCATGCGGTCGACGTCGTAGGTGCCCGGCCCGTTGAACACGTCGAGGAAGCCCTGGTTGTGCTCGAACGCGCCGGGGTTGGCGGTGAAGCCCTCCGCCGCCAGCAGCGCCGCGAACAGGCCGCTGCGGGCGCAATGGCCGACGTGCAGCGGCTTGGTCATGGTGCCGAAATTCGCCTTGAGGCAGGCGGCAAGCGAGGCGGCGATGGCGAGCGCGATCGCGGTGCGCTCCGCGTCGAGCCCCATGAGGTTGCCGGCGGCCGCCGCGGTGCCGAACACGCCCAAGGTCGCGGTCGGGTGCCAGCCCTTGGTGTAGTGATGGAAGTGGACGCCGCGCCCGAGCTTGCACTCGGTCTCGAAGCCGGCGACGTAGGCGGCGATGAAGGCGCGCCCGCTCGCCGGGCGCTCGTCGGCGAGCGCGAACAGCGCCGGCAGGATCGGCGCCGACGGATGGCCGCCGAGCGTGTTGTTCATGTCGTCGAAATCGAGCGCGTGGGAGGCGACGCCGTTGACGAGGGCGGCGTCGAGCGCGTTGATCCGCTGCGCGGTGCCGAACACCAGGCTTGCGCCGCCGTTGCCGGCGACCTTGCGCACGATGCGCGCGGCGGGCTCCCCGCAGCCCGCGAGCGTGACGCCGACCGTGTCGAGGATGCCGACCTTGGCGGAATGCACCGCGTCGGCGGGCAGGTCTTCGAACCGCACGGCGGCCGAGCGGCGGGCGAGTTCCCGGGCGAGCTGCATGAGCGATCCTCCGTCTCTTTCTTACCTTAACTTCCCTCTCCCCTCCGCTAGGGCATGCACACATCTTACGTGATCAGATTCTGGCGGAGCCGTTTGCTCCATCCCTCCCCCCGCGAGCGTAGCGAGCGGTGGGGAGGGTCGCCGCGCGAAGCGCGGCGGGGTGGGGGGCAATTGCGCTCCATCGGCGCGGACCGCGCCAAGCTCAATCGCCCCCCACCCCTTACCCCTCCCCACCATTCGCTACGCGAATGGGGGGAGGGGAATTGAGATGTGTGCATGCCCCAGCGCAAAGGCGGGGCGTAATCCGCCGATCAGAGTAGTTCGGCTTCACTCGATTGGCGCCAACGAATAGCTCGTGCTGCGGCCGCCGCCGGCGTCCTTGACGAGGATGTTGCGGGCAAGAAGATCGTCGATGTCGCGCGAAGCCGTATCCTGCGAGGATTTGGTGATGACTGCCCACTTGGACGAGGTGAGCTTCCCCTCGAACCCGTCGAGTACGCGATTGAGCACGGCCCTTTGACGGTCGTTGAACTTCTCGCCGGCATGCCGCTCCCAAAATTTCGCCTTGCGCAGCACGGAGGCAAGCATCGTCTCGGCGCCGTCGAAGGCGCGGTCGAGGCAGCCGAGGAACCACGCGAGCCACGGCGTGATCTCGAGGTCGCCTTTCTGCGCGGCTTCGAGCGTATCGTAATAGGCTTTGCGCTCCTGGCGAATTTGCGCCGACATGCTGTAGAAGCGCTGTGCGCTTTCCTCCGATCGGGCGAGCTGTTGGTCCGCGATCGCACGCGCGATGCGGCCGTTGCCGTCCTCGAACGGATGAATGGTGACGAACCACAGATGCGCGATGCCGGCCTTGAGCACCGGATCGAGCTTTGCCGGCGCGTTGAACCAGTCGAGAAACGCCTTCATCTCGGTGTCGAGCCGCGCGGCGACCGGCGCTTCGAAATGAACCCGCTCGCGCGCGCCGGAGACGGACACGACTTGCATCGGCTCCGCTTCCGGGGGGCGCCAGTTGCCGACCGTGATCTTCTTCATGCCGCTGCGGCCGGTCGGGAATAGCGCGGCGTGCCAGCCGAACAGGCGGTCGGCGGTCAGCGGCGCGTCGTATTTCTCGGTCGCGTCGAGCATCATCTCGACGATGCCCTCGACGTTCCGATCGGCCGGGACGAGGCCGCCGATATCGACGCCCAGCCGGCGCGCGAGCGAGGAGCGCACCTGATCCTTGTCGATGATCTCGCCCTCGATCTCGTTCGACTTCACGACCTCCTCGGTGAGGGACACAAGGGTCGCCTCTTTGCGCAACTTGAGCCCGAGCGCTTCCATCCGTCCGATCAGGCGCCCTTGCCGGTGACGGACGGAGGCGAGCTGGTTCGCGAGGCGCTTGTCATCCCAGCGGAAAGCGGGCCAATTGGCGAGTCCGTGGATATAGGTTGTCATTATCCGCACCTTATGCGGAGATTATGGGGTCTATTCTCCGCAGATGCAAGGCTAAACTCCGCAAGATATGCGGAGAACGCCGCCCAGGGAGGCAATGCCATGCGACTTCCCCGCCGCACGTTCTTGCGCCTGGCTGCGGGCGCGGCCGCGCTCCCGGCGATGCCGCGCGTCGGGCGGGCGCAAGCCTATCCGAGCCGGCCGATCACGGTGATCGTGCCGTTTGCGCCGGGCGGCGGCACCGACGTTTCCGCCCGCATCGTCGGCGAGCACATGTCGCGCACGCTCGGGCAGCAGTTCGTCGTCGAGAATTTCCCCGGCGCCGGCGGCACCACCGGCACGATCCGGGCCATGCGCGCCGCGGCGGACGGCTACACCATCGAAATGGGCCACATCGGCACCCACGCCATCTCGGTGTGGTTCTATCCCCATCTCGCCTACAAGCCGGACGTCGACTTCGAGCCGATCGGCTTGACCATGGAGAGCCCGCTGCTGATCGCGGCGCGCAAGGACTTTCCGGCGACGACGCTGAAGGAATTCGTCGCTTACGCGCAGGCGAACTCCGAGAAGCTCAACATGGGGCACGCGGGCGTTGGCTCCATTCTGTTCAGCTTCGGCCTCCTGCTCAACGCCATCATGGGCGTGAAGCCGACCTTGGTGCCCTTCAACGGCGGCGGGCCGGTCACGACGGCGTTGCTCGGCGGCCAGATCGACTACGCCTGCAGCGCGATCACCGACATCAGTCCGCACGTGCGCGCCGGCGCGCTCAAGGCCTATGCGATCGCCGCCGACGAACGCAACGCCGTCCTGCCGGAGGTGCCGACCACCGCCGAAGCCGGGCTGCCCGCGTTCAAGGCGATGCCCTGGTTCGCCTTGTTTGCGCCCAAGGGCACGCCGCAACCGATCCTGGACAAGCTCAGCGACGCCCTCGACCAGGCGTTGGACGACCGCGACGTGCGCCGGCGGTTTACCGACCTGGGCGGCGAAGTTCCCGACAAGCCGCGGCGCGGGCAGCAGGCGCTGGCGACCTTGGTCAAGGACGAGATCGCCCGCTGGGCGCCGATCATCAAGGCGGCGGACATCAAGCGGTCATGAAAATTGCGAGCGTGGAATGCCTGCCGGTCCACTCCGGCTGGCGCAAGAATTTCGTGTTCGTGCGGGTGGCGACCGATGCCGGGGTCGTCGGGTGGGGGGAAGCCTACAGCCAGTACGACCGCGACCGCGCCATCGCCGCGCAGGTGGAGGAGCTGGGCCGTTACCTGATCGGCCGCGAGGCGTTCCATATCCGCCACATCCTGCAGATCGCCTTCGACGACTACGCCCAGCGCCGCGGCTCGCTCGAGTTTCATTGCGCCGCGTCCGGCATCGAGCAGGCGCTGTGGGACATCCTCGGCAAGGTCGCGCGGCAGCCGGTCTACAATCTTCTCGGCGGCCCGTGCCGGTCGCGCGTGCGGGTTTACGCCAACGGTTGGAGCTACCGGCTGCAGTTGCCCGAGGACTATGCGCGCGCCGCGGAGTCGGTTTGCGCGCGCGGCTTCACCGCGCTGAAGCTCGACCCGCTGCCGGGCCCGTGGCGCACCTTCGTCCCCAAGGATCACATCGGCCGCGCGGTCGCGGTCATGCGCGCGGTGCGCCAGGCGGTCGGCGCCGGCGTCGACGTCCTCGTCGACGTTCACCGGCGGCTCGCGCCCATGCACGCAATCGCGCTCGCCGACGCGCTCGCCGAGTTCGATCCGTACTGGCTCGAAGAGCCGTGTCAGGCGGAGAACGTCGAGGCGCTCGCCGAGGTGCGCCGCGCAACCCGCATTCCGGTCGTGACCGGCGAGGCGCTGCTGACCCGCTCGGGCTTCCGCCCGGTCTTTCGCGCCCGCGCCGTCGACATCGTCAATCCCGACGTCGCCAACTGCGGCGGCATTCTCGAACTCATGTACATCGCCGCGGCGGCCGAAGCCGAGGCCATCGCCGTTTCGCCGCACAATTACAATTCGACGACCATGGCGCTCTCCGCGACCGTCCACGCGTCCGCCTGCATGCCGAATTTCATCATCACCGAGTACTTTCTTCCGTTCGAGGACCTCGGCCGGCGCCTGTGCCCCAACGTCCTGCGGCCGGTCGACGGCTATATCGCGCTGCCGGAAGGCCCCGGCCTCGGCCTCGACGTCGACGAGGGCGCGGTGCGGGCCGCGCGGGGAAAGCCGTTTCCCGCCCGCACCTTCCGCACCATCGAAGAGGAAGGGCCGTAAGCGGTATCGCGCGCCGCTTATTTGAGGCCGAAATAGGCGCGACGCAGCGCGTCGTCGGCGTGCATGGCGGCGACGGTGCCCGAGAACCCGATGCGCCCGCCGTCGAGCGTGTAGACGCGATCGGCAATGTCGAGGAAGCGGACGTTCTGCTCGGCGATCAGCAGCGAAAGACCCTGGTCGCGAAAGCGCCCGAGCACCCGGATGACCTCCTTGACGAACAGCGGCGACAATCCGGCGGACGGTTCGTCCATCACCAGCAGGCGCGGGTTGCCGGCGAGCGCCTTGGCGACGCCGAGCATCTTGCGCTGTCCGCCGGAGAGGCTGCTGGCCAGCGTGCGCCGCCGTTCCGCCAGCGCCGGGAAGATGGCGTAAAGCTCCTCCGCCCGCGCGCGCGCCCGCCGCCGCGGCTGGAACTGCGCGCCGATGCGGATGTTCTCGTCGACGGTGAGGCCGGGGAAGCCCGCGGTCTCCGACATGTAGACGAGCCCGCGCCGGACCCGGCGATCGGTTCGCAGCGTCGTCAAGTCCTCGCCGCCGAGCGTGACGCGGCCGCGCCAGCTGACGATCAGGCCCATCACCGTTCGCAGCAGCGTGGTCTTGCCGGCCCCGTTGGCGCCGAGCAGCACGACCGTTTCGCCCCGGTCGACCCGAAGGTCGACGCCCCACAGGACCTGCACCAGGCCGTAGCCGGTCTCGACGCCGTCGATCGTCAACAGGGCGGACATCGGTTCAGGCGGCATCGTCGGCTCCGAGAAAGACCTCGACCACCTTGGGGCTCTTGACCGCATCGGCGAGCACGCCTTCGAATATTTCCTTGCCGGCGTTCATCACGATCACGCGGTCGGTGATCGCTTCGATGAACCCCATCAGATGCTCGACGACGAGCAACCCGATGCCGGAGCGCGCAAGGTCGAGCAGCTTGGCGGCGACGCGCTCGAGCTCGGCCGGATTGAGGCCGGCGGCGAGTTCGTCGACGAGCAGAAGCTGCGGCCCGGTCGCCAGCGCCCGGGCGAGATCGAGCATCTTCTGCTGCGCGCTGTTGAGTTCGGCGGCCGCCCGCTCGGCGAGCGGCGCCAGATCGAGCGAGGCGAGGAGTTCGTGCGCGTCCATGCGCGCGCCGGGCTTGCGGCCGTAGACCAGCGCGATCTCCACGTTTTCGCGCACGGTGAGCGTGAGGAAGGGTTTGGGGACCTGGAAGGTGCGGTTGATGCCGAGGTGCACCAGCCGATGGGAGGCGAGGCCGGCGATCGGCCGGCCGGCGAAGGTGATGGCGCCGTCTTCCGGCGGATAGAGGCCGGAGATGACGTTGATGCAGGTGGTCTTGCCCGAGCCGTTGGGACCGACCAAGCCGAGGATCTCGCCCTTGCGCAGGTTGAAATTGAGGCCGTCGAGGGCGCGAAAACCGCCGAAGCGCTTGACCAGGCCTTCGACCTTGAGCAGCTCGTCGCCTTCAGGGGACATCGATCCCCCGCCGGCGCAGGAGCGACACGAGGCCGTTCGGCAGGAACAGCACGAGGCCCATGATCAGGACGCCGTAGATGAGCTGGAAATATTGCGGCGTCGTTATGCCGACGGCGTTGTAGATGCCGTACAGGATGCCGACGCCGAACAGCGGTCCGAGCACCGTCGCCGTGCCGCCGAACAGGGCGAACACGATGGCGAAGATGGTGAATTCGCCGCTGAACACGGTCTCCGCGTAGAACACCGACACGTACCAGGCAAACACGCCGCCGGCGAGGCCGGCGATCAGCGCGCTCAACAGCCAGGCGAGGACGCGGGTGCGCACCACGTTGATGCCGGCCATGGCGGCGCTGATGGAGTCCTCGCGAATGGCCTGCAGCGCCATGCCGAAATGGGAGCAGCGCAGGCAGATCACCGCGAGCACGCTCGCCGCCATGACGGCGAGCGCGACCGCATAGGCGAAGACCGGGTCGAACACGCCGCTCAGGCTGATGCCGTAGGGGCCGTTGGTGACGCTCTCCAGACCCGGGTTCGACACCACTTGCAGCACGGCGAGCGCGGCGGCGAGATTGGCGATGGAGAAATAGGCGCCGGAGAGCCGGAACAGCGGGGTGAGCAGCAGGCCGAGCGCGACCGCGGCGGCGGCGGCGACCGCAAGCGCGGCGAGCGGCGGCGCGTGCAGGTGAACGACCATCAGCGAAAAGCCGTAGGCGCCGGCGCCGAAGAAGCCGACGTAGCCGAACGGGAGATAGCCGGTGAAGCCGTAGATGACGTTGAGGCCCTGGGCGAGGGTGATGAACACCATGAAATTGAACAGCAGCAGATGGTTGCTGTAGAGGGCGGGAAGGACGGCGAACAGCGCCGCCAGCGGCAGCAGAATGAACGCGACGTAGCGCACGAACTTAGGCACGGCGCACCTGCCTGCCGAGCAGGCCGCTCGGGCGCACCAGCAGGATGGCGATGAGCAACAGGTAGGGGAGAATGTTCGCCCACGAGCTGAAGTAGCTCTGCATGAACATGTAGGAGACGCCGTAGACGAGGCCGCCGAGCACGGTGCCGAGCGGATTGCCGAGCGAGCCGATGACGACCACGGTGAACGCGGTCACGGTGATGTCGACTCCCATCGCCGGCGTGATGCTGCCGAGCATGAACGGCGCGAACACGCCGGCGACGGCGGCGAGCGCCAGCCCGACGCCGAACGCGATCGCCGACACCCGGTGCACGTCGATGCCGGTCGCCACCGCTTCCTCGCGGTGGATCATGACGGCGCGGGTGAGGTAGCCGAGCCGGGTGCGGTAGAGATAGACGTAGACCGCCAGCACGGCGAGCGCGCTGGCGATGCCGCTCGCCACCCAGGCGGCCGGAAAGCTCTGGCCGAAGAGGTCGACCGGGCCGTTCTCGATCGGGCGGCCGAGCGCCACGCCGGCGGCCGCGGCGAGCGCGCGCCCGAGTTCTCCGCCCGGAATCGAGCGCTCGCTCGTGCCGAAGGCGATGGTGGTGATCGCCTCGATGACCTGGGAGAAGCCGAAGAACAGGATGAACGAGAGCATCTCCGGGTCCTTCGCGGTGAGGAGCCGGGGCACGAGCAGGTAGTAGAGCGGCAGCCCGCACACGAGAAAGACCGCAAACGCGATCGGCACCGCGCCGACCGGATTGAGATCGAACAGGGTGAACAGCCAGAACGCCAGGAACGCGCCCAGCATGAGAAAGTCGCCGTGCGCGAGGTTGACGATGCGCATGACGCCGAACACGAGATTGAGGCCGAGCGCGACCAGCGTGAAATAGAGGCCGAACAGGAGCCCGGCGAGCAGGGTATAGGTCAGCACGGGACGGCCGAATGAACCGCGGAAGGCGGGCGGCCGTCGCCGGCCGCCCGATCGATGGAAGGTCAGAACGTCGGCTTGCCGGTGGCGACGTCGTGCGGCCACACGGTGATCAGCTTGAGTTGGCCGTTGTCGGCCACGAACTGCCCGAGCGGCGTGATTTCCCCGATCTGCGCGCCGGTCTCGTCGATCTCGAAGGTGCCGTCGAGGGTCTTGAGCTTGCCCGACAGGCTGGCGATCGCCTTGCGCAGCTCCAGCTGGTCGAGGCTGTCGGCGACGGCGAGCGCCTTCTCGAGCACCAGCCCGGTGGTGTAGCCGGCGACCGAATTGAAGCCGAAGTCGACCTTTCCGTCGGGATATTTCTTGTGCCAGGCGTCCCTGAACTCGGAAAGCGACATGCCGAACTCGACCTTGTAGGCGACCTCCGAAGGGGGAACGTAGGTGAACACGTTCTGCATCCCCTTGACGCCGACGTTCTTCTCCAACAGCTCGGTCTCCAGCCCCGGGTAGATCGCAAACAGCATCTTGAACTTGAGCCCCGAGTCCTGAACGTTGCGCAGGAACGCGATGTCGTTGGGAGAATAGCCGAGATGGATCACCGCGTCGGGATTGGCGGCGCGGATGTTGTTGAGCAGAATGGTGTAATTCGAGGTCTCGGTCGGCACGCCCTGATCGTAGACGATCTCGACGTTGGCCTCTTTGAGGAACTTGCGCACCGCGTTCGCCTGGGTGCCGGTGAAGTCGTTGGTCGCGTAGAGGATCGCCACCTTCTTGATGCCGAGCCCGGGCCCGTCGTTGATGATGAAATCGGCGAGCGGCTTGGGCCAGATGGTCGACACCGGATCGGCAATCAGGACGATGTAGGGGTTATCGGGAGTGAAGAAGGTCGCGCCGGTGCCGGTCTGGTCGATCAGCAGCATCTTGTGATCGCGCGCGATCGGCACCGCGACCGAGGTGAGGACCGATCCGGAATCGGAAATGAGGATGTCGACCTTGTCCTGGGTGATGAGCTGATTGTAGAGCGTGGCGGCGGTCGCCGTGTTGCTCTGGTCGTCGTAGGCGACGAGCTTGAGCGGGATCTTCTTGTTGAACGCCTTGACGAACGCCCCGCCCTCGGCGTTCTTCGCGTCGATCCACAGCTTGAGCCCGTCATGCACGGGCAGCGAGATGCTGGCGAAGCGCCCGGACGACGCGTAGAGGGTTCCGAGCTTGATCTCGGCGGGAGCGTCGGCGGCCTGCGCCGGGCCTGCGACAATCGCGCCGGCGGCGACGAGAAAAGCGAATATCCTGGCCCGCATGGGCTTCCTCCCTGCATTCTTGATATCGATCAATTGGCCGGCGATCTGCGGCCGTTGGCGAAAGCCTAGCACCCGCGTTTCGGCCGTGCCATAGCGCGGCGCACCCGTGCCGATCGACGCGCGCGGGTCGGTGCTGCGCGGTCCAGCTAGGCGCGGCGTTTCGTCCGCTCGGCGTTCCAGGTAGTAGGGCGCATTAGCGGCCGATGGGCCGCGTAATGCGCCGCGTCGCGATCCGTCGGCGAGCATGGTCCGCGAAAATGGCGCAATACGCTTCGCTATTGCGCCCTACGGGCTACGCTTTAGGCGCGGCGTTTCGTCCGCGCGGCGTTCCAGTTGAGGTGGCGGAACGCGATCGGCAGCGCGCTCGCGCGGGCGATGATTTTTTCCGCCGCCGCGGCGGCCATGGGAATGAAGACGGTCGCGCCCGCCGGCACCGTCGCGAGGCTGACGATCGGGCGGCCCATCAGGCTGCGGCCGAACCGGCGTTCGTCCTCGTCGGCGAAGAAATCGACCGCGCCGCCAAGTTCATGCGCGAGCCAGGCGGCGGCGATCGAGGAACCCATGATGCCGAACGAGGAAGCCTCGGCGCGCGCCGCGCGCGCCGCCGCGCGCACGCCGTCGAACAGGCGGAAATATTCGCGGGCGAGCGTTGGCGCCGGAACTTCGCCCGCCGCGGGCGGCGGCCTCCTCGCCGCGCCGGCGCCGGGCTGGGCGATCGCGATCAGCTCCTTGGGAATCGTGCGCGCCGTGAGGTCGCTCGCCGCGAGGCCGGCGCGAACGAGCACTGCGTCGAGGCTCGCCGCGTCGAAGTGGAAGCAATGGTCGGCGATCAGAAGGTCGATCGGATTTTGCCGGATGTTCGGCACGACGACGAGGATCCGCCCTCCCGGCGCGAGCCGGTCGACGAGGCGCCGCAGGAACGCCGCCGGATCGGGCACGTGCTCGAGCACGTGGCACAGGGTGATGAGATCGTAGCGCAGCGGATAGGCGCGGTCGCGCCCGGCGTAGAAGGCGCGCACGCCTGGCAGCGCCAGCACCGCGTCCGCGAACGTGTCGGAAATCTCCGAACCGTAGAGGTCCCAGCCCGGGCGCACGCGGTGAAAGCTCTTGAGCAGGTTGCCGTTGGCGCAGCCGACGTCGAGCAGGCGTCCGGCCGGCGGCAGGTCGAACAGGCGGAGCAGATATTTGAGCAGGATCTCCGTGCGCGGGCCGCTGCCGAACGCGGTGTCGAACAGGCGCGGCTCGTCGCCCGCCGCCTGATGATTGATGTCGTAGCGGGCGTAGATGTCCTCGGCGAGCCGGTGCCAGTCGCGATCGAGCACCTTCTGCAGGGTCGCGCAGCGCGGGCACGCGGCCCAGGCGACGGGCGCGTCGAACGCCCGCACGTCCGAGGAAACGAGCCCGATGCGACGCCCGGCCGTGTGGATCGGCTTCAGTCCGGGCGAATCGCAGACATGGCAATGGGCCATGGCGGAATCGTAACCGCGCCGCCGCGCCCGGGCGAGGGAATCGGAACCGGAACGAAACAGAATCGAAAACGGAACACGCGCTTTTGTTTGTGGGACGGCGTCGCCCAGACTGACGGTCGCGAAGGCGCTAGGGCGGCGTGCACACACCTTCAATTCCCCTCCCCCCATTCGCGGAGCGAATGGTGGGGAGGGGCAAGGGGTGGGGGGCGATTGAGCTTGGCGCCGTCCGCGCCGATGGAGCGCAAGTGCCCCCCACCCCGCCGCGCTTCGCGCGGCGACCCTCCCCACCGCTCGCTACGCTCGCGGGCGGGAGGGATGGAGCAAGCGGCTCCGTCAGAATCCAATCAAGTAAGATGTGTGCATGCCCTAGCGCGCAGGCGAGGGGACATCCGGGAACTTGCTCCCCGCATTTCCCCTCGCCTGCGCGAGGGTCAATGCGGGCTACATTTTCAGAGCCTGCAACAAACGCGACGTCATCCTGAGGAGGTCGCGCGCAAGTGCGCGCGACCTCCTCAGGATGACGTGGTCGTTTGCTGCGCGTGAGACTTCACACGACCGGGGAGGAATGCCGACCGTAGCCTGGATGGAGCGCGTAGCGCGACATCCGGGAAGCCCGCATTTCCCCCCGCCTTCGCGAGGCTCAATGCGGGCTACGGGCTCACCTCCAATGACCCTGGACACGCTCCCGTAGTCTTAGGCGTCGATCGGCGGTCACGATAATTTTTGCGCCACCGTGGCGGCGATGGAGTAGCGTTGCGGCAAAGGAATGCAGCCCGTCCGCGACGAGCGGCCGAGCGCGCAGCGCATGATCGGGAGGAAGCCATGCCGACGACGTTCCGCATCAACGGCCGGGAGGCGAGTTCCGCCGCGCCCGCCGATACGCCGCTCCTGTGGGTGATCCGCGAGGACCTCAAGCTCACCGGCACCAAGTTCGGCTGCGGCGCCGGGCTGTGCGGCGCCTGCATGGTGCACGTCGACGGCGCGCGCGCGTTCTCCTGCCAGACGCAGCTCGCCGACGTCGCCGGCCGCGCGGTGACGACGATCGAAGGCCTGTCGCCGGATTCCTCGCATCCGGTGCAGAAGGCCTGGCTCGCCGAGCGGGTGCCGCAATGCGGCTATTGCCAGTCGGGCCAGATCATGAGCGCGGCCGACCTGCTCCAGCAGAACCCGCATCCCACCCGCGACGAGATCGTCGAGCACATGAGCGCGCACATCTGCCGCTGCGGCACCTATGTGCGCATCCTGCGCGCCGTCGAGCGCGCGGCGCGGGAGGGCTGAGCCATGACCAAGCGCACGATCGACATGGGCGCCGTTTCCCGCCGCCAGGTGATGACCGGCGCCGCCGGCCTGACGTTTGCGCTTGCGCTCGGCCGCGGCGAGGTTGCCGACGCCGCGGTTCCGGCCGGCGAAGCGCACGGCATGGCCTTTAGTCCGTGGGCGAGCATCGCCCCCGACGGCACCATCTTCATCATGTCGCCGGCGGCCGAGATGGGGCAGGGGTCGATGACGTCGCTGCCGCTGATCTTCGCCGAAGAACTCGACGCCGACTGGGACAAAGTGCGCGTGGTGCCGGCGCCGGTGATCGAGAAAGTCTTCGGCAATCCCGGCTTCGGCGGCATGATGTACACCGCCGGCAGCAATGCGGTGTCGAGCTACTTCAAGCCGCTGCGCGCGTTCGGGGCGCAGGTGCGCCGCGTGCTCCTCGCCAACGCCGCCAATAAATGGAACGTCCCGGTTGAGGAGCTGACCACCGAGCCGAGCGTGGTCGTGCACGCCAAGTCGGGCCGCAGGCTTTCCTACGGCGAGATCGCCGCCTTCGCCGACCTGCCGGCGGCCGCGCCCGAGATCAAGCCCGAGGACCTCAAGAAGCCGGGCGCGTTCCGGCTGATCGGCAAGGACGTGATGCGCGTCGAGCTGCCCAACAAGGTCGACGGCAGCGCCAAATACGCGATCGATACGCAAGTGCCGGGCATGATCTACGGCGCGGTGGTGCGCAGCCCGGTCGAGGGCGGCACGCCGGACAAATTCGACGAAGCCGCGGTGAAGGCGGTGCCCGGCGTGATCTCGGCCGTGCGCCTGCCCTACGGCGTCGGCGTAATGGCCGAGACCGCGTGGGCGGCGTTTGCCGGCAAAGCCGCGGTCGAGCAAACGATCGCGTGGAACCGCACCGGCACCGGGTGGGGCTTCGACGGCGACAAGGGCATCGAGGCCTTCGCGGCGGACGCGCGCAACCTGACCGTCCCGGTCACCGCCGACTGGTTCAAGCAGGGCGATGCCGAGGGCGCACTCGCCACCGCCGCGACCGTGATCGCAGGCGAATACCGCTGCGACTACGCCTATCACGCCCAGATGGAGCCGCTCAACGCCACCGCCGCGGTGTCGCCCGACGGCGACGCCGTCGAAGTGTGGTGCGGCACGCAGAGCCCGACCATGGCGACCGACGCCTGCGCCAAGGCGCTCGCCATCGCGCGCGAGAAGGTCGCCTTGCACTACACCCTGCTCGGCGGCGGCTTCGGCCGGCGCGGCCATCGCGACGAGGAGTTCATCATCGACGCGGTGCTGCTGTCGAAGCAAGCCAAGCGACCGGTCAAGATGATGTGGACGCGCGAGGACGACGTGCACAACGGCCGCCTGCGCCCGATCACCGCGCACTACCTGCGCGCCGGCCTCGATGCGTCGGGCAAGATCGTCGCCTGGCACCAGCGCCTCGCCGGCGACCGGGTGACGCCGTACCAGGATCCGGTGCGCTACCAGGCGGCGGGCGGCAAGGACTTCATCCTCATGCTCGGCGTCGAACTGCGCAGCTACGACATCGCCAACCAGTATTGCGGGCAGATCTACCGCGACAGCGGCGTGCGCACCTCCTCGCTGCGCGGCATCGGGTTTACCGCCAACAAGTTCGTCGCCGAGGCGTTCCTCGACGAGATCGCCGGCAAGCGCGGCATCGATCCGGTCGCGCTGCGGCTCGAACTGCTCGCGAACGCGCCGCGCGGCCGCGCCGTGGTCGAGCGCGTGGCGCAGATGGCGAACTGGGGAAATAAGCCGGCGGACGGCCGCGCCCGTGGCTTCGCCTTCATCGACTACTCGAACTCGCTGCTCGGCGGCATCGCGGAGATTTCGCTCGACCGCGCAAGCGGCGCGATCAAGGTGCACGACTTCTGGTGCGCGTTCGACTGCGGCATCCCGGTGCAGCCGGACAACGTCGTGGCGCAGACGGAAAGCAGCATCGTCTACGGGCTGGGCATGGCGCTCTCCGAGCGCATCTCGATCAAGGACGGGGCGGTCGAGCAGTCGAACTTCTACGACTACACCGTCATGCGCATGCGCGACCTGCCGCAGGTGCACATCGACATCCTGGCGACCGACAATCCGCCGACCGGCGCCGGGCAAATGGCGACGCCGCTGATCGCGCCGGCGGTCGCCAACGCCTTCGCGGCGTTGACCGGCGTGCGGCTGCGGCAGACGCCGATGACGCCGGAGCGGGTGAAGAAGGCGCTCGGTTGACCGGGAGCCCCGCCCGATTCGAGCCTTACGCCAGGTCCCCACACTCTATATATGGGCGGGACCGGCGTGCCGGGCCGCCGTGG
>DASPVJ010000031.1:0-12919 GCA_035622435.1 Xanthobacteraceae bacterium | reverse complement strand
GCGGCGATGCGGTCGTAGAGGTCGGCGGCGCCGGCGAATATCTGGTGCCCGGCGTCGTCCTCATCGACGAAGCCGGCGATCTCCTCCATCTCGGCGATCCAGCGATAGGCCTTGGAATACATGTTCGGCACCTGGCGGGTGAGCCAGGCGAGGAGCTGCGGCTGGCTCTGCGCCAATTCGCGGTGCAGGACCTCGGCGGTGCCGGCGCGGCTCGCGGCCAGCATCATCACGGTGCCGAGCGCGGTGAAGCCCTTGGTGATGCCGGCGTAGGACATTTTCACCGCCGAGGCGGCGCCGACCGCGCCGTCGAGCACGCGCACGTCGAGGCCGTATTGGTTGAGCACGGCAAAGCGCGACGCCTCGGCTCCGGAAGCATAGAACGCCGGCCCCGGGCTTCCCGGCTTGGGCGGCCCGCCGATGATGCCGGCATCGATGAACGGGCAGGCGGTCGGGACGATCGCCGCCTCGATGTGCGCGACGCTCTTCGGGTTGACCGCGTTGCAGTCGACATAGGCGGGCTTGCGGTTGGCACGCTCGAGCGCCGGCGCCAGGCTCTGCGCCAGCGACAAGGCATCGCCCGGCGGCACGATCGAGAGGATGAGGTCGGCGCCGGCAATCTCCTCGTGCGAGGCGTCGGTCATGCCGGCGGCGCGCGCCCGCGCGATGCTGGCGTCGCTGCGGCCGGCAAGCGAGGTGAGGACCTTGAGCCCGTTCTCGCTCAGCCGTTTGCCGACGCCGGCTCCCATCATGCCCTGCGCAATCACCGCGACGACGGGTTTCATCATCCGCTCCCTTTCTCACTTCACGCCCAACCGCGCGAACTCCCGGTCGATATCCGGTTTGATGGCCTTGGCGGCGGCCACGTCGGCGTTGCCGCGGGCGGCGTCGCGCTTCTTCAATTCGGCGGCGCCGCGACCGTAGAGCGCGAACGCGTCCTTTGGGTTCTGACGCAGCACCGCGGTGTAGTCGGCAATGGCGCCGTCGAGTTGGCCGGCCTTGAGGCGGGCGAAGGCGCGCACGCCCAACGCGTAGGCGTCGTTCGGCCGCAGCTTCACCATCTCGTTGCAGTCGGGCAGCGCGTCGGGCAGTTCGCCCGCCAGCGCCCGGGTCCAGCAGCGGCCGATCCAGGCGATCGAGTCGCCCGGCGCAAGCTTGATGGCCGCGTTGTAATCGGCGATCGCCCCGGCATAACCGCCGATCGACGATTGCATGTTGGCGCGGCGGACATAGGCGCTGATGTAGTTGGGGTCGAGCCGGATCGCCTCGTTGTAATCGGCGAACGCCCCGGCGACGTCGCCCTTCGCGGCGCGCGCGTTGCCGCGGTTGTAGAAGGCGACGACGAGACGGGGATCGATACGGATGGCCTCGCTGTAGTCGGCGATGGCGCCGTCGAGGTCGCCCTTGGAGGCATAGGCGAGGCCGCGGTCGCTCACCGCGACGGCCAGCTTCGGGTCGAGCTTGACGGCCGCGTCGTAGTCGGCGATGGCGAGATCGAATTCGCGCCGTTTCGCGTGCACGCCGCCGCGCAGCACGAGGGCGCCCGCGTTCGCGGCGCTCCCGGCGATCGCCTGGTCGAGATCGTGCAGGGCGCGCGCATAGTCGCCCATGGCGTCGTAAGCGCGGCCGCGGATCGTCAACGCAACGAGCAGATTCTCGGGCGTCGCCTTGCCCGACTGAATCACGCGGGTGCAATCCTGGATCTGGACCGCCGGCGTCGCCGCCGCGTCGTTGGCGCAGCGGCCGAGATCGGCCGGCGATTGGGCGAGGGCGGGGGCGGCGAGCGAAGCTGCCGCGAACGTCAGGCCGGCAAGCCGGCGCAACGCCCTTCCCATGCTGACCTCCGGCCGCGTTCCGATCAGGCGGGAAGTCAGCACGTTCCGCGGCCGGTATCAACCCGCCACCGTGCTCCAGTTCGCCGCAAGGTGCTCGGCCCCGCGCACCGACAAACGCGGTCGCGTTCGGCGATCAGGCTGCCGTCGCCGCTCCCGGCTCGCGCACCCACGCGTCCTTGGCGAACCAGTGGTGTTCGCTGCGACAATAGGGACAATAGGTCTCGGCGAAGAACACGGGCGTGCAGGCGAATTGCGACCGGTCGATTTCGATGCCGGTCGAGATTTCGCGTCCCGTCGCCGGGCAACGGATCATCACGATACCCATCGTTCCTCCCTGCCGGTCTTGTTCTCGGCTCGTCCGAGCGCGGCTTAGCACGCGGGTGTGAATCCGGTTTGACACGAGCGTGGCGATTTGCAGGCCGCGGTCGGACGTTTGGCCGCAGGGCGCGCGAGCGCACCTAAAGCATCGCCGGAACATGCCCTGGATAAGCGTGCGCCCAGGCACTACCATCGAGGAAGTTTTCCGCAAGGATCGGAGACGCCCATGAAATCCCTGCGCACGGCTGCCGTCCTGGCGCTCGCGGTTGTTGCGGGCGCGAATGCCGCGGAGGAGCGGCCCGGCGCGCCGCCGGCCGCGGGCGCCAAGGAGACCTACGCGTCGGGGCTCGGGGAACTCATGTCGCTGCAGCAGATGCGGCACCTGAAGCTGTGGCTTGCCGGCGCGGCCAAGAACTGGCCGCTTGCCGATTACGAACTCGACGAACTCAAGGAGGGGTTCGACGACCTGATCAAATTCTTTCCCACCAAGGACGACATGCCGGTCGGCGACATGGCCGCCGGCACCGCCGTGCCGACGCTGCCCGAAATCAAGCGCGCCATCGACGCGCGCGACGACGCAAAATTCGCCGCCGCCTTCGACCAGCTGACGGCGGCCTGCAACAGCTGCCACGCGGCGGCCAACCACGGCTTCATCGTCATTCAGCGGCCGGCGGCGTCGCCCTACGCCAACCAGTCTTTCGCGCCGAAGTGATCGGGCACATCACACCTGACACCCACGTCCCGTTCGGCTACGATGACGAACCCGGCGCACAAGCACGCCGGTCCAACCGACTTCGGGAGAAGATACCCATGAGCATGCGTATTGTGACTGCGGCCGCGCTCGGCGCCGCCATGATGATCGCCGTGCCGGCCGGCGCTCAGCAGCAACCGACGGCCCCCGCGGCCCCGGCGGCCCCCGCCGCCCCGGCGGCGCCGCCCAATCTCGACGCCATTCCGGAGAAAATGCCGTGGAACACCCCCTACGGCCCGTCGATCAGCGCCGAGCGGGCGCAGGCGGCGGTCGCGGCGGCGGCGGCGGAAGCAAGCAAGCGCGGCTGGGCGCTCAACATCGCGGTCGTCGGTCCCGGCGGCGGCCTGATTTCCTTCCTGCGCATGGACGGGGCGCAGCTCGCCTCGATTGCCATCGCCGAGCACAAGGCGCGCGTCGCGGCCAGGTACCGCCGGCCGACCAAGGTGTTCGAGGATGCCGTCGTGAAGCAAGGCTTGAATTACATCCTCACCCTCGACGACGTGATCGCGTCGCGCGGCGGCATTCCGCTGATCGAGGACGGCAAGCTCATCGGCGCCATCGGCTGTTCCGGCGGCACCGGCTCGCAGGACGAGGCGGTGTGCATGGCCGGCGCCGCCACCGTCAACAAGTAGCACGATTGTTTGAGCGGCCCTGCCGGGGCGGCGCGGCAGGGCCGGCAGCTGCGGCACGCATGACCTCATGACGTCGCTTTTTGCGCGGATGCTTGCGGTCGGCGCTGCGCTGTCGATCGGCGCCCTTGGCGCCGGCGCGGCCGACGGGCTCGAGCCGGGGCTATGGAAGATCGTCACCCGCGCCGAGGTCAACGCCATGCCGGCGCCCGACGCGGTCAAGACGCGCTGCCTCAAGGCGGACGACGCGCGCGATCTCGAACGCACGTTCGCGCCCGAGTACCGCGTCGAGGGCGCGACCTGCGAGCGCATGGACGTGCAATGGTCGGGCCAGAAGCTGTCGTGGCGCGTCCATTGCGCCGGCGCGCTGTCGATGGACGTGACCGGGACCTACGAGTTCGACACCCCGCGGCACTACAGCGGCGTGGTCACCCTCGTTGGCGCGATGGCGGGCCGCGAGGTGCGCTCGCGCACCCTCTTCGAAGGCGAGCGCATCGGCGAGTGCGAGCCGGAGATCAAAGATCGGATGCCGGAGGACAAAAAGTAAAACCCATCATCTTCTCATCCGACTTCCGTCACTCCGCGGCGCGGCCGAGCGCAAGCTGGCGCTCCACCAGTTCGGCGTAGAGGCCGCCGCGCGCCAGCAGGCGCTCGTGGGTTCCGGTCTCGACCAGCCGTCCGGCATCGAGCACCGCGATCAGTTCCGCGTCGCGCACGGTCGACAGGCGGTGGGCGATGACGATGGTGGTGCGCTCGCGCATCAGCGCGACCAGCGCGTGGCGCACCTGCGCCTCGCTGATGGCGTCGAGATGCGAGGTCGCCTCGTCGAGGATCAGCACCGGCGCGTTCTTGAGGAAGGCGCGCGCGATGGCGACGCGCTGGCGCTGTCCGCCCGAAAGCTGAACGCCGCGCTCGCCGACGCGGGTGGCGAGTTGCTCGGGCAGGCCGGCGACGAAGTCGCCCAGCGCCGCGCGCTCGAGCGCCTGCGCGATCTCCGCTTCGCTCGCGCCCGGCTTCGCCAAGGCGACGTTGGCGCGCAGCGTATCGTTGAAAAGATAGGTGTCCTGCGCGACCAGGGCGATGCGGCTGCGCAATTCGTCGAGCTTGTATCGGCGCAGATCGTAGCCGTCGAGGGCGATGGCGCCCTCGCTCGGGTCCCAAAAGCGCAGCAGCAGATTGGCGAGCGTCGTCTTGCCCGAGCCCGAAGGGCCGACCAGCGCGACGGTCGCGCCGGGGCGGATGTCGAGGCTGACGCCGGACAGCGCCTGCCGCCGCGCCTCCGGGTAGGCGAACCCGACGCCGTCGAGGCGGACGGCGGCGCCGTGCCGCGTCGGCCGCGCCGGCGTTCCCGGACCGTCGGTCACGAGGACCGGCTCGTCGTGCACCGCGCGGAGCCGGTGCGCCGAGGCGAAGGTGTCGGCAAGCTGGCGGCTCACGTGGGCGATCTCGGAGATCGGCAGGAACGCCGAAGCCGCGAGCAGGGTGAGAAGCGGCAGGAAGCTCCCGTCCAGTCGGCCGCTTGCCGCGAGCCATCCGCCGATCATGGCGACGGCGAGCCCGCCCAGCCCCATCGTCACGTCGAGCTGCACGTCGAGGGCGGAAATATCGCCCAGGACCTTGAGGCGCAGCGCGTGACAATCGCGCACCAGCCGGGCGAATTCGCGGCGGCGGCGGGCGACGGCCTGGAAGGCGACAAGCTCGGCAAGCCCCTGGATCGTATCGGCGACGTGGGCATTGAGCCGCCCCAGGGCTTCGCGGGCGGCGGCGCCGAGGCGGTCGATCCGCCGCCGCAGCAGGACCGGGGCCAAGCCGGCGACAAGGACGAAAGGCAAAAGCACCAGCGCGGTCGGCCAGGCGAACGCGGCGAGCGTGACGACGACCGCCGCCGGCACGACGATCGCGACCACGGCCGGCCCGACCGTGTGGGCGTAGAAATACTCGATCGTCTCCACGTCCTGGGTGGCGAGCGCCACCAGGTCGCCGGAACGGCGGCGCAGGAGATAGGCGGGCGCCAGCGCATCGAGCTTGCGGAAGAGTTCGATGCGCATGTCGGCGAGGAGCCGATAGGCCATGACGTGGGCTTGGAAGGACTCGATCCAGTGGAGCAGGCCGGCGAGCGGCGCGACCAAGGCGAGGCCGAGCAGCAAACCGCCGTAGGGACGGCCGAGCTTGAGCGCAGCGACGATCAATGCGCTGAAGACGGCGACGCCGATATAGGCGGCGACGCGGCTCGTTCCCGACAGGATGACGAGCACGAGCCGCCGCCACCACGGCGCGATGAAGGCGAGGAGCGCGCGGGTCGTCGCCCCCCACGCGATCCGGTCGACCCGCAGGATCGAATCCTCCGCCTTGCCGCCTTCGCCGTACGGCCGTCCATCGGCGGCGTCGCTTTGCTCCGGCGCCGCGCGCTCGAGGAAGGGCATGACGGTGTCGCCGCGCTCCTGCGCCTGCGCGCCCATCAGCCGCCGATAGGCGCCGTCCCGACGCATCAATTCGCCGTGCGTTCCGGTCTCGACGATGCGCCCGCGATCGAGCACGACGATGCGGTCGGCGTCGATCACGCTCGAGAGGCGGTGCGCCAGGATCAGCGTCGTGCGGCCCTGCATCAGCCGGTCGAGCGCCTTTTGGATGATCGCTTCGTTCTCCGCGTCGACCGATGAGAGCGCCTCGTCGAGGATCAGGATGGGTGCGTCGCGCAGCAGCGCCCGCGCGATCGCCAGGCGCTGGCGCTGGCCGCCCGACAGGAGGAGGCCGCGCTCGCCGACCACGGTGGCATAGCCGCGCGGCAAGCCGGCGATGAAGTCGTGCGCATTGGCGGCCGCCGCCGCGGCGACGATTTCCTCATGCGTGGCGTCGGGCTTGCCGAGCCGCAGGTTGTCCTCGACCGTGCCGTGGAAGAGATAGGTGTCCTGGCGCACGACGGCGATGCGCGCGCGCGCCGCCTCGGGGTCGAGCGTCTTGAGGTCGACGCCGCCGATCCGCACCGCGCCCGATTGCGGATCGTAGAGCCGCAGCAGCAGAACCGCGAGCGTCGACTTGCCGCTGCCGCTCGGCCCGACGATGCCGACGCGCTCGCCGGCGGCGACTGCGAGCGAAAGCCCGTCGAGCGCCGGGCCGCGGCCGCCCGGGTAGGCGAAGCCGACATCGTCGAAGGCGATGGTCGCGGCGAGCGGCGCCGGCGGGGTCGCCCCGCCCAGCGGCATCGGCGCCGTGGATTCGAGCAGCGCGTTGATGCCGATCGCCGCCGCCTGCCCGACCATGCCGTCGTGCAGGGCGGTGCGGAAGTCGCGCAGCGGCCGGAAAATTTCCGTGCCCGCCATGAGCACGATCAGCAGCGCCTGCAGCGTCATCGTCCCGTGCGTCGTCCGGTAGACGCCGAGCGCGAGCGCCGATGCCGCGCCGATGCCGATGCCGAGATCGATGACGCCGCGCGTCAGCAGGCTCGTCGCCAGCACCTCCATGGTGGCGGCGGAAAGCCGGCGCGCCTTCTCCGCCAGCATGCGGCCGTAAGCCGTGCTCTGGCCGAACGCCTTGAGCGTCGCCAATCCCTGGATCGCATCGAGAAATTCGGCGCCGAATGTCTTGAGCGAATTGCGCTGCGAGACGCTGACGGCGCGATTGAGGCGGCTGAACGCGGCGGGGAGCACGAGGCACAGCAGCGCGAAGCCCAGCATCAGCGCGGCCACCGGCACGTCCCACCAGGCGAGAATGGCGAACATGGCAATGGGGGTCAGGGCGGCGATGGCGAGCTGCGGCACGTATTGGCCGAAGAAGGTCCGCAGCTGCTCGACGCCGTCGACCAGCGACAGCATGACGGCGCCGGTGCGCTCGCCGGCGAACCAGGCGGGCCCGAGTTCCGTCACCTTGTCGTAGAGCTTGAGGCGCAGGACTTCCTGCACGCGCGCCGCGGTGCGGTGGGCGATCATCGTGCGTTCGTGCTCGAGCAGGCCGCGCAGCAGCACCGCGCCGGCGACCGCCGCGGCGGGCAGGATCAGCGCCGCCGCCGGCGCGCCGCGGAAGACGAGCGCCAGCAGCCAGCCCAGGAGCGCGAAGCGCGCGATGCCGACGGCGGCCGAGACCAATCCCATGAGGACGGTGACGAGGATGCGCCACCGCATGCCGCGCGTCAGCTGCCACAGCCGGCGATCGAAATACACCGCCCTATCCTCGCGCCTTTCCCCCGCGGTCGTCGATCGCCCGTCGCGCGTCGCCCGTGACATCGGCCCCGCCGGCCTGCCACATCAGCACGGCGATCCACCCGGCCGACGCGCCGATGAAGGCGCCGGCGATGATGTCGCTGAGGAAATGGAAGTTGGCGCCGACCAACCCGACGACGACGGCGGCGGCGATGAGCGAATAGAGCGGTCGCCATCGCGGATAGCACATCCACAGCACCGTCACGACCGCGAACGCCGCGGCGGTGTGGCCGGACGGAAAGGCCTCGTAGCCGCGGCCGCCGTGAAAGAAGTTGAATCCGTAGACGCCGTCGCGCATGAGCGACGCATTGTTGTCGATCCAGGTTTCCGGCCAGGTGCGGCCGAACGCGAACTTAAGATAGCTCTTGACCGCGGCCGCCGCCATCAGGCTGAGCGCGCACAGCAGCGCGACCGATTCGGGTTTCGACAGCGGCCGCCCGGTCAGCCCGCGCAGGCCGAGCACCGCCACGATGATCAGCGCCAGGGCGGCGAACCATTCGGACGTTTTCGGCAGCTCGGCAAACAGCGCGGCATTGCGCAGCTCGTCGTGGGCGAAGAATGCGATCGGCCGGTCGAGCCACGCATAGCACGCGGCGACGACGGCGATCGTGACCGCCAAGGCGATCAGCCATGCGGTCACGCGGCGCGCGGCGGCGGACGAATTGGACATGGGGGTGCACCGAGCGAGGCGGCGACACGCGAAACGGGCGTCGCCGCGCGGGCAGCCTCACTGCCATACAATGGGCGGCGTAACAAGAATGCGACGGGCCGGGCGCCGGAGGCGGAGGGGCTTGCGCCCCTCCGTCAATCTCATCCGTCAACGCCGCCGTCACAGCTTGGTCATTTCCATCGGTGCGGGATAATAGCGGAAGCCGTCGCCCTGCTTGGCCGCGTGGCCGATGCCGGGCCAGGGGAAATGGTACGCCAGCAGCGGGATGCGGTTTGTCGCCAGCATGTCGAGCACGCGCACGCGGGTCTGCGCCGAGCGTTTGGAGTCGGTGTCGTAGGCGAACTCGATCAGCGGCTTTTCGAACAGCAACACCTGATGGTGGGTGGTGTCGCCGATTGCGCACAGCGACTGGCCGCCGGACGTGACCATGTAGACCGTGTGGCCGACGGTGTGGCCGGGCGCCGCGATCGCCTGGACGCCGGGCAGGAATTCCTGCCCGTCCTTGACGAAGATGATGCGGTCGCGGTTCGGCAGCAGGTTCTTGCGCGCCCCCTCCACGAACGGCTTCATGTATTTGGGATCGGTGACCGCGAGCTTGGCCTCGTCGGTCCAGAAATCGAGGTCGGCCTCGCTCATGTAGATTTGCGCGTTGGGGAAATGGCGCGAGCCGTCGTCGCCCATGATGCCCCAGCAATGGTCGCAGTGGGCATGGGTCAGGACGACCGCGTCGACGTCGTTGGGATCGATGCCGGCGGCCTTGAGGCTGTTGAGCAGTTTCCCGGTCGACGGCCCGAACATGGTCGAGGCGCCCATGCCGGTGTCGATCAGGGCGAGCTTGTCGCCGGTATTGAGCACCAGCGCGTTCTGCTCCAGAACGACGTTGTTGGCGGGCAGGAAATGCTCGGTGAGCATTTTGCCGACCTCTTCCTTCGAGGTGCCGAGGAAGCTCGCGGACGGCTCGCCCAGCGGGAGCGCGCCGTCGGAGACCACGGTCGCTTCGATCGATCCGATGCGGAAACGGTAGAAGTAGGGAGCCTGGGTGTTGAGCTGCGGGGCCTTGGCCGCGGCCGGGCGCAACGCCAATCCGGCGGCGACGCCGGCGAGGGCGGTGCCGGCCAGCAGCGTGCGGCGCGACAGGGCAGGGTGCTTGGTCACGGTTTCCTCCTTGCGATTCTTGGCTTTTCGACGCGGGACGGTCGCCGCGCGCGGCGACCGCCGGCGCGGATCGGTATGCACTCCAGTAGGCTGAGACGCGTAGTCTATCACATCGCGGGGGGTTTCAAAGACGAATTGACCCGACACGCGCGCCTAGACCGCCCAAACGGCGAGCATCACGTCGCACAGATAATGCGCCAGGACGACGGGCGCGAGCGCGCCGGCGCGCTTGTAGAATACCATGGCGAGCACGCCGAACAGCAGCGCGGTGACGATGTTTCCGGCCCCCGTCCACCAATGGTAGGCCGCGAACAGCGCGGCGGTCGCGACGACCATCGCCGCTCCGTCGCCGAAGAGGGCGCCGAGCGCGTGCCGGCCGCAGCGGCGAAAGATCAGCTCCTCGCTGTAGGCGACGAGCGCGAGGCCGAACGAGACGTCGACCACGTAGAGCGCGCCGCGCGGCGCCGGATAGTGCCCGACGGCGGTGCCGGGAAGAAGGCCGTTCACATAATCGCTGGCGGCGCCGCCGAGGAGACGCACCAGGGCGGCGATGGCGACGATCCACGCGGCCGCTTCCCACCAGGGGATGCGGATGCGCTCGGGGCGAAGCGCGACGCGGCGGGCGGCGGGAACCGCGACCAGCACCGCCAAGGCGGCGAGGCGGCCGCCGTAGTCGCAGGCGATCCAGGCAAACACGTCGGGCTGTGCGAGGCGCGCGATTTCCGACGCGACCATCGGCGCGATGGCGAGCGCAAACCACAGGGGCACGGCCCTCGGCTGCGCGGGCTCGGCGACGCCGTGCGTTAGCGCGGGCACGGGCGCGTCCTCAGTAGAACCCCGGCACGAGCCGCGCCGTCGTCGCCATGTAGCCGCGATAGTCCGGGAACGCGCGCGCGAGCACCTGTTCCTCGTGCTTGATGCGCTCGAGCTGGAACATGCACTGGACGGCCAGCAGCATCAGCGCGAGCGGGGAGAGGCACTGCAGCGTCGCGCCGACGAGCGCCACCGCTTCGCTCAAATAGAGCGGGTGACGGACCAGACGATAGGCGCCGGAGGTGACGAGGCGCCGCGCCTCCGGCAGCATGCTCAGCGACCGGCCGAGCGAGAGCGCGGCGTAGATCGCGAATAGGGTGCCGGCCAGCGCCAACAGCGTTGCGGCGATGGACAGGGAAGCCGGAAGCGCGCGCGGCGGCAGCAAGACCATGGCGACGCCGAGGTTGGTGCCGAAGACGGCGGCGACGCGCGGATAGAGCCCGCAGCTCCTCGCGCGCGGCCGCCGGCGCAGCGCCAAGAGCAGCGCGAGCACGAGGAAGAAGACGGCCGTCGCCGCCTGGGCGGCGAGGCCAGCGAGGCGAGCGATATCGGCGGCGGCAAAATCGGTCGCGCCGATCTGGGCGGCAAGCGCCGGCAGCCGGCAGGAAAGGCAGAAGCCGAACCATCCGATGAGCGGCGTCGCGGCGATGCGGTCGTAAAGCGTGCTGTCGCGCAACGCCTTGAGCGACTTTTCGAGCCGGGCGCACGCGGAACCGTCCGCCAGTCCGCCGGCATGGGTTGGATGAACCAGCATATTCCCCTCGGCATGCAGCTCGCACGCGCCGTCATGATAAGCGCGCGACGTAAACGGAAAATTGAAGCGGGGCGCGCCGGTGGAGGGCGAAACGCCGCAACCCGAGGCGGGCGGCGTTTGATTTAAGTCAATGCGCGCGGTCGATTGAGCGAGCGTGCTGGCGAGGACGAACACGGGAGGATTCCATGCAATTTCGCAATCCTCGCTTCACCTCGCGCGGCGACCTTTTGGGGTGCCGCGCGGCCATGCTCGGTCTCGACCTCGCTGCGATCGAAAGCCGCGACGGCGAAATGTTCGAGACGATCAGGCGGCGCTGCAAGGCCTGCGATTTTCGCGACGCCTGCGCCTTGGACCTGACGCGCGATCCCAACGACCCGGTGTGGGAGACCTATTGCCCGAACACCGGGGCGCTGTTGACGCTCACGGAGGCGTGGTGGCCGGCGCGTTGAGCGCGATCATGCTCCAACAATAAGCTAAAGCGGGATGGCGATTCGAAGAAAGCCATCACGCTTTATAATATTGTTGGAGCATGATGTTTTTCCGAAAACCGGTACCCACTTTTCGGCATCATGCTCGAGCCGGCTCAATCAGCGCGTAGCGGCTTCCGGCACGGCGTCGACGGCCACGTTCTCCATCGACTTGCCGTAGGTCTCGGGTGTGAGCTGAATGCAGGCAATTGACAGGCCGGACGGTTTGCGGCTTCAATTTCGTTCCGGGAGACGCCGCGTGGGGCCATTTGATCTATTTTTTGGGTTTGGCGGACGCATCAACCGCGGCAAGTTCTGGTTGACGCTGGTCGTCTGGTTGCTGATCTGGATTGTCGCCATGCTGGCATTCGGGGTGGGCAGCCTGGCGATTCTCGGCAGCAATTTGACCGACGGTTCGCTGCCCGGCCCGGACGACCCCGAGGCGTTTTTGCGTCTGATTGGGGACTACGGCATTCTCTCCCTCGTTATCCTCGTCTTTATCATCGTCAGCTGGGTTTCGGCGTTCGCCATCGGCGTCAAGCGGCTGCATGACCGCGACCGGAGCGGATGGTGGACAGTTTTGTTTTACTTCGCGCCCATCGTTCTTCTAGCCGCGCAAGGCTCCGCCGATGGGCCGCTCGCGTCGTCGGCCCTCGGGCTCGCTGCGCTCGCTGTTTCGCTCTGGTGGCTGGTGGAGCTCGGATGCCTGCGCGGGACCAGCGGTCCCAATCGGTTCGGCCCCGATCCGCTCGAGCGCGAGGGCGCGGTTCCGGCGTGAGGGAGAACCACGGACGGGATCATGCAGTTTCATCTGAACGGATTCGAGCCGGGCGACCCGGAGATCTTCGATCGGTCGGAGCGCTATCCGGCCGCGGGCGCGCAAGGTTCGGTTCCCGCGGAGGTCGATGTCCTGATCGTCGGCTGCGGACCGGCGGGGCTGACGCTTGCGGCGCAATTGTCCGCGTTTCCCGACATCAAGACCTGCATCGTCGAACAGAAGTCGGGCCGGATGCTGCTCGGCCAAGCCGACGGGATCGCCTGCCGCACGATGGAGATGTTCCATGCCTTCGGCTTCAGCGAGCGCGTGCTCAAGGAGGCCTGCTGGATCAACGAGACGACGTTCTGGCGGCCGGATGACAGGCAACCGCAGAACATCGTCCGCAGCGGCTGGGTCCAGGACGTCGAAGACGGGCTGTCGGAGCTCCCGCACGTCGTTCTCAATCAGGCGCGCGTGCATGATTTTTATCTCGACTTGATGCGCCGGTCGGCGGCGAAACTCGAGCCGCATTATGCGCGCCGCGTCGTGGCCGTTCGGCCCGCGGCGGGCGGCGCGC
>DASPVJ010000030.1:0-6829 GCA_035622435.1 Xanthobacteraceae bacterium | reverse complement strand
CGCCCGGTCGGCGCGGGCGACGTTGAAGGCGGCTTCCCACACCGCAATCCTGCCGTCGCGCATCACCCAGGTCTCGACGCCGAAGCCGCGCATGCGCGCACTCGTGCCGGCGTCCTCCCATTCGCCGCTCCAGACGTTGGCGATCACGTCGTTCATCAGCGCGCGAAATTCCTTCGTGAGACGGTAGTTCTTCTGCCGCGCGCTGCGCGCCGTGAAGAAATCGCGCAGCGCCGCGCGCCCGGTGAACTGCGGCACGGTGCCGAAGCGCACCACGCAGTCGTCGGCGAAGCCCGCGACCAGCGCCTCGATGTTCCATGGCATGAACAGCGACTCGACGTGTTTGACGAAGGCGCGCGCCTCCTCGACGGTGCGCGGATTGCGGCTCTCGTCCTTGCGCAACGGCTGAACCGGCATGGCGACCTCCCGTGGCGCCCGCGCCGGCCCTGGGCCGGTCGTACAGGGCGATTGCCCCACTGTACGCCGGTTCCCCGCCGCCGCCCATTGCCCGCCCCGCCCATCCTTGACACCGCGCGGCGCCCGCGTGAGACCGCCTCAGCGGAGGGCCCGATGGGGGTGCGATTCGCGGCACGGGGTGCGCTCGCGGGGCTGGCGGTCCTGTTGGCCGCGCTCGCGTTTGCGCCGGCGGCCCATGCGCAGCAACCGCCCGCGCCGGATGCCGCCGCCGGGCTCGCCACCGCCAAGCTGAAGCTCGACGAGATCGAAGCCACGGCCCGCCGCGCCAGCCTGACCGGTCAGGAACTCGCCGACCTGCGCGCGCAAACCGCCGCAACCCGCGAGGATCTGCTGACCAAGGCGACGGACATCGGCGCCCTGCGCGCCGCCGCCGAGGCGCAGCTGAAGGATCTCGGCGCGCCGCCGGCGGACGGCAAGGCGGAGGCGCCGGCGATCGCCGCCGAGCGGGCGCGGCTGACCGCCCTCCTCGCCCAGCGTGGCGCCGAGGCCAATCTCGCCCGGCAGCTTGCGACCCGCGCCGACCAGCTGCTCGACCGCATCAACGAAGCCCGGCGCGTCCTGTTCACCGAGAAGCTCTTCGAACGTTCCCCGAGCGTGCTCAATCCCTCGTTCTGGCTCGATGTGGCGCGCGCCGCCCCGGAGGAACTGCGCGGGGTCGCATCCCTCGCCGGGTCGTGGTGGGGGTTCGTGGGCGACAGCGGCACGGGGCCGATCGCCTCGGCGCTTGCGACCCTCGCCGGCCTGGCGCTCGTCGCGATCGGGGTTGCGCGCTGGTGGCGCCGCCGGATGGCGGCGCGGCCGCCGAGCGACTCGCGCTTTGCCAAGGCGCTCGCCGGCCTCGAGGTGATGGTCGCAACCGCCGTGCCGCCGCCGCTGGTGATCGCCGCCGCCATCGTGACGCTCGAAGCCTATGGGTTGCTGCCGCAGACCATCCGCGAGATCGCCGTCGGATTGGCCGTAGGCGTCGGGGTGGCGAGCCTCGGGCGCGGGGTCGGGCGCAGCGTGCTGGCGCCGAACACGCCGGGCCGGCGGCTGCTGCCGGTCGACGACGCGAGCGCGCGTCAGCTGCACGGTCACCTGCTCTGGGCGGTGCGCGCGCTCGGCCTCTTCGTGTTCCTCAACGTGGTCCACAGCGAGGTGGTGGCGCCGCTCGCGCTCACCGTTGCGACGAGCGCGCTCTTGGCGCTCGCCGTCGCTGCCCTGTTGGCGCATCTGCTGCGAGAACAGCGCAACGCGCCGGAGATCAGAGTCCGGCCGCTGATGGCGATCGGCTGGATCGCCGCGGCGCTGATGCTCGGCGCGCTTGCGGCCGGCTACATCGGCTTTGCCACCTTCATCGCCGAACGGCTGGTGGTGGCCCTCGTGGTGCTCGACGCCGCCTATCTGATCCTGGTCCTGGTCGACGCGCTGTTCGCCGAGGTGTTCGTCGCCGACAAGCCGGCCGGCCGCGCGGTTGCCGCCAACCTCGGCCTCAAGCCGCAGACCGTCGAACTCTTTGGCACCCTCGTCTCCGCCGTGCTGCGGCTCGCGATCGTCGCGGCAGCGGTGGTGGCGATCTCCGCGGTGCTGCTCGCGCTCAGTCCGCGCGGCCTGGTGGCGCTCGAAGTGTTCGGCAAGCTGCAGGACACGCTGTTCGGCGCCGGGCTTGCCAGCATCACGGCGTCGCTCGGCAGCATATTGGCCGCCTTGGCGCTGCTGCTGGTCGGGCTGCTCGCCACCCGCGCGGTGCAGCGCTGGCTGGAGCGGCGGTTCCTGCCGCGCACCAGCCTCGAGCCCGGCCTGCAGCACTCGATCTCGGCCATCCTCGGCTACGTGGGCGTCATTGCGGTCGGCGCGCTGGCGCTCGCCGAACTCGGCATCGACCTGCAGAAGATCGCCCTCATCGCCGGCGCGCTCTCGGTCGGCATCGGCTTCGGGCTGCAATCGATCGTCTCGAACTTCATCTCCGGCCTCATTCTGCTCGCCGAGCGGCCGATCCGCGTCGGCGATTCGATCGTGGTCAAGGGCGAGGAAGGGTGGGTGCGGCGCATCAGCGTGCGCGCGACCGAGATCGAGACCTACGAGCGCGCCACCGTCATCATTCCCAACTCCGAGCTGATCACCGGCGTGGTCAAGAACTGGACCCACGCCAACACCATGGGCCGCATCATCATCAAGATCGGCGTGAGCCAGGACAGCGACGCCGAACAGGTGCGCGACCTCTTGACCGACTGCGCCCGCGAACACCCGGAAGTGGTCGACAGCCCGGTGCCGCGCGCGCTGCTATTAAACTTTGGCGACAACTCGCTCGAGTTCGAGCTGCGCTGCGTGGTCGCCGATTTCGACCGCGCGCCGATCGTCAACAGCGACCTCCATTTCGCCATCCTCAAGCGGTTGCGTGCGGCCGGCATCCGGATTGCCTCGCCGCAGCGCGACGTGCGCCTCCTCGGCGAGGCCGCGGCGCCGGTGCCGGCCAAGCCGGTCGACGCCTGAGATTCGTTGGGGACTGCGATGCAATGCAAGGCGCTGATCGGTGGTGCGGTTGCCGTCGTGGCCGCGGCGCTCGCCGGCTGCGCCGGCCTCTTCGGCGATCGCGAACCGCCGTCCGGCGAGCCGAGCTTCTACCGCAGCCTGGCGCAGCCCGGCGCCGAACTCGACACCGCCGCCGCCCAGTCGATGATCTCCGGCTACCGCCAGAACAACGGGCTCTCCCCGGTGACCCTCGACCCGACCCTGACGCGGCTCGCCCAGGAGCAGGCGAAGGTCATGGCCGCCCGCGACAAGCTCGATCACAGCGCCGGCCGGCCGTTCCAGGAGCGCATCCAGGCATCCGGGTTCGACGCCAAGGTGGCGGCGGAAAACATCTCGGCCGGCTATCACACGCTCGCCGAGGCCTTCTCCGGCTGGCGCGATTCGCCTCAGCACCGCGCCAACATGCTGCTCAACGGGGCGACCCGCATGGGCATCGCGGCGGTCTACGCGCCGAACTCCAAGTACAAGGTGTTCTGGTCGCTGATCCTCGCCGCGCCCGATGACAAGAGGACGTAAGCCGCGACTCCCTCTCCCCGCTTGCCCGCCGCGCTTCGCGCGTCAACCTCTCCCCGCAAGCGGGGAGAGGTAACGCAAGCGCTGGACCCGCCGACGCCGCCCGACTAAAGCGTGATGGCTTTTCTTCGAATCGCCATCCCGCTTTAGCTTATTGTTGGAGCATGATGTTTTCCGAAAACCGGTACCCACTTTTCGGCATCATGCTCTAGCTTGCGCCCATTCCGAGCCTCCGCCATGCTTCCCGCCGCCCGCGATTATTCACAACTGTGCCGGCAGTTTCGCTGGCAGGTGCCGGCCGCCTACAACATCGGCGTCGACGTCTGCGACCGCTGGGCGGCGCTCGACGAACGCCGCACGGCCATCGTGCACGTGCGGCCGGATGGCACGGCCGAGGACATCACCTTCGGCTGGCTGCGCGAGACCTCGAACCGCCTCGCCAACGCGCTCTCCGCCCACGGCGTCAAGCGCGGCGACCGGGTCGCCGTCCTGCTGCCCCAGGCGCCCGAGGTGGTCGCCAGCCACGTCGCCGTCTACAAGCTCGGCGCCGTGGCGTTGCCGGTGGCGGTGGTGTTCGGCGTCGACGCGCTCGTCTATCGCTTGCAGAACTCCGCCGCCGCCGCTTTGGTGACGAACGCCGCCGGCGCCGCCAAGATCGCCGCCATTCGCGCCGAGACGCAGCTCAAGCTCGTGCTCTCGATCGACGGCGCCGCGGATGGCGCGCTCGGATTCAACGAGACCATCGCGCGGGCGTCGCCGCAGTTCACGCCGGAGCCGACCTCGGCGGACGACCCGGCGATGATGATCTACACGTCCGGCACCACCGGGCAGCCCAAGGGCGCGCTCCACGCGCACCGCGTTCTGCTCGGCCACTTGCCGGGGGTCGAAATGCCGCACGACTTCTTCCCGCAGCCGGGCGACCGGTTCTGGACGCCGGCCGACTGGGCGTGGGCGGGCGGGCTTCTCGACGTGCTGCTGCCGAGCCTGCATCACGGCGTTGCCGTGGTGGCGCGCCGGTTCGACAAGTTCGATCCCGACGAGGCCTTCGCCCTGATGGCCCGCACGAACGTGCGCAACGCCTTCATCCCGCCGACGGCGCTGCGCATGCTGCGCAGCGCGCCGAGCCCGCGCGGGCGCCATGACCTCAAGCTGCGCACGCTGGGCTCCGGCGGCGAGTCGCTCGGCGCCGAGACCTACGACTGGGGCGAGGCGACGTTCGGCTTCGTCATCAACGAGTTCTACGGCCAGACCGAATGCAACCTGGTGCTCGCCTCCTGCGCCATGCTGGGCGTATCGCGGGCCGGCGCCATCGGCAAGCCGGTGCCCGGCCACGACGTGGCGGTGATCCGCCCGGACGGCACCCGGGCGCAGCCGGGCGAACTCGGCCAGATCGCGGTGCGGCGGCCCGATCCGGTGATGTTTCTCGAATACTGGGGACGCGCGGAGGCGACGCGGGAAAAATTCGTCGGCGACTGGATGACCACCGGCGACCAGGGCATCGTCGATGCGGACGGCTACTTTCATTTCGTCGGCCGCGACGACGACGTCATCACCTCGGCCGGCTACCGCATCGGCCCCGGCGAGATCGAGGATTGCCTGATCCGTCATCCCGCGGTGGCGCTCGCCGCCGCCATCGGCAAGCCCGATCCGGTGCGCACCGAGATCGTCAAGGCCTTCATCGTGCTCAAGCCCGAGCACGCGCCCTCCGACGCGCTCGCCGCCGACATCCGCGATTTCGTGCGCACGCGCCTGTCCGCCCACGAATATCCGCGCGAAATCGCCTTCATCGAGGCGATGCCGATGACGACGACGGGGAAGGTGATCAGGCGGTTGTTGCGGGAGAAAAGCGAATAGCGAAGAAAGATCGCGACTCTTTCTATTCGCTATTCGCTATTTGCTCTTTCCGTTTCGGCCCCGACCAGATGAAAACGTGCAGGCCAAGCCGCCGCTTGGTCACGACGAACAGCAGCGTCGACTCGACCAGCACCGCCGCGGCGGTGGCGACGGCGGCGCCGTGAATGCCCAACGGCGGAATCAGCACCAGGCAGGCCGCGAGGTTGAACGCGAAGGCGCCGCCGTAGACCAGCGCGCAGGCGCGCTGCTCGCCGACCATGTTGAGGAGCCGCTCCACCGGCCCGATGGCGGCGCGCGCCAGCGGCCCGACGGCGAGGATGAACATCAGCGAATAGCCGTCGAGGAAGCTCGGCCCGAACAGCCACAGGAACGGGCGGCCGAGCGCGAGGATCGCGGCGGTCGCGGCCAGCGAAGGCCAGAACGTCCAGCGGATCGACTGCGACAGGAAGGCGGCGAGTTGCGCGCGGTCGCCGCGCACGTGATATTCGGTGAACTTGTGGGTGGTCGCCGCCGCGACGGAATAGTGCACGAACGCCACCAGCGCCAAAGTCTTGGCGGCGGCGTAGTAGACGGCGACTTCCTGCGGCGGGCGGAACTGCTGCAGCACCAGCACGTCGGTGTAGGTGAGCAGGAAATAGAAGCCCTCGACCATGAAGATCGGGATCGCGGTCAGGAACCAGGTCGCGGCCTCGTAGGCTTTCGGCCCCGGCTCGACCGTCGCGCCGAGCCGGCGGTCGAGCATCGCGAGCTGAAGGAGCGCCGTCACCCAGGTGGCGATCACCGCGGCGGTCATCGCCGTGGTCGCATTGGCGGCAAACCCGGCCGCGTGCGCGACGGCTATGACGGCGACGAGGGCGAGCGAGCGCACGACATAGGGCGGCAGCAGCGCCAAGTTGACCCAGCCGTAGGCGCGCGCGATGCCTTCCTGCACGTGGGCGAGGGCGAACAACGGCACCGCCACGCAGGCGAGATAGAGCGGCACGATTTCGTAGCGGCCGATCCACGGCGCGAACAGCCAAATGCCGAGCGCGCCGAAACCGGCCATCACGGTGGCGATCGAGAGCGCCAGCCAACGGCTGCCGGAGAGAAAGCCGCGCAACAGCGCGAACGTGCGCAGCCCGATGTATTCGGGAATGAAGCGTTGCGCCGCCGAGGCGAGGCCGAAGTCGACCAGCGCGCCGACGAGCAGCACCCAGGTCCAGACGTAGACGTAGATGCCGAACTCGAACTCGCCCATCCAGCGCGCCAGCAGCACCTGGGTCAGATAAACGAGCACCGCGCTGGCGACGCGGATCAGGAAGGCGTTGCCGGCGGTGCGCTGGGCGAGGCCGTCGTCGCTGTGGTCGGCAAGCCAGGCGCGGGCGCGCGCGTGGAGGACGGCCGGCGCCAGCCGGGCCGCCAGACCCGAGGCCTCGTGCGAACCGATGACCGACACGTCGCTCTCCCGGAGGGCGCCGCAAGGCGCGCCATGTCCGCA
>DASPVJ010000029.1:0-13647 GCA_035622435.1 Xanthobacteraceae bacterium | reverse complement strand
GCAATGATTGCGGCGACCGCCGCCTTGGTGGCGGCGGGGTCGGCGCGATCGTCGATGAGTTTCGCCGCGAGCCCGATGGTCGCGCAGAACGCCTCCCAGAACTTCTGCTCCAGCGACCCGCAGGCAACGAGCTTGCCGTCTCGGGTCGGATAGAGCTGGTAGCGGGGCGAGCCGCCGCAGGTGCGCAATTCCCCGGGCCCCGGATAGCGGCCGGTCGCTTGCGCGACCGCGAGCGCCAGCCACTCGAAGGTGAACATGGCATCGGCCATGGCAATATCGAGGTGGCAGCCCTGCCCGCTCGCGTCGCGCTGGCGCAGCCCGAGCAGGATGTTGATCACCGCCGGCATGGTTCCGCCGCCGATATCGGCAACGAGCGCCGGCGGGACCACCGGTCGATCGCCCGGCCCGGGCTGGAGCGCGACGAGGCCCGTCGCGCCGATATAGTTGAGATCGTGGCCGGCCTCCTGGGCGCGCGGCCCGGTCTGGCCGTAGCCGGAAATCGAGCAATAGACGACCCGCGGGTTGATTTTCCGCACCGCCTCGTAGCCGAGCCCCAGCCGGTCCATGACCCCGGGGCGGAACTGCTCCACCAGCACGTCCGCCCGTTCGATCAGCCGCATGAGCCGCTCCCGGTCGCCGGGGGCCTTGAGGTCGAGCACGAGGCCCTGCTTGCCGCGATTGAGCAGCGCAAAGCCCGACGCGATGCCGTCGAACGGCGGCGAGCCGCGCCGCCCCTCCTCGCCGCCGGGGCGCTCGACTTTGATGACCTCGGCGCCCGCCTCCGCCAGCATCAAGGTGGCGAGCGGGCCCGGCAGCAGGGTGGTGAAATCGAGAACGAGGAGGCCGGCGAGAGGCTGGGGCATCGGAATGCTTCGCGGTGGCTACCGCGCCGACATTATGCTGCGACCCGTGGCGCGAAAAGCGGCTTGGCGAGCGCCCCGCCCTGCTCTAAAGCCCGGCTTGGTGCCGCCGCCACGCGGACGCGCACGCCGGAGGGCGCATGAAGCTCGCGCGCGATTTCTACCGGCCACTCGCCGTCGGGGCGCCGGGGCCGTGGCGCGAGCTGCCGGTGCGGCTCGAGCGGATGATCCATTTCGTGCCGCCGCACCTGGAAAAGTTGCGCGCCAAGGTGCCCGAGCTGGTGCGCCAGGTCGACGTGGTGCTCGGCAATCTCGAAGACGCCATTCCGGCCGACGCCAAGGAGGCGGCGCGGCGCGGGTTCATCGCCATGGCCACGGCGGTCGATTTCGGCTCGACCGGCCTGTGGACCCGGATCAACGCGCTCAATTCGCCGTGGGCGCTAGACGACGCGGTCGAGATCGTCGCCGCCGTCGGCCGCAAGCTCGACGTCGTCATGCTGCCCAAGGTCGAGGGCCCGTGGGACATCCATTATCTCGACCAGCTGCTCGCGCAGCTGGAGGCACGGCACGGCGTGGAGAAACCGATCCTCATCCACGCCATCCTCGAAACCGCGCAAGGCGTGAACAACGTCGAGGCGATCGCGACGGCTTCCCCGCGCATGCACGGCATGAGCTTGGGGCCGGCGGATCTTGCCGCCTCGCGCGCCATGAAGACTACCCGCGTGGGCGGCGGTCATCCCGACTACAAGGTCCTCGCCGACGCCGGCGCGGCGCCGCGCGTCGCGTTCCAGCAGGATCTGTGGCACTACACCTTGGGCAAGATGGTCGATGCCTGCGCAGCGGCGGGCATCAAGCCGTGCTACGGCCCGTTCGGCGATTTCTCCGACCCGGACGCCTGCGAGGCGCAGTTCCGCAACGCTTTCCTGATGGGATGCGTCGGCGCCTGGTCCCTGCATCCCTCGCAGATCGCCATCGCCAAGCGCGTGTTCTCGCCCGATCCCGCGGAGGTCAAGTTCGCGCGCCGCATCATCGAGGCGATGCCGGACGGCACCGGCGCGGTGATGATCGACGGCAAGATGCAGGACGACGCCACCTGGAAACAGGCCAAGGTGATGGTCGACCTCGCCCGCCTGGTCGCCGCCAAGGACCCGGAGCTTGGCGCGGCTTATGCGCTCGCCTGAGCGCGCCCACTGGCGCCGGTGGGGAAATCCAATTATTGGCTAGGGCATGAGCAAGGCGCGCAACGCCAAATACAAGATCGGGCAGATCGTGCGGCACCGGGTGTATCCGTTTCGCGGCGTCATCTTCGACGTCGACCCTACCTTCAGCAATACCGAGGAGTGGTGGGAATCGATCCCGGCCGAGGTGCGGCCGCACAAGGATCAGCCGTTCTACCACCTGTTCGCCGAGAACGCCGAGACCGAGTACATCGCCTATGTGTCGGAGCAGAACCTGCTCCCCGATACCACCGGCGAACCGATCCGCCATCCGCAAGTCGCCGAGGAATTCGAGCCGGACGGCAAGGGCAGTTTCCGCCCGCGCAACGCCCAGCTCAATTGATTCCGCGACACGGATCGTTAGCTCGTCATGCCCGGCCTTGTGCTGCCTTGTGCCGGGCATCCATGTCTTGGAAGTCAGACAAACCAAAGACGCGGATGGCCGGACAAGCCCGGCCATGACGCGTGGATAGGTTATATCTCGAAAGTTTATTTGGTCGGCGCCGGCTGGCCGGGCTGCGCCTGCAGCTTCTTTTGCTGTTCCTCGCCGCGCTTGAGCAGCTCGTCCTGCATCTTCTTCTGCGCGTCCTTGCGCTGCTCCTCGAGCACCTTGGGATCGGTGGGCGGACCGTCGTGCGCCTTGGCGAAGTCGGTAAGCGGCAAGAGGTAGCTCACCGTCTGCTTCTGGTCGTTGATCGCCTGGATCTGCAAGGTCTGCCCGGCCTTAAGCTTGCTGACGAAGTCTTCGGTCACCTCGTGCTGCGCCATGCAGAATTCCGGCGCACAAATGATGAAGGGGCCGTCGCTCGGCGGATTTGAATCGACGGTCACACGCGTTCCCGGCGGCAGCAGCAGGCGGGTCGGCAGGATCAGCTGCAAAATCCTCTTCTGCTCGCCGGCCATTTCGATGAGGGCAGCCGCGGCCACGAACTGGCCGGATTCCATGTGGGCTTCCTTCATCGTCTGGCACAGTTCCTTGGAATTGGGGTCCTGCGGATTCTTTCCGCACAGCTTGACCCAGGCCGAATAGACGAGAGGAATTTGCTGCGGCTGGCCCGCAGCGGCTGGCGGCGGTGCCGGCTGCTGCGGCGCGGCCTGCGCCGGGGCCGGCGCGGCGGGTGCGGGTGCCGGGGCCGGTTGTTTGGCCGGCTGCTTCGCCTGCGCCTTCTTCGCCGGCGCGGGTGGAGTCGCGGGAGCGGCGGCGGGCGGAGTCGCGGGAGCGGCGGGCGGGGGCGTTTGCGCGCGCAGGCTCGCGGCACCGACGATGGCAAAGGCAACCGTTCCCGCAATGACGGCGAACGTGCGTGCCGCCGAGCGCGCCGGCGCGACCGCGATCCGAGAGTCCATGACTGATCCCTTTTCCGCCCGCTCGCGCTTGATCCGCCGGCTCGAAGCGCACCCAAAATCGAGGCCGTTCCGCAGGCTGTCTCTTCGCCAATTAAGGCGACACCGTGACGCCCCCAGGGGGCCTGATATCCCAATTCGCACCCGGTTTCCAGCCTCCCCCGCCTCGCCCACCGCGCGGAACGGTCGCAACCCCTTGTGATAAATTGCGCCGGTGTCGCGAACCGAATCGAGCTTGAACCATTGACCGCCGCAGCCGCCCGGCCACGCGTCTTTTCAGCGCGCGCGTTGCGACGCGCCGTCACGTTCGCCGCCGGCCTGTGCGCGATCGCCTTCTCCTTCGCCGGGGCGAGCCGCGGCGAGGAGGCGCCAGCCATCGCCATGCACGGCCGGCCGGCATCCGGCGCCGACTTTTCCCACTTCGCCTACGTCAATCCGGCGGCGCCCAAGGGCGGCCGCCTGGTAGAGGGCGTGCTCGGCACGTTCGACAGCCTCAATCCGTTCATCGTCAAAGGGATCGCGATCCCGCAGATCCGCGGCTACGTCGTCGAAAGTTTGATGGCGCGCGGATACGACGAGCCGTTCACGCTCTACGGCCTGCTCGCCAAGACGATCGACACCGACGCGGCGCGCGGTTTCGTGACTTTCACGCTCGACCCGTCGGCGCGTTTCTCCGACGGAACGCCGGTGACGCCCGCCGACGTGATTTTTTCCTGGGACCTGCTGCGCCAAAAAGGCCGCCCCAACATGCGCGCCTATTACAGCAAGGTGGCCAAGGCCGAGCAAATCGGCGAACGCGGCGTGCGTTTCGATCTCGCCGGCACCCGCGACCGCGAGCTGCCGCTGATCCTCGCGCTCATGCCGGTGCTGGCGCAGCACGCGGTCGACCCCGACCGGTTCGAGGACACCTCGTTTTCGCCGCCGATCGGCAGCGGTCCCTACGTCGTGGGAGCGGTCGAGCCCGGCAGGAGCGTTTCGTTGACGCGCAACCGCGACTATTGGGGCGCCGGCCTCGCGGTCAACCGCGGCCTGTGGAACTTCGACGAGATCCGTTTCGATTTCTACCGGGACGCCAACGTCCACTTCGATGCATTCCGGCGCGGGCTTTACGACGTGCGCGAGGAGCTCGATCCGGCGCGCTGGAAGACCGGCTATGATTTTCCCGCAGTCCGGGACGGACGCGTCATCCGGGAGGCGCTGCCGAACGGGCAGCCCAAGGGCATGGCGGCGTTCGTGTTCAATACGCGCCGTCCGCTGTTCGCCGACATCCGCGTGCGCGAAGCGATCGGACTGCTGTTCGATTTCGAGTGGCTCAACCGCAACTACTTCTTCGATCTCTATCGGCGCACCGGCAGCTACTTCCAAGGCTCCGAGCTTTCGGCGCTCGGCCGGCCGGCCGACGCGCGCGAACGAGAGCTTTTGGCCCCCTTCCCCGACGCCGTTCGGCCGGACGTCATGGCGGGAACGTGGGCGCCACCGGTCAGCGACAGCTCGGGCCGCGACCGCGCGGCGCTCAAACGGGCGCTCGCCTTGCTGGCAGCGGCCGGCGACGAACTTGTCGGCACCGAACTGCGCGAGCGCGCGACGGGGCGGCCGATCGCCTTCGAGATCCTGGTGCCGGCCAGGGACCAGGAGCGCCTGGCGCTCGCCTTTGCGCGCGACCTCAAGCGCGCCGGCATCGCCGCAACGGTGCGCCTCGTGGATGCGGTTCAGTACGAGCAGCGCATCGAGACCTTCGATTTCGATATGATCGAATACCGCTGGGATCAATCGCCGTCGCCCGGCAACGAGCAAAGCTTCTATTTCGGATCGGCGGCGGCGGATGCCGACGGCACGCGCAACTACATGGGTGCGAAGAACCCGGCGGTCGACGCCATGATTGCCGCCATGCTGGCGGCGGAGGGCCGCGCCGATTTCGTCTCGGCGGTACGCGCGCTCGACCGCGTGCTCATCTCCGGCTTCTACGTGGTGCCCCTGTTCCATACGCCGGACCAGTGGATAGCCCGCTGGGGCTACACCGAGCGGCCGGCCAAAACCTCGCTGTTCGGCTACTTGCCGGAAACCTGGTGGTTCAAGGATTTCAAGCATCTACAATAAGATTCGTTAATTACGAGGCGCGGGCGGCTGAACAAAGGCGACCCGCACATCCTATAGCGGCGCGAGTCAAGACGTTCATGTCGCGAGCAATTTGACGTGGACGTTGGCTGTGCCATAGAACCTCGGTCCCCAGGAGTTCTCACCATTTTCGTTTGATTGGTGTACAATATTGCGGGGCCGGCAGCTCGGCACTCTCTCCGCTTCCTAATCACCAGCCTGTACTTCGCCCATCCGGCGTCTTAGCTCTTCTAAATCGCCTCATTGTTGAACTGGAGGTGACTGTGCTGATCGCCTTTAGCGCTTCTTTTCCTGAGCTTGCTTGCGCTGCTCTTCCAGTACCTTGGGATCGGTGGGGGGGCCGTCATACGCCTTGGCGAAGTCGGCGAGCGGCAGGAGATAGCTTACGGTCTGCTTCTGGTCGTTAATCGCTTGGATCTTCAGAGTTTGCCCGGCCTTCAGCTTGCGCGGGAAGTCGTTGGTTACCTCATGCTGCGCCATGCAGAATTCCGGTGCGCAAATGATGAAGGGCCCGTCGCTCGGCGGGTTTGAATCAATTGTCACGCGCGTCCCCGGCGGAATCAGTAAGCGGTTCGGCAGGATGAGCTGGAGAATCTTCTTCTGCTCGCCGGCCATTTCGATGAGGGCAGCCGCGGCCACAAACTCGCCAGATTCCATGTGGGCTTCCTTCATCGTCTGGCACAGTTCCTTGGAATTGGGCCCCTGCGGATTCTTTCCGCACAACTTGACCCAGGCCGAATAGACGAGCGGAATTTGTTGCGGTTGGTGCTCCTTCTCTGCCTCGAGAGTGGCGAGCCGCCGTTGCTCGGCTTCATCGGCCCGCCGTTTGGCCTCCGCATCGGCACGTTCCTTCTCGGCCTTGAGGGCGGCCAGCCGCTGTCGCTCAGCTTCGTCGGCCCGCCGTTTGGCCTCCGCATCGGCACGCTCCTTCTCTGCCTTGAGGGTGGCCAGCCGCTGTCGCTCAGCTTCGTCAGCCCGCCGTTTGGCATCCGCGTCGGCGGTTGCCTTTGCATCAGCAATGCGTCTCGCGTCTTCGTCCGCCTTGGACTTCTCCGAGTCACCCAATTGCACCGCCCCGGACGTCCATGGGATCCAAACTGGCACCCCCATCTGATAGAGTCCAATCCAACCCCCCAGAAAAAGGGCAGCCAAAGTTGCGGTCGCCGCAACCCATCGACCTTGCCTTGCCCCTCTACGTTTGAGCCCCTCGCGGATTTTCTCAGCCAAGGCTTCGGCATCCCGGCCGAACTGAGCGTTGCGTACCTCCACAGCGTTGCGGCGCACGAGCGGCTTCAAGTGCTCAGGCAGATCGACCGCTTTCGGCATTTGCGCGCCATCGACCAATACCGGAATAACACGAATGTCGCCGGCGAGCGCAGCCGCAATCTCTATCGCCACGAAATCGTCTGCATTCTCGATCCGACGCCGGCCACTGTCGTCCTTAGCATCGAGCCAACGGGGCCCGATGACGGCAAGGAAAACCTCGCAACGGGCCACTTGCGTACTCAGGTGTTCAACAAAGTCGACTCCAGCAGGGATGTTGTCGACATCCATGAATAGGTTCTTGCGTCCAAACACCTGAGCCAGCCGATCATGCAGCCGACCGGCTGTGGCAATCGAGTCGTCTCGTCGATAGTTGATGAAAACCCTGCCGGCCATGCCCGTCAGCGCACCCCAGGAATGATTGTGCACTTTAGCACGATATGAGACAGGGCACCAATGGAAGGTTGATATCTCGCCGCGAAGAGGCCGCTCGCCGCCGGCCCAAAATGGAGTACGTACGCGCGATGCTCAGCGAGCGTTTCGCACGGTGTAACCTTCTCGCTTCTTGAGACCGCAACACGACCGTCCCAGTATGCGACTTTTTGACACGACAATCATGTGTCTGTTCAGAAGTTCTGCCCGTTTGCCGTCCGCCCGCCTCCAATAACCGGCTAAACTAGGATCATGCGGTTTGTTCTTTAAGTGGTGGGAATACGGATCGATGGCTGAAAGATTAGCGAAACACCTTTCGACCGAATCAGGATAGTTGGATATTCTAGGAGTGGGTTTTATAGGAGCGTAGCGGCCTTGCTCCCCAGCGGCTCACCTTTTTTAGTGACCAGCTCTCTCTCGGAATGCATATGACTTGGCGGAGCTTTTCTGAACGGCTACCCGCCGGAAACTTGGTGGCACCAACTGAAGGCCCCAATGAGACGAAGCGTGAAGGGGTTACCGTGATTCTCAGCGGACCCACCGGCGCACCGAGCCAATCGGCCGCCGCGCAGCCAAGCGGCGGGCCGACCCTCGACGACTTGTTTCGTCGCGCCGTCGCGGCCCGACCCGATGCGCCCGCGCTCCTCGATCCGCCCGACCGCGAAGGCTTCACCGATGGCGCGCCGCGGCGCCCGACCTGGGCCGAGGCCGATCGCGTCGTCTCGGCCATCGCCAACCTCCTCAAGTCGCTCGGCTTGCCGTCGGGCGCAGTCGTTGCGCTGCAATTGCCCAACGTGGTCGAAGCGGTGCTGACCTTGCTGGGCGTACTGCGCGCCGGGTTGGTCGCCGCGCCCGTGCCGCTGTTGTGGCGGCAGGCGGAGATGTGTCCGGCGCTCGGCCGGGTAGGCGCGCGCGCCCTCGTCGCATGCCGCCGGGTCGGCGCCGTGGCCCATGGCGAGCTTGCCATGCATGTGGCGGCGGAGACCTTCGCCATCCGCTTCGTGTGCGCCTTCGGGCGCGCCGTTCCCGACGGCCTCATCCCGCTCGACGAGGTTTTCGACTCCGCCCTGCCGGCGCCCCCGCCCCCGCTCGACCGCGGCGGCGATGCCGCCGGACACACGGCGGTCGTCACGTTCGACGTCACCGCCGACGGACTGGTGCCGGTGGCGCGCAGCCATCGCGAACTCATTGCCGCCGGGGTGGCGATCGCCGGCGAAGCCCGCATTGCCGCCGACGCCACGGTGCTCGGCGCATTGATGACGGCGTCATTCGCCGGTATAGCCTCGACCATCGTGCCGTGGCTGTTGTGCGGCGGGATCCTACGGTTGCATCAGCCGTTCGACCCGGGGGCGATGGCGGCGCAACGTTGCGACGTGGCGGTGCTGCCCGGTCCGGTGTTGCCGGGCGTCGCCGATGCCGTAGGCTCCTCGGCCGCGAAGGCGATCGTGGCGGTCTGGCGTGCGCCCGAACGCATGGCTGCCGGCCTGACCTGGCGCGGCCGCGACACCCGCGTCATCGACGTGCCGGCGTTCGGCGAGATCGGCCTCGTCGCGCTCGCCCGCGGCGACGGTGCAATGCCGGCGGGGCTGCCGGCGGAGGCGAGCGGCATCGAACTTGTCCGCACCGCGTCCGGAACGCTCGCCATGCGCGGCGCCATGCTGCCCGCCCATCCGCTCCCGCCCGGGGTTGCGCGCGGCGATCCGCGCCTGAAGATCGGCGACGACGGGTTCGTCGACACGCTCTATCCCTGCCATGTCGACCGCGCGACCCAGCGGCTCGTCATCGACGGCCCGCCCGCCGGGATCGTGAGCGTCGGCGGCTACCGGTTCGCGCTGCGCGACCTGCAGGACCTCGTCGCGCCGATCGACGCGGATGGATCGGTCGCGGCACTTCCCGATATGCTCGCCGGCCATCGCCTGGCGGGCGTCGGCAGCGACCGCGCATTGATCCGCGACAAGCTCGCCGACCAGGGCACAAATCCGCTGGTCGTCGGCGCCTTCCGCGACAAGCGCCGCGTTACGGCCGCATAGTTGCGGCCAACCGATCCGGCGCCTACGTTCGGTGGGATCAACCGAAGGTCCGGCCATGCCCACCGCTCCCATGCCCATCGATATCGTCTCCGACGTGGTTTGCCCGTGGTGCTACATCGGCAAGCGCCGCCTGGAAAAAGCCCTCGCGCTCGCCCCGGCCGTCCCCGTCGAACTGCGCTGGCGGCCCTATTTCCTCAACGACTGGGTGCCGCGCGAAGGGATCGACCGCAAGACCTACCTCGAAACCAAGTTCGGGTCGGTCGAGCGCTATGCCGGCATGGCGCGGCGCGTGCAGCAGGCGGCGGCCGAAGAAGGCCTGGTCTACGCGCCCGACAAAATTTCCCGCCAGCCCAACACGCTCGATTGCCACCGGCTGATCCTGTGGGCGCGCAACGCCGGCGCCGCGTCGCGCATGAAGCAGCGGCTGATGGAACTCTACTTCGCCGAAGGCGGCGACCTCTCCGACCGCGACGTGCTGGTCAAGGCCGCGGTGGAGTGCGGCCTCGACGGCGAACTGGTGCGAAACCTGCTCCCAGGTGACGCCGACGTCGATCGGGTCACACGCGAAGCGGAAAGTGCGAAAGCTGCCGGCATCGACGGCGTACCGTGCTTCATCTTCGGCAATGTGCTTGCGGTTTCCGGCGCACAATCGCCGGAGTATCTCGCCGACGCGATCGCCCGCGCCGCCGAGGAGTCCGCGCGCCGCGAGGCACAGCCGGCCGAAGCCGCGCCTGCCCAACCGGGCTGAGCGCGCCATACGAACGCGAGGAGGCGACGTGAGCGGCGTGCTCAAGCGCGTTCGCACCGGAACGCTGGACATCGCCTACGAGGAGAGCGGCCCGGCCGCCGGCACGCCCGTGCTGCTCATGCACGGCTTTCCCTATGACGTGCGCGCCTACGACGCCGCGGTCCCACCCCTGGTCGCCGCCGGATGCCGGGTCGTCGTGCCTTACCTACGCGGCTACGGCCCGACCCGGTTCCTCTCCGCCGACACCCCGCGCTCGGGCCAGCAGGCGGCGCTCGGGAAGGACCTCCTCGATCTCCTCGACGCGCTCAACATCGAGCGCGCGGCGCTTGCCGGCTACGACTGGGGCGGACGCGCCGCCTGCATCGTCGCGGCGCTGTGGCCCCAGCGCGTGCGCTGCCTTCTATCGGGCGGCGGCTACAACATCCAGAACATCGCCGCGTCGGCCAAACCGCTGCCGCCCGAGCTGGAATACCGGTTCTGGTACCAGTATTACTTCCACACCGAGCGCGGCCGCGCCGGGCTCACGGCCAACCGCCGCGACTTCTGCCGGCTGCTGTGGCGCCTGTGGTCGCCCAATTGGCGGTTCGACGAGGCGACCTACGCGCGGACCGCCGTCTCGTTCGACAATCCGGACTTCGTCGACGTGGTCATCCAGTCCTACCGTCATCGCTACGGCTATGCGCCCGGCGATCCGGCCGTGGAGCCGATCGAGCAACAATTGGCCGCGCAGCCGAAAATCTCCGTGCCGACCATCGTGCTGCACGGCGAAGCCTCCGGGGTCGGCCCGCCGGCGCAATCGGAGCAGCACGCCCGTTTCTTCACCGGCCCCTATCGGCGCCGGGTGATCCCGGTCGCCGGACACAACTTGCCGGCGGAGGTACCGCGCCTGTTCGCCGACGCGGTGCTCGAGCTTATCGCCGGGTGATCCGGCCGCATTGCGTGCTATGCTGAGTTCGGGCGGCGATGCAGCCGACCCATGATCAAGAATGCCTCTGGGGAGATGCGCCGTGGACGTGGACGCCGACGCCGAGAAGACGATCATCCGCAAAATCTATCTGCGGCTGCTGCCGCTGCTGTTCGTGGCGTATTTCATCTGCTACCTCGACCGCATCAACGTCAGCTTCGCCGCGCTGACCATGAACAAGGATCTGGGTTTCACCGCCACGGTCTATGCGCTGGGCGCCACCGCCTTCTTCTGGGGCTATTGCCTGTTCGAAGTGCCGAGCAACATGATTCTCGATCGCGTCGGCGCGCGCATATGGATCGCCCGCATCATGATTACCTGGGGCCTGTTCTCCGGCTTGACCGCCTTCGTCACCGACTCGACCAGCTTCGCCACGGTTCGCTTCTTCCTCGGCGTATGCGAAGCGGGCTTCTTCCCCGGCATGATCCTCTATTTCACCTATTGGTTCCCGGCGCAGTATCGCGGGCGGGTGGTCGGCTGGTTCATGACGGCGATCCCGATTGCGATCTTCATGGGCGGTCCGATCTCGACCAATTTGCTCGTCTGGCTCGAGGGTCTTTTCGGGCTCGCCGGGTGGCGCTGGGTGTTCCTGTGCGAGGCGACGCCGGCGGTGATTCTCGGCTTCGTGGTGTTCTTCTACCTGACCGACCGGCCGGCCCAAGCGCACTGGCTTGAGCCGCACGAGCGCGAGTGGCTGACGGCACAGCTCGAGGCGGAGCGCACCGCGATCGATTTGACGGGCAGGCCGGCGGCGTTTCACTCGCTTCTCAATATGCGCGTCCTCGCAATGACGGCGATCGCCGCCGCCGCGCTGGCGCTGGTGCTGTTCTTTCTCCACTTCATGCTGCAGTGGAGCATCGTCACCAGCTTCGAGACGGCGGTTCTGGTGATACTCGGCCCGGCCGGCCTGATTCTTTTTGGCTATACGTTGCTGCCGCTCCTCAACCTGCGGAGCCTGGCGCTGGCAGTGATCTATTTGGGGATAGCCACGGCGAGCCTCGGTCTCGTCCTGTTCCTGCCGCTGATGCTCAAGCAGCTCGGCCTGTCGACCTTGGCGACCGGCTACGTGTCGCCCATCCCCTACATCGCCGGCACCATCGGCATGATCGTTTGCGGCTATATCACCGACCGCATGCTCGAGCGTCGCTGGAATTTGTTCTTCACGTGCCTTGCCGCTGCGGTCGGCCTGTGCGTGGCCGGGCTGCTCAGCAGCAGCCTGTGGGCGCTCGCCGGCTTGTCGCTGGCGACTATCGGCTTTTACGGCATGAAGACGTCGTTCTGGCCGCTGCCCTCGACCTATCTCAGCGGCACGGCGGCAGCGGCGGCGATCGCGGCGATCAACTCGCTCGGCAACTTCGGCGGCCTGATCGGCCCGGTGGCGGTCGGGTGGCTCAAAGACCACACCGGAAGCTTCGAGAGCGGCCTCTATTTCCTCGGGGGCTGCGCGCTGGTGTCAGCAATCGTCACCCTGATCGCGGTGCATGAGCGCCACATGCCGACCCGCGCAAGGGTCGGCATGGCGCCTGCGTAGGCGGACGCCTCACGCCGCCTTGGCCGGCTCGGCGATGCGCACGAGGCCGCGCAGGATTTGCGCGGCGCCCTTGAGGCGCTCGTCCGGGCGCTGCCAGTCGGCGAAGAACACCACTTTCATGTCCGGTCGCACCCGCGCCGACGGACCCTGCGCGCGAATGAAGGCGACGAGCGCGTCGGGATCGGCAAAGGTATTGTCGCGCAACGAGACCACCGCGCCCTTGGGGCCGGCCTCGATCTTTTCGACATTGGCGCGGCGGCACAGCGTCTTGATGGCGACGATTCTGAGCAAATGGTCGACCTCGGGCGGCAGCGGGCCAAAGCGGTCGACCAATTCCGCGCCGAACGCGTCGATGTCGCGCTCGTCCTCGATTTCCGCCAGGCGCCGGTAGAGCGCGAGCCGGACGGAAAGGTCCGCCACGTAGTCCTCCGGAATGAGCACTGGGGTGCCGATAGTGATCTGCGGCGACCAGCGGTCGGCGACCGGCGCGCCGATGCCGGCCTTGAGACTGAGCACCGCCTCTTCGAGCATCTCCTGATAAAGCTCGAAGCCGACTTCCTTGATATGGCCGGACTGCTCCTCGCCGAGCAGATTGCCGGCGCCGCGAATGTCGAGGTCGTGGGAGGCGAGCTGGAACCCGGCGCCCAAGGTGTCGAGGGACTGCAGCACCTTGAGCCGGCGTTCGGCCTGCGGGGTGATCTTCTTCTCCGCCGGCAGGGTGAAGAGCGCATAGGCGCGCACCTTGGCGCGGCCCACCCGGCCGCGCAGCTGGTAGAGCTGGGCGAGGCCGAACATGTCGGCGCGGTGTACGATCAGGGTGTTGGCGTTGGGGATGTCCAGCCCGGATTCGACGATCGCGGTCGACAGCAGCACGTCGTACTTGCCGTCGTAGAAGGCCGTCATGGTGTCCTCCAGGGCGCCGGACGCCATCTGTCCGTGGGCGCGAGCGAACTTGAGCTCGGGCGTTGCCTCGGCGAGGAATTCGGCGACCTCCTCGAGATCGGCAATGCGCGGCACCACGTAGAAGCTCTGGCCACCGCGATAATGCTCGCGCCGCAACGCCTCGCGCACGATCACCGGATCGAACGGCGAGATGTACGTGCGCACCGCCAGGCGGTCGACCGGCGGCGTCGTAATCAACGA
>DASPVJ010000028.1:0-3904 GCA_035622435.1 Xanthobacteraceae bacterium | reverse complement strand
GCGGTTGGCGTAGGCCTGGGCGTAATTCGGGTCGAGGCTGACCGCCTTGTCGAAGTCGGCGAGCGCCTCCTCGTAGCGGCCGGCGCGCCCGAGCACGGTGCCGCGCATGTTGTAGGCCTGCGGGTCGGCCGGATTGCGCTGCACCACCTCGGAGAGCGAGGCGATGTTGGTGGGGGCGGCCGCGTAGGCGGTGTCCTGCTCCTCGGTACTCGTCGACTTGGTCACGGTGCTGCAGGCGGCGAGCGCCGCCGTCAGCGTGACGAGCACCGCCGCGCTGCGCAGCTTGGGCCCGGCATGAACGTGCGGCTGGGTCATGGCCTGTCCCCGATGCGGCGCTCTCCGCATCGCGCGGCGCGAGCAGCCTAGAGCATGATGCCGAAAAGGCCTGCCCCGCACTTGATGCGGGGTGGGTACCGGTTTTCGGAAAACATCATGCTCCAACAATAAGCTAAAGCGGGATGGCGATTCGAAGAGAAGCCATCGCGCTTTAGGCTCAGCGCGGGGGACCGCTGCGGACTCCGGGGCCGCCGCCGCGGGTGACCGGCTTGGGCTTTCCGGGGAGCAGGCCTTCGCGCTGGGCGCGCTTGCGCGCCAGCTTGCGGGCGCGGCGGATCGCCTCCGCCTTTTCCCGCGCCTTCTTCTCGGATGGTTTTTCGTAATGGCCGCGGAGCTTCATCTCGCGGAAAATGCCCTCGCGCTGCATCTTCTTCTTGAGCGCCTTGAGGGCCTGGTCGACGTTGTTGTCACGGACGAGAACCTGCACGCGTTGTTCCTCTCGATCGGTTGTGGTCGGGGCGGCAATAACCATCCGCGGATGCGCCGCTGCCAAGCGTGCGCGGCCTGTAGCAGACTTGCCGCGGAAAGTCCACGCGCGGCGACTTTCACTCGGGAAACACCCGCGTGACGTGCCCCATCTTGCGGCCGGGACGGACGCCAGCCTTGCCATAGAGGTGAACCGCCGCGCCCGGCACGTCGAGCCAGTGCCGGTACTCGTCGACCTCGGCGCCGATCAGGTTGATCATCTCGACCCGCCCGCGCCGCGCTGGCGTTGCCAGCGGCCAGCCGGCGATCGCCCGCACGTGCTGCTCGAACTGCGAGACCGAGGCGCCATCGAGGGTCCAATGGCCGGAATTGTGCACCCGCGGCGCGACCTCGTTGACCAGCACCCCGTAACCTGCGCCCTCGCGCACCACGAACATTTCGACGGCGAGCACGCCGACATAGTCGAAGGCGGCGGCGATCGCCTCGGCGATCCGACGCGCTTCGGCCGCAACCGCGGGCGTCACCGCGGCGGGCACCCGCGAGACCTTGAGGATGTGGTCGCGATGCTCGTTCTCGGTCACGTCGAAACAGGCGATGCGGCCGTCGCGGCCGCGTGCGGCCACCACGGAAATCTCCCGCTCGAACGCCACGAAGGCTTCGAGAATCGACGCCGCGCCGCCGATCTCGTTCCAGGCGGTCTCGGGCGCGGCGCCGTTGCGCAGCAGCACCTGGCCCTTGCCGTCGTAGCCGAAGCGCCGGGTCTTGAGCACCGCCGGCCGGCCGACCGCCTCGAGCGCGGGGGCGAGATCCGCCGGGCCGTCGATCCGGCGATAGGGCGCGGTCGCGATTTGCAGGCCGGCGACGAAATCCTTCTCGGCCAGGCGGTCCTGGGTGGTCGCCAGCACGGCGGGATCGGGCAGCACCGGCCGGCGCGCCGCCAGGAAGCGCGCGGTCTCCACCGGCACGTTCTCGAACTCGTAAGTGACCACGTCGACGTCGCTCGCGAAACGGTCGAGCGCGCTCTCGTCGGCGTAGTCCGCGCGGGTCGCGCGGCGCACCACGTCGAACGCCGGCGATTGCGGGTCGGGCGCATAGACGTGGCACTTCAGGCCGAGCCGCGCCGCCGCCAGGGCGAGCATGCGGCCGAGCTGGCCGCCGCCGAGAATGCCGATCGTGCCGTCGGAGCCGAGCGCCGGCGCGGGACGGGTCACGCGGCGGGCTCGTTGGTGGGGCGCTCGGCGACGGCCTCGGTCTGGCGCTCCCGCCAGGCCTTAAGCCGTGCCGCGAGCGCGTCGTCGGCGAGCGCGAGTACGCTCGCGGCGAGCAGCGCCGCGTTGATCGCGCCGGCGCGGCCGATGGCCAGCGTCCCGACCGGCACGCCGGGCGGCATTTGCACGATCGAATAGAGCGAATCGACCCCGGCGAGCGCCTGGGATTCCACCGGCACGCCGAACACCGGCAAGGTGGTCAGCGCCGCGGTCATGCCCGGCAGGTGCGCGGCACCGCCGGCGCCGGCGATGATGACCTTGAAGCCGGCGTCGCGCGCGCCCTTGGCGAACGCATAAAGCCGGTCCGGGGTGCGGTGCGCCGAGACGATGCGGGCGTCGTAGCCCACGCCCAGCGCATCGAGCGTCTCGGCGGCATGGCGAAGGGTCGTCCAGTCCGACTGGCTTCCCATGACGATCGCCACCGGCTTTGCCGCCATCCGCGCCTTCCAGCTCGGCGTAAAAAACAAGGCTTATAGGAATCGCCGACCCAGTGGCAAGGCGAAACGGCCGCAGCTTTTGGTTAACATCGGGAAATTGTTGGGGAAATCCGGGTAGCGCCGCCGCTCACGCGATGATGTCGGGGGTGAGCTGATCCTCGATATAGGTGATGCGGTCGCGCAGGAACAGCTTGCGCTTCTTGAGCCGCTGAACCTGGAGCAAATCCGCCCCGATGGTGTTCTGCAGCGCCCCGATGGCGGCATCGAGGTCGCGGTGCTCCTGCTGCAGGCGCATCAGCGTCGCGCGGAGCTCGCGTTCTTCCTCTTCGGTCATCGCAGGCGTGCCGCAGGCCAGGGCATTTCCGGGCAAAAGTCCGACCCCGGAGCGCATCCGGGGGCGGTACCGTTTGCCGCAGAAAATGCGATCAAATCAAGCACTTCCGGTCCTTGGGGCCGGAAATCCCGCCAGGTTCGCGGGCAAGTATCCCGTTTTGGCCATTTGGCTTCAAGCCGGCCGCAATTTGCTTACGAATTGGGCGGATATGCTGCGCTGCACAATCAATCCGATATCGACGAAACGGCCGGTTCGTGGCACACTATAACGGTCAGGTGACGATCTGACCGAGGAGAACCCCCCACATGTCCATGCAATCGCATCTTGCGGAACTGGAGAAACGGCACCGGGCGCTCGAGGCTGAAATCAGCGAGGCGCTCGCGCATCCGTCCATCGACGATCTGAAGGTTGGCGAATTGAAGCGTCGCAAGCTGCATGTGAAGGACGAAATCGTACGCCTCAGGCACGTCGAACTCGTGCACTGAGGGCGCCGACAGTTTGGTGCGTTGAGCCGCCGGCCTCCCCGGGGAGGTCGGCGGTCGCATTTTCAGAGGGCGTCCACTTCGCCCGTCATTGCGAGTGAAGCGAAGCAATCCAGGACGGCGGCTGCGACTCCTGGATTGCTTCGTCGCCCTTCGGGCTCCTCGCAATGACAGGTGCGCGACTGTCGTCCTCGGACTCACACCGCCTTGGCCATTTCGCGCAGCTTGAATTTCTGGATCTTGCCGGTCGAGGTCTTCGGGACCTCGGCGAACACGACGTAGCGGGGGCACTTGTAGCTCGCGAGGTGCTTGCGGCACCACGCGACCATCTCCTCGACGCTGGCGGTGGCCCCGGGCTTCAGCTCCACGAACGCGCACGGCGTCTCGCCCCACTTGTCGTCCGGCTTGGCGACGACCGCGGCGGCCTGCACCGCCGGGTGCCTGTAGAGCGCGTCCTCCACCTCGATCGATGAAATGTTTTCGCCGCCCGAGATGATGATGTCCTTGGAGCGGTCCTTGAGCTGGATGTAGCCGTCCGGATGCATCACGCCGAGGTCGCCGGAGTGGAACCAGCCGCCGGCGAACTCCTTGTCGGTCGCCGCCTTGTTCTTCAGATATCCC
>DASPVJ010000027.1:0-4094 GCA_035622435.1 Xanthobacteraceae bacterium | reverse complement strand
CGTCCGCCACGAAAAGGCGTCCACCAGGAAGCCGCCGAGGATCGGACCGAGCGCCGTGGTCAACGCCGAGAAGCCCGCCCAGGTACCGATCGCCCGGCCGCGGGTCTCTTCCGGGAAGGCGGCGCTGATGATGGCGAGGCTCGACGGCACCATGAGAGCGCCGCCGATGCCCTCCACCAGGCGGAACGCCACCAGGATGGGGGCGTTTGCGGCGAGGCCGCAACCGATCGATGCCGCCGCGAACAGGGCGATGCCGAGCGCGAACACCTTTCGCCGGCCGAAGCGGTCGGCCGCCGCCCCGCCGATCAGCGTCAGCGCGCCCAGCATGAGCATGTAGCCGTTGACGACCCACTGCGCCCCTTCGAGCGAGACGTTGAGCGCCGCCTGGATCGCCGGCAGCGCCACGTTGACGACGGAGCCGTCGATGAACGCCATGGCCGAGCCGAGGATGGTCGCCGCCAGTACCCACGGCTTGGCACGTTCGGCGCAGCCCGGCGTCTGCGGTGCAGCCCGCATCACGCCCTCGTCGCACGGGGCATGGGCGAAGCCGATCATGGCCGCCGCCCATAAGCTCGCGCCGTCGTGGCGGATTGCTCCTGCATGGCTCTTGGCCTATGTGTCCTCGGCTCCCGCGCGGGGTCCAGCAACGTCGGTATAATGTCGAGCATGATCGGACGGCTCAATCACGTGGCGATCGCCGTGCGCGACATCGCCAAGGCGGCGGCGGTCTACCGCGACACGCTCGGCGCCGAGGTCTCGGCCGCGGTGGCGCAGCCCGAGCACGGCGTCACCACCGTGTTCATCACCTTGCCCAACACCAAGATCGAGTTGTTGGAGCCGTTCGGGCAAGGTTCGCCCATCGCCAAATTCCTCGAGCGCAATCCGGACGGCGGCATCCATCATCTGTGCTACGAGGTCGACGACATCGTCGCGGCCCGCGACGCGCTCAAAGCGCAGGGCGCGCGGGTGCTCGGCGACGGCGAGCCGAGAGCCGGCGCCCACGGCAAGCCGGTGCTGTTCCTGCATCCCAAGGATTTCTGCGGCACGCTCGTCGAACTCGAGCAGGCGTGAGGCATGGCGGTTTCCACTTCGCTCGCGATCTTCTTCATCATCTGGTGGGTGGTGCTGTTCGCGGTGCTGCCGTGGGGCATCCGCTCCCAGGCCGAAAGCGGCGAGGTGGTGCCGGGCAGCGATCCGGGCGCGCCGCACCTGCCGAAGCTCTGGTCCAAGGTGATCTGGACGACGATCGTGTCCGCCGTCGTGTTCGCCGCCTTCCAGGTGATCTACCGGTACCGTCTCGTCGGTCTCGACGACCTTGCCACCCTGTGGGGCCTGTTGAAATCGCGCTAGAGCATGATGCCGAAAATGCCTGCCCCGCACTTGATGCGGGGTGGGTACCGGTTTTCGGAAAACATCATGCTCCAACAATAAGCTAAAGCGGGACGCGATTCGAAGAAAAGCCATCACGCTTTAGGCTATAATCCGGCGTCCGCGCGAAGCACCCGCATGACCACGCCCGTCCTCGAAACCCGCGGCCTGAGCAAGAGTTTCGGCGCGCTGCAGGTGGCGCGCGACATCGCCTTGATCCTGGAGCCCGGCGCGCGGTGCGCGCTGATCGGGCCCAACGGCGCCGGCAAGACCACCCTCGTCAACCTCATCACCGGGGCGCTCAAGCCGTCCGCCGGACAGGTGCTGCTCGACGGCGAGGACATCACCGGCCTGTCGCAGGCGGCCCGCGCGCAGCGCGGCATCGCCCGTACGTTCCAGATCAACCAGCTGTTCCGCGGGCTGACCGTGCTCGACAACATCTACCTCGCGATCGGCGAGCGCACCGGCGCGTGCAACCGGCTTCTCAGCCCGGCCGGCGCCGAGCGGGCGGTGATCGACGAGGCGATCGAGCTGATCGAGACGCTCGCGCTCGGCGACGACGCGCTCAAGCCGGTGCGCGAACTGCCCTATGGGCGCCAGCGCCTGGTCGAAATCGCCATGGCGTTCGCGCAAAGGCCCAGGCTTTTGTTGCTCGACGAGCCCGCCGCCGGCGTGCCGTCGTCGGAGAGCCACCTCATCCTCGACGTCATCGCCCGCCTCGATCCCGCCATCGCCGTCCTGATCATCGAGCACGACATGGACGTGGTGTTCCGCTTCGCCGAGCGCATCACCGTGCTGGTCGCGGGCGCGATCCTCACCGAGGGCCCGCCGGCGCAGATCGCCGCCGACGAACGGGTGCGCGCGGTCTATCTCGGCGAAGACCATCGCCGCCGGGCGCGCCATGGCTGAAGGCCGCGCCGCGCTCGAGCTTGACGGCGTGTCGGCCGGCTACGGCGAGACCGTGGTGATCGAGGATGTGCGCCTCAGCTTGGCCGTAGGCGAGCGGCTGTCGGTGATCGGCCGCAACGGCGTCGGCAAGACCACCTTGCTCGGCACGGTGATGGGCCACACCAGCCTGCACCGCGGTCAGGTGCGCCTCAACGGCGAGGACATTTCCCGCTTTCCCATCCATCGCCGCGCCCGCGCCGGGCTCGGCTACGTGCCGCAGGAACGGGAGATCTTCGCCTCGCTCTCGGTGCGAGAGAACCTCGAGATCGCGGCGCGGCCGGGACGGTGGAGCGTCGAGGCGGTGTTCGAATTGTTCCCGCGGCTGGCCGAACGGCGCGGCCACCGCGGCAATCAGCTCTCCGGCGGCGAGCAGCAGATGCTGGCGATCGGCCGCGCGCTGGTCGGCAACCCGTCGGTGACCTTGATGGACGAGCCGTCGGAGGGCCTTGCCCCGGTGATCGTCGAGGAATTGGCCCGCGCGCTGCGGCAGCTCTCGGAGACCGAGCGGCTCACCTTGGTGCTGGTCGAGCAGAACACGCGCCTGGCGCTCGACCTTTCCCCGCGCGCCGTGGTCATGGACCGAGGCCGCATCGTCTACGACGGCCCGAGCGAGGCGCTCGCCCGCGACCCGGCGAAGCTCGACCGGCTGATCGGGGTGGCGAAGCGCAAGTAGCTTTGTAGCCCGGATCGAGCGGCGCAGCCGCGAAATCCGGGGATGGCAGCCCCGCATTTCGCTACGCTCAATGCGGGCTACGGCGTCTTCGGCAGCACCAACTGCGTCTGCGTCACCACCGCCGCGAGCCTTCCGTCGCCGCGGGTTATCCGCGTCTGCCACACCATGGTGGAGCGGCCGCGGTGGAGCGGCGTGCATTCGGCGCGGGCGGTGTCGCCGAGGGGGATCGCGGCGAAGAAATTGGTCTTGCTCTCGATCGTGGTGGTGCCGGCGCCGTCGGGCAGGTTCGCGATCGTCGCGACCGCGCCGAGCGTATCGGCAAACGCCATAAGCGCGCCTCCGTGCAGCACCGGCGGCCGCGTGCATAACGCCTCGCGCACCGGCAGCTCGGCCTTCACGCAGTCGGGCGCGACGCTGACGATGACGAGCCCCATGAGCTGCGAAAACGGGAGCGGTTCCATGATCGGTCCTCGCGGTCGGCCTTACGCTGCCGCGACCGGAGGATCGGATCAATTCCGTTGCAGGTAAAGCACACGCGCAGTGGTCGCCAAAATCAAACCCCGGCCGTCGCCCCGAGGGAGAGCAACGGCCGGGGGGCCCGTGGTCGGAGCTTATCCAAGCGTGGCGCGATCATCCTTCGGCTGCATGAGCGTGGCGGCCACGCAGCAAAGGATCGCCGTCGCGATGGTCATGACACATATGGAAACCCACATAGCTGACCTCCTGGCTTGGCGGACCATAAACGCGGTTGCGGCTCAAAGGTTCCATTCCCGACATTGGAGCCGGAAATGGGTGCAAAAACAACGGCATGGCGAAGCGCCGGTGCGTCGGGACAGTGCACTGCTCGGGCTCGAACGCGTGCCCCCTGCGACCTGCAAGAGCGATGCTGCCGCGGCGCAACATTTTTGCGACGGCGCAGGTATCGGTAGATTTCAATGAAGACACAATCTCATATTCACAGCCACAACAAGACGGTCTAGGGTGACCGGTTCAAGAACCTGGGAGGAAATGATGTTTTCTCATCGGCATTGGACGGCTTCCCGTTCCGCTGTCGCGGCGGCCTGTTTGGCGGCGGTTGCAGGACTCGGATGTAGTGCCGGATTGG
>DASPVJ010000026.1:0-43611 GCA_035622435.1 Xanthobacteraceae bacterium | reverse complement strand
TGCGCGTTCCGGGCGATTGCGTTGCGAACGGCATCGAGCAACGTATTCCCCAGCAGCGGCTTTTCAATGATGGGGACCTTCGCGGCCGCGGCGCGCGCCCGCAACGCGTTGGTGGCCATGCTGGCGATGAGGATCGCCGGTGCCCGCACGCCGCGATTGCGCAAGTTGTCGAGCGCGGTGAGCCCATCGGTGCCGGGCAAATTGTAATCTATGATCAGACAGTCGCAGCCGGGGACTTCCGCTTCGGCCAGCAGGGCGCCGGGACGCTCATAGCCGCGCACGGCATAGCCCTCGAGCCCGAGAGAGAAAACGAGGGAACTGCGGACGGCAAGGTCGCCATCGATGACGACGACGACCGAACTGGCGCGAGAAGGTTCTCTCGAGCTGGGCAAAGCTTTCTCCGCAACGGCGCCTGTTGGGGAGGATCAAAGCCGATGCCGGGCGGCGGACATTGATCTAGGTCAAATGGAAGCCGAAACGCGCGGCGCCGCTATTTCGTCGCCTCGCCCAGGAGGCCCGCCGAGAGCGCCATGCGCACCAGCTCGGACAGGCTCGCGGCCTCCATCTTGGTCATCACGTTGGCCCGGTAGATTTCCACGGTGCGCGCGCTGATGCCGAGGTCGAACGCGATCACCTTGTTCGCCTTGCCGGCCACCAGCCCCTCGAGCACCTGGCGTTCGCGCGCCGACAGGCTTGCGAGCCGCTCCTTCACCGCGTCGCGTTCCGCCGCGCGCGCGCGGTCTTGCTGCTGGCGCCCGAGCGCGCGGCGCACCGCGGCAAGCATGGCGTCGTCGCTGAACGGCTTTTCGAAAAAATCCGCCGCCCCCGCCTTCATCGCCTCGACCGCGAGCGGAATGTCGCCGTGGCCGGTCATGACGATCACCGGCAGGGCGAGGTCGAGGGCGCGCAGCCGGCGCAGCAGTTCGAGGCCGTCCATCTGCGGCATGCGCACGTCGGTGACGACGCAGCCGCCTTTGAGCGCGGGCGCGGCAGCGAGGAACTCGACCGCCGAGGCGTAGGTGTGCACGTCGACCTCGGCGGTGCGGAAGAGAAACGCGAGCGAGTCGCGCGCCGCCTCGTCGTCGTCGATCACGTACACCGTCTGGTCATTCGACATCGCGGACGTCCTCGTCGGACACGCGCGGCAGGGTGAAGCGGAAGATCGTCCCGCCGCCGGGATTGGGTTCGGTCCAGATGCGCCCGCCGTGCGCCTCGACGATCGTGCGCGAGATCGAAAGTCCTACTCCCATGCCGTGCGGTTTGGTGGTGACGAAAGGCTGGAACAGCTGCGCGGCCATCTCCGCGTCGATGCCCATGCCGCTGTCGGCCACGTTGATCACGGCCATCGCGTCGGCGGACGTCGTGGAAATCAGCAGCTCGCGACGCGGCGAACCGGCCATGGCTTCGACCGCGTTGCGCATGAGATTGAGCAGCACCTGCTGGACCTGCACCTTGTCGGCCAGCACCAGGTCGACATCGACGTCGTAGTGAGTGCGCACGCGGATGCCTTGTTCCTTGGCGCCGACGAGCGCGAGCGCGCTTGCTTCCTCCACCAGCTTGGGGAGGCTTTCGACCCGTCGCTCGCTCTCGCCGCGGGCGACGAACTCGCGCAGCCGCCGCACGATGTCGCCAGCGCGCAAGGCCTGGTCGGCCGCCTTGCCGACCGCGTCGGCGATCACGGGGGACGGCGCACCGTCGGCGCGCTCGAGCAGGCGGCGCACGCCCTTCAAATAGTTGGCGATCGCCGAGAGGGGCTGGTTGAGTTCGTGCGCAAGCGTCGAGGCCATTTCGCCCATGGCGGTCAGGCGCGAGATGTGAACGAGTTCGCTCTGCAGCTCCTGCAGCCGCGACTCGGTCTCCTGTCGCTCGGTGAGGTCGCGCACGAAACCGGTGAAGAACCGCCGGTCATTCGAGCGCATCTCGCCGACCGCCAGCTCCATCGGGAAGGTGGCGCCGTCCTTGCGTTCGCCCACCACCACCCGGCCGATGCCGACGATGCGGCGCTCGCCGGTGTCGCGATAGCGCGCGAGATAGCCGTCGTGGCTTTCGCGGTAGGGCGAGGGCATCAGCATCTTCACGTTCTGGCCCACCGCCTCTTCTGCACTGTAGCCGAAGGTCCGTTGCGCCGCGGCGCTGAAGTCGTGGATGATGCCGCGCTCGTCGATCACGATCATCGCGTCGGGCACGGTTTCGAGGATCGAGTTGAGATGGGCCTCGCGCGCCAGCACCTGCTCGGCAGCGGCCGCGGCGGCGCGGCGGTTGCGGCGAAACCAGCCGCCGAACCAGGCGATGCCGAAGCCGATCGCGCCGAATGCCGCCGCGCTGGCGAGTTCGCGCGCGTTGGGCGCCGGAAGATCGCCGGCGAAATAGAGCCCGCCGGCAACGCCGAACGCGGTCGCGAGCAGGCCGGGTCCAAAGCCGCCGACGGCGCCCGCGATGATGATCGCGGGGGTGAAGAAAATATAGGTCGCCTGGACCGTGACGACCGGATCGAGCAGGCGCCGCACGGCAAAGCCGAGCAAAGAGACTGCGAGCGCGAGGGCGTAGTCGCTCGCTCTGCGCCGTAGCCGCTCGGCCGCGGCCGGCGCCGCGGGGATTGCGGTCTCGTCGGTGAAAGCGGAATCGGCCATGCACCGCCCTTGCGTTTGGCCGGCATCAAACATGGGCGCAGGCGCGCGTCAACCGCCGTCCGGCCGGCTAAGTCCTTGAAAACAGGCAGGATGTCGCCGGGCGACCGGACTACGTAGAAACCCTTAAGGCGATTATCTGAATTTTCCGCCGCGGCGGGCCCCGCTATCCAAATGCTCGGGCGAGTTTTGGAGGACATGGCCATGCTGATGCGAACCGCAATCCACCCGAGTTCATCCCGCCATCCCGCAACGGTGCGTGGCCCCAACGGCGTACCGCTCGGCAGTTCGCTCGACCTCATGGGCGCGCCCATGCCGTTCGCGCGCAATGTGGAAATCTACGGCGAGAACGAGCCGGCCGACTATCTTTACAAGGTGGTCAGCGGCGCCGTGCGCACCTACCGCGTGCTCAACGACGGCCGGCGCCAGATCGGCGCGTTCCTGTTGCCCGGCGACATGTTCGGCCTCGAGGCCGGCGCCACCCACGCCTCGTCGGCCGAGGCGATCGTCGATTCGGCCGTGCTCGTGATCAAGCGCAGCGCGGTTATCGCGCTCGCCGAACGCGATCCCGAGGTGGCGCGCCAGTTGTGGACGCTCACGGCGCAGGAACTCGGGCGGGCGCAGAACCACATGCTGCTGCTCATCCGCAACGCGCAAGAGCGCATCGCCGCGTTCCTTCTCGAGATGGCCGAGCGCAACCGCAGCGGCAATTCGGTCGATCTGCCGATGTCGCGTCAGGACATTGCCGACTATCTCGGGCTCACCATCGAGACGGTGTCGCGCACGCTGACCCAGCTCGAGCACGACGCAGCGATCGAGCTGGCTTCTTCGCGGCGAATTTTGCTGCGCAACCAGTCGATGCTCGACCGCCTCAACGCGTGAGCCGTCGGCTGGGCCGCGCAAACGAGGTGCCAAGCCATGCAGCACCATGACACGTTGGACGGCTCGAGGATCACGCGCGCAGCCTGGCCGCGCGCGATCGGCGCCATCGCGGATCGCCGGCCTGCCGACGGGCAGGGCGCCAGGATCGTCAAGCGCATCCCTCATCGCTGGACCGAGTTGTTCGACCTCGTTCTCGACCTCGAGCGTTACCCGGCATTCGTGCCGCATTGCCGGGCGGTGAGGGTTTTCGCGCGGAGGGCGGACGAAGCGGGCCGCACCGTCGTCGTCTCGCGCATGACCGTCGGCATTTCCGCGTTCGACGTCAGCTATACCAACCGAACGACCGCCGATCGTGCCGCCCGTCAGATCGAGGTCGAGGCGCTCGAAGGCCCGTTGCGCCATCTCCAGGTGGTCTGGAACTTCGAGCCGGAGGGTGAGGATCTCACGCGGGTCGAGTTTTTGGTCGATTACGAGTTCGGCAACCCGGTTCTGGGCGCCGTAGCCTCGCGCGTGTTCGACGCCATGTTCGCCGACATCCTCGGCGCCTTCCAACGGCGCGCGGATCGTCTATTTCAGGCGCCAAAGCCGCTGCATTGACGAGAGCCGCAACGCGCCGCTCTTTTCATTTCATTATGCGTCGACCAATCAGCCGTTAAGTGCGCCGGGCTTGAGCGTGTAAGAGCTGAGCACCTTCATGTAGTTTCCCCGCTCGTAGGCGCTGGTGTCGGGAACCGCGTCGTAGCCCATGCTCCCGCACATATCGCCGATCGACGCGTATTCGTGCTCGTCGAGCCAGCGATCGAGTTCGCCCAGCACCCGGTCGGCGTGATGAACGCCGTTCTCGAGCAATGCGGACGCCATGAACGCCACGCGCGCGCCGGCCATGACGCATTTGACGACGTCCTGCGCGCTGTGCACGCCGCCGGTGATCGCGAGGTCGGCGCGGACGCGGCGGCACAGGATCGCGACCCAGTGCAGCCGCATGAGCAACTCCTCGGGACGGCTCAGCGACAGGCTGGACACGACTTCCAGCCGTTCGATGTCGAAGTCGGGCTGATAGAAGCGGTTGAACAGGACGAGCGCGTCGGCGCCGGCCTCATCGAGCCGCCGGCCGATGTTGGCCGGGGCGCTGAAGAAGGGCGAAAGTTTCACCGCCATGGGAATGTCGAGGCTTCGCTTGATCGCCGAAACCAGCTCGAGCTGGCCCTGTTCCAATTCCGCGCCGGTCAGCGCCGGATCGGTGGCGATGGCGTAGAGATTGAGCTCGACGGCATCCGCGCCCGCCTCTTGCATCAGCCGCGCGTAGCGGATCCAGCCGCCGGCGGAGACGCCGTTGAGGCTGGCGATCACCGGAATGGCGACGCGCTCCTTGGCGCCGCGAATGAGCTCGAGGTAGCGGTCCGGCCCGAGGTTGTAGGTCCGCATCTCGGGAAAGTAGCTCAGCGCCTCGGCGAAGCTCTCCGCGCCGCGCGCCAGATCGTCATCGACGCTCGCGCTTTCCAGCTCCAGCTGCTCTTCGAACAGCGACGGCAGCACCACGGCGGCGATGCCGTGATCTTCCAGCCGGGCGATGTTGTCCGCCGAATCGCACAAGGGCGAGGAGGACGCCGCCAGCGGCGAACGCAACGTCAGTCCGAGATATCGCGTGGTCAGGTCGCTCATGTCTGTGCGCCTCCCGATTGCGCCGCCGGCACGGGCGCCGCCGGTTGGTCCGGCGCCGGCGCCTGAGCGGCCGCGCGGCCCGGCATCGCCGCCTGGCCGGCATAGACGTGCCATTGGCGATCGACGTCGTCCTGCGCCATCGCCAACAGCGCGCGCGCCGCCTCCGGATCGCTGCGCGCCAGCATGGTGTATCGCGCTTCCTGGTAGGCATATTGCTTGAATGGGATGCTCGGCGGGAGCGAATCGAGCTGGAACGGGTTCTTCCCTTCCTGCCGCAGGCGCGGATCGTAGCGCATCAACGGCCAGTATGCCGACTGCACGGCGGCCTTCTGCTGCGCGAGGCCGAACGCCATGTCGTAGCCGTGCGCGATGCAATGGCTGTAGGCGATGACGAGCGACGGGCCGGGATGGGATTCGGCCTCCAGAAACGTGCGGACGGTATGGATGTCGTTGGCGCCCATCGCGACCCTGGCCACGTAGACGGAGCCGTAACTGATGGCTTCCATGGCCAGGTCTTTTTTTGCCGTGCGCTTGCCGCCGGCCGAGAATTTCGCCACCGCCGCGCGCGGCGTCGCCTTCGACATCTGGCCGCCGGTGTTGGAGTAGACCTCGGTGTCGAGCACCAGCACGTTGACGTCGCGGCCGGAGCCGAGAACGTGGTCGAGCCCGCCGGCGCCGATATCATAGGCCCATCCGTCTCCGCCGATAAGCCAGACGCTCCTGCGCACCAAGCTGTCGGCGACCGCCCGCAGCGCGCGGGCGTCGGGCGTTTCGATCGTCGCCAATCTGCGTTTGAGCTCGCCGACTCGCCGTCGCTGCGCTTCGATCCCTGCTTCGGTCGACTGCTCGGCTTGCATCAGCCCGCTCGCCAGGGCGTCGCCGAGCCGGCCGCGCAGGCGCTCGACCAACTCGCCGGCGTATTCCCGCTGCTTGTCGACGGCGAGCCGCATCCCCAATCCGAACTCCGCATTGTCCTCGAACAGGGAATTCGACCATGCCGGACCGCGCCCCTGGGCGTTGGCCGCATAGGGCGTCGTCGGCAGATTGCCGCCGTAGATGGAGGAGCAGCCGGTCGCGTTGGCGATCAGCAGGCGGTCGCCGAACAGCTGGGTCAAGAGCTTGATGTAGGGGGTTTCGCCGCAACCTGCGCAGGCCCCGGAAAATTCGAACAGCGGCTCGAGCACCTGGACGTTTTTCACGGTATCGGGCGCCACGCGCCCGCGATCGAGTTCCGGCAGCGACAGGAAGAACTCCCAGTTGGCGCTCTCGGCCTCCCGCAACGGCGCCTGCGGCTCCATGTTGATCGCCTTGTGCTTGGCTTCGCTCTTGCTCTTCACCGGGCAGATTTCGACGCACAGGCTGCAGCCGGTGCAATCCTGCGGGGACACCTGCAGCAGGTAGCGCATGGAGTCGAACTCGCGCCATTTCGGCTTCGCCGACTTGAAGCCCGCCGGCGCGTCGGCGAGCTGCGCTTCGTCGACGAGCTTGGCGCGGATGACCGAGTGCGGGCACACCAGCACGCACTTTCCGCATTGAATGCAAAGGCCCGTGTCCCACACCGGAATCTGCTGCGCGATGTTGCGCTTCTCCCACTTGGCGGTGCCGGTCGGGAACGTGCCGTCGATCGGCATGGCGCTCACCGGCAGCGCGTCGCCCTTGCCGGCGATCGCGGCGGCAAGGACGTTTTGCACGAAATCCGGCGCCGTTTTCGCCACCGGCGGCAGGCGCTCGAACGCGGCGTCGGCCCGCGTCGGCACGATCACCTCGTGCAACCGCGCCAACGCCTTGTCGACGGCGGCGAAATTCGCTTGCACGGCCGCGCTGCCGCGCTTGCCGTAGGTTTCCTCGATCGCCTTTTTGATCGCCGCGATCGCCGCATCGCGCGCAAGCACGCCGCTGATCGCGAAAAAGCAGGTCTGCATGACCGTGTTGATACGCGTGCCCATGCCCGCCTCGCGGGCAACCGCAGACGCGTCGATCGCGTAGAATTTCAACTTTCTCTCGACGATCGCCTCCTGAACCTCGCGCGGCAGATGGTCCCAGATATCCTCGGGGCCGAACGACGTGTTGAGGAGAAACGTCGCTCCGTCCTCCGCCGCGGACAGCACGTCGATGCGGTCGAGGAACTGGTGCTGATGGCAGGCCACGAAGTTGGCCTTGCCGATGAGGTAGGAGGAGCGGATGGGATCGGGACCGAAGCGCAAGTGCGACACCGTCACCGAGCCCGACTTCTTCGAATCGTAGACGAAGTACCCCTGCACGTAACGGTCCGTTTGCTTGCCGATGATCTTGATCGAGTTCTTATTCGCGCCGACCGTCCCGTCGGAGCCCAGGCCGTAGAAGATCGCCCGCACCGTGTGCGGGTGTTCGGTCGAGAACCCGGCGTCGAAGTCCAGGCTCGTGTGGGTCACGTCGTCGCGAATGCCTACGGTGAAGTGGTTCTTCGGCTTGGCCTGCGCCAACTCGTCGAACACCGCCTTGACCATCGCGGGAGTGAATTCCTTCGACGCCAGCCCGTAGCGCCCGCCGATCACGCGCGGCAGCGCCGCGGCGCCGGACGCGTGCGCCTCCATGAGCGCGGTCGCCACGTCCTGATAGAGCGGCTCGCCGACGCTGCCCGGCTCCTTGGTGCGGTCGAGTACGGCGATCGATTGCACCGTCGGCGGCAGCGCGGCGACGAAGCGCTCCGCCGCGAACGGCCGGTACAGCCGGACCTTCAGCAGGCCGATTTTCTCGCCGCGTTTGCGCAGGGCGTCGACCGTCTCTTCCGCTGCGCCGGCGGCGGAACCCATCAACACCACGACCCGCTCCGCGTCGGGCGCGCCGTGATAATCGAACAGCCGGTACGCGCGCCCGGTCCGGCGCGCCAAGCGGTCCATCACGTCCTGGACGACGGTCGGGCATGCGCGGTAATAGGGATTGGCGGCCTCGCGCGCCTGGAAGAAGACGTCGGGATTTTGCGCCGTTCCCCGCAGCACCGGACGGTTGGGCGACAGGGCGCGCTCGCGGTGGCGCTCGAGGAAGCCGGGCTCGACCACCGCGCGCAAGTCATCGTCGCTGAGCGTCTCGATGACGTTGACTTCGTGCGAGGTGCGAAAGCCGTCGAAAAAGTGCAGGAAGGGCACCCGCGATTCGAACGTCGCCGCCTGCGCAACCAGGGCGAGGTCGCTCGCCTCCTGCACGGAATTTGCGGCGAGCAGCGCAAAGCCCGTCGCCCGCGCCGCCATGACGTCGCTGTGGTCGCCGAAAATCGACAGCGCGTGGGTAGCCACGCTCCGCGCCGCCACGTGGATGACGGCGGCGGTCATTTCGCCGGCGATTTTGTACATGTTGGGGATCATCAGCAGCAGCCCCTGCGAGGCGGTGAACGTCGTCGCGAAAGCCCCGGCCTGCAGGGCCCCATGCAATGCGCCGGCGGCGCCGCCCTCGCTCTGCATTTCGACGATGTCGGGAACGGTGCCCCAGATATTGGCGGCGCCCGCGGCCTTCCACTGGTCCGCCAGTTCGCCCATGGTCGACGACGGCGTGATCGGATAGATCGCGATCACCTCGTTGAGCCGGTAGGCGACGGATGCGGCGGCCTCGTTGCCGTCGACGATTGCGCGCGTGGGGGTCATTCGCCGGTCTCCGGGTTCTTGATCTTGGTTATTTTTCTCTGCTCGCAGAATGGGCAAACGCTCGTTTGCTCGGCACCCGCCGTAGCGATGGATCGCTTTCCCCGGCGGATTCCGGCGCAAGCGGGCATGACGCAATCATTGCCAATTGTGAAGCGGACGCGGAAGTCCTAAAATGCACGGCTCGTCCGCCGGGAACGATCGAAGCAATAAGAAAGTCGACCTGCTCGCGTCCGCGCGAGCGAACGGGCAGGTGAAATTGGGGCAGCGGAGGCGACGCCATGGCCTACCAGATCATCGCCTCGCTGTGCACAAGCTGCGGCGCGTGCGAGTTGGAATGCCCCAATTCGGCGATCAGCATCGGGAGATTCACCTATGTGATCGACCCGACCAAATGCACCGAATGCAAGGGATTCCACGACGAGCCGCAATGCGCGAAGGTCTGCCCGGTGCCGCAGACGTGCGTGCCCGCCGCGGCCGCCTGAACGCTGCGCCGGGCCGGGATGACGATTCGGAGATGAAATGCCCCGCGTTCGCGGGGACAATGCGTGGTCGCAAAGGGGGCTTTCCATGACCGCAGCCAGTGCGCATCCCGTCGACGAACGATTGCCCGTTGCGCAGCTTGTTCCGCTCGGCTTTCAGCACGTTCTGGTGATGTACGCGGGCGCGGTGGCGGTGCCGTTGATCCTCGGGCGCGCCTTGAACCTGCCGCCCGACAAGATCGCCGTGCTGGTCAATGCCGACCTGTTTGCCTGCGGAATAGCAACCCTCGTTCAGTCGATCGGGATCGGACCGTTCGGCATCCGCCTGCCGGTCATGATGGGCGTGACCTTCGCCTCGGTCTCGCCCATGCTGGCGATGGCGAACAATCCCGACCTCGGGCTCGGCGTGATCTACGGCTCGGTCATCGCGGCGGGAATCTTCGGGATGATCGTGGCGCCGGTCATGAGTTCGCTGCTGCGCTTCTTCCCGCCGGTCGTCACCGGCACCATCATCGCCGTCATCGGCATCTCGCTGATGCGCATCGGCGTCAACTGGGCGGCCGGCGCCAACGCCCCCAATCTGCCCGGCTACGGCGACCCGATCCACCTGGCGATCGCGGCTTTAGTTCTGATCGCCATCCTGGCGATCACCAAATTCGGGCGCGGCTTCGTCGCCAACATTGCGGTGCTGATCGGATCGGCGCTCGGCTTCGTCGTCGCCTGGATCATCGGCAAGGTCGACTTTGCCAACCTGTACAAAGCGGCGTGGGTCGACATCATCTACCCGTTCCAGTTCGGGGCGCCGAAGTTCGACCTGTTCTCGATCGTTTCCATGTGCCTCGTCATGCTCGTGGTGATGGTCGAATCGACCGGCATGTTTCTGGCGGTTGGGGAGATGACCGGCCGCAAGGTCGAGCAGCGCGACCTCACCCGCGGCCTCCTCACCGACGGGCTCGGCACGCTGATCGGCGGCGTCTTCAATACCTTTCCGTACACCTCGTTCTCGCAGAACGTGGGTTTGGTCGGGGTGACCGGCATCCGCAGCCGCTGGGTGACGGTGGCCGGCGGCGTCATTCTGCTGGTGTTCGGACTGATCCCCAAGCTTGGCGCGCTGATGACGGCGGTGCCGCTGTTCGTGCTCGGCGGCGCCGGCATCGTGATGTTCGGCATGGTGGCCGCCACCGGCGTGCGCATCCTGACGAGCGTCGACTTCGCCACCAACCGCAACAATCTGTTCATCGTGGCGATCTCGGTCGGGATCGGCATGATCCCGCTGGTGGCGCCGACCTTCTTCGCCCAGTTTCCCAAAGCGCTCGAGCCGATTCTCGGTTCGGGCATCGTGCTGGCCTCGATCGCGGCGGTGCTGCTCAACGCCTATTTCAACGGCACCGGACGAGGGGAGGCCGCAGCGCTTGCCGCCGCCGACGCCGCCAGGGCGGCGGACCACGCGTGACGGCACGGCCGAGGTTTCATACGATGTTCGGATGATCACCTCGGCGCCTCTTACCTCTCCCCGCTTGCGGGGAGAGGTCGGCCGCGAAGCGGCCGGGTGAGGGGGCCTGCTCGGTAAGCGCGCAGTCTTTGACGCCCCCTCACCCCGACCCTCTCCCCGCAAGCGGGGAGAGGGAGTTCGCGACGCGCGCGTCACAACGCGAAGTGATCAGCCGGATTCCCTATCACGCGTCCGCCCGCTCGACGCCGGAGAACACCGCGGCCAGGGTTTCGTCCGACCTGCCCGCGATTGCCGTGACGCCGGCGAGCCCGGCCGTGCCCGTCACCGAGGCCTGGATGCCGGTATGCGCGCGGGCGAGGGCGTGCGCCCGCTCGAGCGCAGCCTCGCCCGCCACCACCACCCCGCCGTCCGTCTCGCGCATGGCTTGCGCCGCCTCCCACCAGTCGTAGGTCTCATCGTCAAGGATGCCGTGGGCGAGGCTTACGGGGGTGGTCTCCCACGGCCACATGAACCGCGAGCGATGGCGCGCGGCCTCGGCCAAGGCGACGCCGGACAGACGTTGCCATGCGCGGGCGAGCGGGGCGCAGCCGGCCGTCTGCACCGCGAGGAGCCGCGGCCGGCGCGGCAGCACGCCGGCGGCCGCCGCCATGGCGAACCCTTGCGCGAGCGCGCTCGCCAGCGCGCCGCCGCCCACCTGCACGAACAGGGCGCCGACCGCGACCCCGTTCCGGCCGAACTCCTCCGCCATCTCGAATGCAAGCGTCCGGCCGCCTTCGATCGCGAGCCCATTGTCGGGCCCCTGCACCCCGAAGGGAACGGCGCCGCCTTCCACGGCGCGCCGGAAGGCGCGCACGCAGGGGTCGCCGCCGTCGCCGGCGCGCCGTTCGCACACGGTGATCGCGGCGCCCAGTTCGCGCAGCCGGCGCACCACGGCCGGCTCGGCGTCGGCGGGGATGAACACGTCGAGCGGCCATTGCGCGGCGCGCGCGATCACCGCCGCGGCGAGCGCCGCGTTGCCGCAGGAGGCAATTGCCAGGCGCCGCCCGCGCAGCCCGTCGCCGAGGGGGAGGCCTGCGGCCTCGAGCACGCGCAGGTACAGCATCACGCCCGCGAGGTGGCGCGCCTTGTGCGAGCCGGAGACGGCGCCGGTCTCGTCCTTGATCCACAGGTCGCGGGCGAGCCCGAGCGCCCGTGCCAGCGCCGGTTGGCGGGTCGTCGGGGTGATACGGAAGCCGTGCCCCTCGATCGCCAGCAATGCAGCGTCGAGTTCGCCGACCAGTTCGGCCCAGGCGTCGTCCGGCAGGCCGGCTGCGCGGGCGAGCCGATAGGGCGAGAGCCATGCCCGGTAGCGCAGGAAGGGATTTAGCTCTTCGCCCGGGGCCAGGCCGCGCACGTCTGCGGGCGCCACGAGCACGTGATCGGTGTCGTCGCCGGGCACGCCGGCGTTGGGGCAGGCGAACGGCAAGCGCCGGGCAATGTCCACCGCCGCGCCGCAACCATGACAGACGAATGGCGGCGAGGCGGCGGTCGTCATGACTTCAAGGTCGCGGCGACGCCGGTTTTGGCATTGAAAGCGTCGATCATGGCGTCCCAGGCCGGCGCCAGGTCCAGCAGCTTGTCCCAGAAGGATTGTTGCGCGCGCGCCGCGAATTCCTCGAGCGGCACGCCCTGCTGCTCGACCCAGGTGAAATAGCCGAGGTTGAAGATGCGCTTGCGGTCGAGATGACTAAGCTCCAGCACATGGTCGATGCCGGCGGCGAGCGAGCGGCCCCAGGTTTCGCCGGCGCTCACCGCGTCGAAGCGGTCGCCGAAGCGGCGGCTTTTCACCTTGCCGATTTCGCTGGCGTAGAGTTCCGCGCCGTCGGTCGCGACGGTGAGAACCACGTCGTCCGGGCCGAGGTCGAGATATCTCGCGGTCTTGATGGCGGCGAGAATGTTGCACAGTCCCGACAGGCCGAAATTGCCGAGTTGCGCCGCTACGGCGGCGTCGATGCCGCGCCGCTCGATCAGGTAGTTGCGGCCTTCCTCGGTATTGAACAGGACGAACAGCGTGTCGGTCGCCTGGTCGCTCACCCCGACCACCAGGTCGGTATTCATCACGTTGTGGATATAGGGCACGTGCTTGTCGCCGATGCCCTGGATGTTGTGCTCGCCATAGCCGTTATAGAGCAAGGTCGGGCACTCCAGCGCCTCCGCCGCCACGATCCTGGCGCCGCACGCCTGTTTGAGGTGATCTCCCGCCCCGAGCGTGCCGGCCGAACCGGTCGCCGCGACAAAGGCGGCGAGCCGCGTGTGCGCGCGGCCGGCGGCGAGGGAGCGGAAGACCTTCTCCATCGCCGTGCCGGTACAGACGCGGTGGACCACGTAATTGCCGAACTCGCAGAACTGGTTGAAGACGATGTTGGCGGGATCGCGGTCGAGCGCCGCGCAGGCGTCGTAGATTTCCTTCACGTTGCTTTCCGATCCGGCCGTCCGGATGACGTCGGCTTCATCGGCGACCCATCGCTTGAGCCAGTCGAAGCGCTCCTTGCTCATGGCCTCGGGCAATACCGCGGCGGCGCGGCAGCCGAGAATGCGGGAGATGGCGACGCCGCCGCGGCAATAATTCCCGGTCGACGGCCAGATGGCGCGGTGGCGGGTCGGATCGAATTGGCCGGTCACGACACGCGGCACCAGGCAGCCGTAGGCGGCGAGCACCTTGTGGGCGCGGATCATCGGAAAGCGATTGCCCGGCACGGCGACGATGCGGGCCGGCACGCCTGTGAGCCGCGGCGGCAATTCGATATGGCCCGGCGTCTCGGCGCGGCCGCTGCGCGCGGCGTCGTTGAACCAGTGCACGCGAAACAGGTTGAGCGGATGCGGCAGGTCCGGATCGACGGCGCGCAACCGCGCGGCGATCCCCGGCGCGATGGTCGAGGGATCCTTCAATTGGCCGATCGTGGGGAGCGCCACGCCGGCCTCGCGGAAGCGCACGAGCGTGCGTCCATACGCGTCGGCGTCGATCAAGGTTGTTTCGAGCCCGAGTCGCGCCATGGCAGTCCTTTCCGTGCCTTCGCCCCGTTCAGGTTTGCGCCAGGCGGCGCCACAGGCGCGCCGCCTCGGTGCGCGCGCGGGCGGCGATTGCATCCATGTCGCCGGTCGTGAGGACCCCGTCCTCGACCACCAGGCGGCCGCCGACCACCACGTGGCGAACCTTGTCGTCTTGCCGCACCACCACGTCGCCCAACGCGCCGGGCGCGAGCGCCTGAGTGACGGCGCCGAAGCGCTCGGCTGCGAGCGCATGGCCGGCAGCCAGCCGGCCACCGATGCCGGCGTCGTGGTGCTGGGCGGCGAGCCGCAGCAAGGCGGCCTCCTCGACCGCCATGTCCGGGTTCCAGCCGTCGGCGCCCAACGCGACTTTGTTCGCAGCGGATAGCGATTTGGCGTAGCCGACCCGGTTGCCTTCGTTGGAGCGCGGATTGTGCACCAGCCAGCAGCCGGCCGAATCGGCGAGGCGGACCTGCTCGGCGCTCAAGTGGACGCCGTGGGCGAGGATCGAACCGGGCACGAGGGCGCCAAGCGACATGAGGCGTTCGAGCGGCCCGGCCGCGCCGCGCCGGCGCGCGTCGTCCACATCGGCGCGATCCTCGGCCACGTGCACATGCACGACCGCGCCGAGTTCGCGGGCGAGAGCGCCGGCCTCGCGCACGGTGTCGTCGGATACGGTGAAGCTGGCGTGCAGCCCGACGAGGCCCCGCACCAGCGGCGAAGCCGCGACCCGACGACACTCGGCAAGGCCCCGTTGCGCCTCCGCCCGGCCGAAGTTGCGCTCGGTCGCGCCGTAGCAGAGCAGCGCCCGGATGCCGAGGTCATGGCAGACCTCGGCGAGGATCGACAACGAGCCCTCGATCAGATGCGGAGATTCGTGATGATCGACGAGCGTCGTGGTGCCGGCGATGAGCGCGCGTGCCACGTAGTCCCGCGCGCCCGCGTTTAAAGCCTCGCCGTCGATCGCGCGGTCGAGACGCCACCACACCCGTTCGAGGATCTGCACGAAAGTTTCCGGCGGCGGATGCGCGGCGGGCATGCCGTAAGGAGCCAAGCCGCTGTACAAGTGAGTGTGCGCGCAGACCGCGCCCGGCACGATGTCCGCGTCCGGGCAGGACAGTACCGCCGCCGATGCGGGCGCCGTTGCGGCGACGAGGCCGTCCACGATCGCGACGCGGTAGCCGCGGCGATCGGGACCGATGACGAGCGCGTCGCTCAATGCCATTGGTCGCGCTCGCCGGGAATGCGGCCGAGATTGATGGCGCGGGCGGCGGGGGAATCCTTCATCGGCAGGCGCGTGCGCCGCACTCCGTCGAAGGCTTCGAGCGCCCCGGCCACGGCGCCGGCGGTGGGAACGAGCCCGATCTCGCCGACGCCCTTGGCGCCGAACGGGCCCTCCGGCTCCGCATCCTCCACCAGGATGACCTCGACCTTGGGCATGTGCTGGGCGCGCAGGACGCCGATTTCGCGCAGCTTGAAGGTCACCGGCATGCCGTCCTTGCACGGGAGTTCCTCGGTGAGCGCGTAGCCGAGGCCCATGTGCACCGCGCCTTCGATTTGCGCCTCGCATTGCTGCGGGTTGAGCGCGCGGCCGACGTCGTGGGCGGCGATCACCCGCTCGACCGTCCCGGTCTCGCTGAGAACCACCACTTGGGTCGCCCAGCCGAACGTCGTGTGGGTCTTGATCTTGCCGTTCTTTGTTTGGCCGGGCGCGGTGGTGTCGTCGATGCGGGTCTCGCCCGCGTAGATACGGCCGGCGAGGTCGGCGAGGGTCAGTCCGCGGTCGAGATCGGCCTTGAGCTTCATCGCCGCGTCGATCACGGAGCGGCCGCCCAGCAAGGTCGCGCGCGAGCCGGTGGTCTGGCCGCAGCCCAGTTCGAAACGGCTGTCGACCCGCGGACGGAATATGCCGGCGGGCAGCCCCGTCGTTTCGACGGCGCACTGGGTGAGGATGGTCAGGAGCCCCTGACCCATTTCGGTGAAGCCGGCGTAAAGATCGATGGTGCCGCCGGGCGCGACCACCAGCCGGCATTTTCCATATTCGATCGCGCCGTTGCCGAGCCCGCAATTCTTGAGGCCGCAGGCGATGCCGACGGCGCGTCCTTGCGCGCGGGCGGCGTCATAGGCGCTCTTGACCGCGCGCAGGGTTTTCTCGATGCCCACCGACTTTTCCAGGATTTGTCCCGTCGTATAGGTGTCGCCGACGCGCAGGATGTTGCGCCAGCGCATCTCCCAGCGATCGATGCCCGCCTTGGCGGCGAGCAGGTCGAGGCAGCCCTCGATGGCGAAGCTCGTTTGATTGACGCCGAAGCCGCGCATCGCGCCGCAGGGCGGATTGTTGGTGTAGGCGGCGATCGCCTCGATGGCGAGCGCAGGCACCCGATAGGGCCCGCAGGCGTGACCGGCCGCCCGTTCCAGCACCTTGCCGCCCACCGACGCATAGGCGCCGGAGTCGCCCAGGATATTGACCATGGCGGCGGTGAGCCGGCCGTCCGCGTCGCAGCCGACCGTATAGGTCATGCTCAGGGGATGGCGCTTGGGATGCAGGCGGATCGATTCCTCGCGATTGAGCGCGATGCGCACCGGCCGCCCGGTCATGCGCGCCAGCAGCGCGGTTTGCGCCTGGATGGTCATGTCCTCCTTGCCGCCGAACCCGCCGCCGTTGGGCATCAGTTCGACGAACAAGCGGTCCTCGGCTTCGCCGAGCACCGCTGCGACCTGGCGGCGGTCCTCGAAAATGCCCTGGCCCTGGCTGTAGAGATGCAGGCGGCCGTCGGGGAGCGGCACCGCCACGGCCGCCTCGGGCTCGAGGAACAGGTGCTCGATGCGCTGCGTCTCCCAGGTGCCGGTCACCACATGGGTCGAGGTGCCGAGCGCCGCCGCGACGTCGCCCTGCTGATAGCGCGTGACGGAGAGGACGTTGTCGTGCTTGGGATTGACCCGCGGCGCTCCCGGCTCGATCGCCTCGAGGGGATCGAGCACCGGCGGCAGAATCTCGTACTCGACCTCGACCAGGCTTGCGGCTTGGCGCGCGATGCGCGGGCTCTCGGCGGCCACGGCCGCCACCACGTCGCCCACGCAGCGCACCTCTTCGCCCTCGGCGACGAAGCACGGCCAGTCCCGGTAAATTTGTCCGACCCAGCGGTCGCCCGGCACGTCCTTGGCGGTCGCGACCGCGGCGACGCCCGGGAGCGCCAGCGCCTTGGCCGCGTCGATGCGCACGACGCGAGCGCGCGCATGCGGCGAGAGCACGACGACGCCATGGAGCATGTCGGGGACGTCGATGTCGGCCACAAACGGCCGCGTGCCGAGGGCAAGCTCGCCGCCCTGGTAGCGCACCAAGCGCTTTCCGACGCCGCCGTCGTCCACCAGCGCCGGCAGGACGCCCCCGCGCTTGACCGATTGGATCAGCTCGACCGCGTCGATGATTTTCACATATCCGGTGCAGCGGCAGAGGTGGCCGTCGAGGGCGCGGGCGATCTCGGCGCGGGACATCGGGATGGCCTGATCGGTCAGATATTTGGCGCGGAGCACCAGTCCGGGCGTACAGAAGCCGCACTGCAGCCCGCCCGCCGCCTGAAACGCGTCGGCATAAAGCCGCCGCTCGTTGTCGGAAACGCCTTCGAGGGTGAGGATGGAGCGGCCTTCGACCTGCGCGATGCGCACCGAGCACGTCACCTTGGGGGCGCCGTCGATCAGCGCGAGGCAGCTGCCGCACTCCCGCTGCGGTCCGCATCCGGCCTTGACGGATTTGATCTTGCACGTGTCGCGCAGCACGTCGATCAGCGGCTCGTCGGGCCAGGCCTCGATCCGGCGCGGCTCCCCGTTAAGACGAAAGCTGACGGTCTTCATGGCGTGCGTCCTGCCTTGCCGCGCCGAGGGTTCGAGGCGCCGAACCGGTCCTGCTCGCTGCCCCGCAATCGCGTTTTGACTTTCGTCAAGACCGACGGCGACGCCAAGCGTAGGTATCGAACAGTCATCACGGCAATGAAAGATCAATTTCATCTTGACGGGGCGATCATTTCATTAGCTCCATTACCCGCGGCGGCTTAATGCAAAGAACGGGCTCTTGCACAAAAATGAGCCACGGCTGCACAAAAAATGTCGGAGCTGACGCGAGCTGCGGCTGGTAACGGAGCTCGCGGACTGATGCGCCAATTCATTCGCAACGCGCGGATCGTCACGGGCGACGGACATACGCCCCCTTTTGCGGGCGATGTTCTGATCGCCGGCGACATCATCGCCGCACTCGGCGCGGTGAGCCGGTCGCAGGCGGCGGCCGCCGATCGGATCATCGACGCCAAGGGGCGCGCGCTCGCGCCGGGCTTCGTCGATACCCACAATCACGGCGCGCTCGGCGGCACCTTGCTCGGCACGAGCGGCCTGCCGGTGAGCTGCGAACTCGCCATCCTGGCCGGCGTCACCAAGCGCATCTGCGGCGTCGACGGTCTCTCCCCGGCGCCGGTCGCAGAAGCGCAACGCGCGCAATATGCGGCGCAACTCAAGCCGCTCGACGGGGCGATCGCGGGCGACTGGACCTGGAGCTCCGTGTCCGAATTCCTGGCTTGGCACGCCGGCCGTTCGGTCACCGACATGGGAATCTATCTCGGCCATTCGGCCGTGCGCCGCCTCGTCATGAGCAATCTGGCGCGGGTGGCAACCGACGCGGAAATCGCCGACATGGCCGGGGTCGTGCGCCGCGAGGCGCCGCTGACGCTCGGCCTGTCGACCGGCCTCGTCTACAATCCGGCGGTCTATTGCGACCAGCGCGAGATCGCCGCGCTGGTGCGCGCCTTCAACGACGTCAAGCCCGGCGCGCTGTTTCCGCATCTGCGCTCGGAGAGCAACAACATCGTCGCGAGCCTCAAAGAGGTGGTGGAGGCGGCGGTCGACGGCGGCGGCGCCTACTGCAACGAGCATTCGAAGATCGCCGGCGCGCGCAATTACGACCGCATCGGGGAAGTCGAGAGCATCCTCGCCGACGCCGCCTCGGCGATCCCCACCATGGAGAACATGTACCCCTACACGTCAGGCTCCACCACCGGCGACGCGATCTTTCCGCCGGCGATGCGTGCCGGCAGCCGCGCCGAGTTCCTGGCTCGCCTGCGCGATCCGCAGGTGCGCCGGGCGATGATCGACGCCATGCGCGGCGACTCGACGAGCTTCGACAATTTCATCCATTTCTGCGGCGGCCTCGGCGGCATCCAGATCGCCGGCGTGAAAGCGAACGTGGGAGACGCCTATCTCGGGCGGCGGCTGAGCGACGTCGCCCGCGACGCCGGGGCGCTCGATCCCGATTCCGATGCGGCGTTCGAGGCCGTGTTCGATTTCTTTGCCGCCAACGACGGCGAGATCGCCATTATCAGCCACTACGGCAACGAAGCGACGGTCGAGCGCTTCTTCCGGCGGCCCACCATGGCGATCTGCACCGACGGCCTGATGCCCGGTCCCGGGCAGAAGCCGCACCCGCGTTCGCTCGGCGCCTTTCCCAAGGCGCTGCGCATGGGCCGCGAGATGGGCATCCCGCTCGAACAGATGGTCTGGCGCATGGCCACGCTGCCGTGCCGCTTCCTCAACCTCCCCGATCCGACGCTCAAAGTCGGCGCCGACGCCTCGCTGGTGCTGTTCGCGCCCGAGACCGTCGGCGAGCGCAACGATTATCTCAATCCGCTGATTCCGCCGGCGGGGATCGACGCGGTGTGGATCCATGGGCAACCGGTGCTCGACCACGGCCGTTTGATCGCTCCCACGCCGTTCCCGGGGCGGCTGCTGACGAGCCCGGTGCGGCCCTGATGCCGGGGGTGCACGGTCTTTTTGACCTATCTCAATGTGGGAAGCCCCGTGCGCGCTAATATGTGAACGTCCATACCGAACGGCTCGGTTTGCCGCTCCGGTTAGCGACGGGCATGGCTCCTTGCCACTTGGCCCCGGCCGAAGGTCGGGGCCGCTTTCATTTACGCGCACGCGAGGATGGTGCCGACGTAGTTGACCGCCTGCGGCGCCGTCACGCCCTTGAGAATCTGGTCCATGATATGGAGCCAGGTCAGGTCGACCGGGCCGTCCGCGGTTCCGCGCACCGTCGCTGCCGGCGCGCGCGGGTCGAGCCGCAGGTCGAAGCCGTCGCCGCGGTAGCGCACGAGCCCGTCCCCGGTTTCCATCGTCACCACGCGGCCGCCGAAACGGCCGTGCATGGCGATGCCGCCGCCGCTGCGCTCCAGCACGAAGCCGTCCCGATGGGGGGCGGCGGCCCAGGCGTCCATGCTGCCGAAGAACAGCGGCTTGACCAAATAGGGGCCGCCGTCCTCCGGGCACAGCAAATCGCAATGGCCGCATTCGTTGCACACGTCGGCGAACGTGCCGATCTGGCGCGGTTTGGTGAATTTCAGCGCCCCCGACGCCTGCGCGATCCAGCCGTCCCGTCCCGGCACCAAGCGTTCGATCGGCACCTCGCCCATCGGGATGACGAAAGCGAAGTTCGCGTCGTTCGGACAAATGGGGATGCATTTGTCGCAGGTCAGGCAGTCGAACAGCACCAAGGTGCTGCCGATTTTGTTCGGCGGCGTGGAGTTCTCGGCGGCGCCGTAGCGGCGGTCGGCAAGCACCTGCTCGGCGTAAGTTTCGGTATTGAGGAGCCGTGCTGTGGACACCCACGTTGCAAACGCCTCGCCTGCCGCCGCCCGCAGGTCGCCGCCGCCGGCGAGCGCCGCGCGGCAAGCGGCCCTTCGCTCCTCCGGCAGGTCGAGGGTCGCCAGCGCCGCCTCGGCGCGATCGAGCGCCTTGAGCACGAAGGTGTCGAGGTCGACGGCGCCGACGGCGTCCATGCGCTTGACGAGATCGCCGAGGTAATGCCAGCCGCGCCGATAGCCGCCCGGCTGCAGCAGGTTGGTGCACACCGTGACCGGCGCGAGCCCCAGCGCCACCGTGTCGGCAAAATTGAACTCGCCGACGCCGGCGGAGAACGAGATCGGGACGCGATCGCCGAACCGCTGCCGGAACCGGCGTACCAGCGAAATCGCCAGCGGATGCAGCGGCGGTCCGGACAGGTACATGCGCCGTTCGCCGGGGGGAAAGAAGCGCTTGTGGTTTTCAACCACGAGCGTGTTGGAGAATTTGACGCCGAAGCCGCGCCCGAGCGCACGCGCCTGCGGACCCAGGCGCTCCACCAGGTCGACGACCTGGTGCCAATCGGCGTCCTCGGCAAAGGCGGCATCCGGCACCTTGAGGTCGGTATAACCCATGCGCTCGTGCAGAATGGACAAAAGCTCTTCGCGCCCGAGCAGGGTCGGGTTGAGCTTGACGACCACGTTGAGGCCGATCTCGGCAAGCAGGAAGCGTGCGATGCTCTCGATCTCTTCCGGCGGACAGCCGTGGAAGGTCGACAAGGTCAGCGTGTCGGAGACGCGGGCGGCGAACGGCAGGTCGCGCAGGCGGCGGAACGCATCGGGGATCTGCGCCCGCAGGCGCTCGATCAGCGGCGTCGCGTCCATCATGGCGGCGAGAAAATTGCGCACCTTGGTCGAACGGATGCCGGCGAGATCGTAGCCGATGCTCATGTCGAACACCGTGTCGCCGAGGCCCGCGGCCAGCCCCGCCGCCTTGAGCATCGCGATCAGCATCGCGCCTTTGACGTATTCCTCCAGCGACTGGTCGACGGAAAGCTCCTGCGACCACTCGACATTGAAGCCCACGGTCGCCGCGTCGATGCACGGGCGCGGGATGGTCAGATCGTCCTTCGCCTGGACCGTCTTTAGTTCGATCACGCGGCCGCCGGCGAGCCAGGAGAGCACGATGTTCTGCGCCATCTGGGTGTGCGGACCGGCGGCCGGCCCGAACGGCGTCGATGCTCGCCGTCCGTGAATGGCGACGGAGAGATCGTGCCCGGGGTAGCCTTTGACGAAGCGTTGCGCGGGAAGATCGAAGGCCGAGCGCTTCTGTTCCAGCTCGCGGAACATGCGGGTGACCAGAACGCTGAACGGGACTGGCACCAACTGGACCATGGGCTTGCTCCGCTGGACGCGCAAACCGAGATGCAAAACTCATTCCGCGCGGATATCCACGCGATAGACCATGCGCGCGCGGGCGCTGCCGGCGAAACTGCCTTCGACCGGCATGGTCGCGGCGGGCGTCGGCGCGGCCGCGAGCGCGACATGTTCCGCCGCAACCGCGAGCCCCCAGGTCGGATCGAAGCCGCGCCAGCCGCCGCCGGGCAGGTAGACTTCGGGCCAGGCATGAAGATGGCGCTCGCGCCGTTTGCTGCGCGCCTGATAGCCGCTGACGAAGCGCCCCGCGAGCCCCTGGGCGCGGCACAAGGCGAGGAACAACACCGCGATGTCGCGGCAGGCGCCGGCGCCGAGCGCAAGGGTCGTCTCCGGCGGTAGCGGGCCCCCGTCGTGCCGCAGGTCATGCGCGACCGTGCGGAACAGGTGCGCATTGACCGCCGACAGGAAGCCGAGCGTGTCGCCGCCGCTTTCCTGCGCGACCCGGTCGGACAACGCGATCACGGCTGCGGGCATTGCCTCGCGTGCCATCCGGCATGGCGCGAGTTCGGCCGGACCGTCCACGGGCAAGCGGGCGAAGCGCGGATCGAGGAGAAAGTCGAACGGATTGCTCCGGGTCGTTTCGGCTTCGAAGGCGCTCTCGATCCGCAGCCGCGTGGTCGTTCCGGAGAACCATAGATGCGTCGCGTCGTTGCCGTTGAGGTCCAGGCCGTCGCTGCGTCCGACGGGCGCAGGTTCGACTTTGAGATCGTGCGCGAGGAGATGCAGCGTGCCGTCGCCGCGCGGACGCAGTCGCACGATATGCGGTCCGAGCGCGATCGGGCGGTCGTAGCTGTATTCCGTGCGGTGAACGACGCGAAATCGCATGAGTCGCTGGACTGAACCGCGGCCTCGAATCGGTAGACGATGAAGCATCGCAAAGACAAGATAAATGACTAGTTCGGCCATCGGTGAAGGTCGGGCAAGAATTGACCGAAATCAATTTCTCCACGTCGCCGTTTCAACCAACTTGCCACGGACTTGCGCGTGAGGAATGCTCATCGATGTTTCTCGCGGGAGCGCGGCCGTCATGCGGGTGGGCCTGTTCATTCCCTGTTACATCGATGCCTTCTTTCCCGAGGTGGGGATCGCGACGCTCGAGTTGCTCGAACGGCTCGGCGTCGAAGTGGTCTATCCGCTCGAGCAGACCTGTTGCGGCCAGCCGATGGCGAACAGCGGCAGCCAGAAGGACGCGGCCGGCGCGGAAGCCCTGTTCGTCGAGAACTTTCGCGCCTTCGATCATGTGGTGACGCCGTCGGGAAGCTGCGCCCACCACGTGCGCGCGCATCTCGACGCCATCCCGCAGACGGCGGAGGTCGCGAAGGTCCGCCGCTCGACTTACGAGCTGGTGGAGTTCTTGCACGACATCCTGAAAGTGGAGGCGTTCCCGTGGGCGGAGTTTCCGCACAAGGTCGGGCTGCACAATGGGTGCACGACCTTGCGCAAGCTGCGCACGGCAAAGGCCTCGGAGGTCGACGAGCCGGAGTTCTCCAAGCCGCTCGACCTGTTGCGCAAGGTCAAGGGCATCGCGTTCGTCATGCCGAGCCGGCCGGACGAATGCTGCGGCTTCGGCGGCACTTTTTCCGTGTTCGAGGAGCCGGTCTCCGCCAAGATGGGCTACGACAAGGTCGCCGATCACCACCGCGCCGGCGCGCAGTACATCGTCTCCGCCGACATGTCGTGCCTCATGCACCAGAAGGGTTGCGCCGAACGGCTCGGCCTCGACATCCGCTTCATCCACATCGCCCAGATCCTCAACGGGAATCGCGCATGAAGCCGATCGACCACGCCGAGGCGTCGTCGCACTTCATCGCCGCCGCCGATCACCTGGAGTTTCACGACCGGCGGCTGTGGGATTTGCGGCTCAAGCGCGACCGCGAGGCGCAAGGCATTCCCGAATGGGAGGAGCTGCGCAACCTCGCCTCGGCGATCAAGGAGCACACGCTCTCGCATCTCGCCGACTATCTGGAGGAATTCGAGGCGCGCGCCAAGGACAACGGCGCCACGGTGCATTGGGCGCGCGACGCCGCCGAGCACAACCAGATCGTCCACGACGTTCTCTCCGCCCGCGGCGCCAAGACGCTGGTCAAGAGCAAGTCGATGCTGACCGAGGAATGCGACATGCGCCCTTTCCTCGAAGCGCGCGGCATCTCGGTGATCGAGACCGACCTCGGCGAGCGCATCCAGCAGCTCGACGACGAGCCGCCGAGCCACATCGTGGTGCCGGCGGTGCACAAGCTGCGCGGCGACGTTTCGAAAGTGTTCGCGCGGACGATCGGCGCCGAGCCCGGCAACGAGGACGTCCATTATCTCGCCGAGACGATGCGGGGCAGCACGCGCCCCTATTTCCTGCACGCGGACGCCGGCATGACCGGCGCGAACTTCGCCGTCGCCGAGACCGGCACCTTCGTCGTGTGCACCAACGAGGGCAACGCCGACCTGAGCGCCAACGTGCCCAAGCTGCACGTCGCCTCGATCGGTATCGAGAAGATCATCCCCAGGCTCGAACATCTCGCGGTGTTCATTCGCCTGCTCTCGCGCAGCGCGCTCGGTTCGCCGATCACCCAGTACACCTCGCATTTCCGCGCGCCGCGGCCGGGCGCGGAGCTGCATATCGTGCTGGTGGACAACGGGCGTTCGGCGCGACTGGGCATGGCCGACTTCTGGTACTCGCTCAAATGCATTCGCTGCGGGGCGTGCATGAACACCTGCCCGGTTTACCGGCGCAGCGGCGGCTTGAGCTACGGCGCCACCTATTCGGGGCCGATCGGCATCATCATCGATCCCACCTTCGACATCCGCAAATACGGCAACCTGCCGTTCGCCTCGACCTTGAACGGCAGCTGCACCAACGTCTGCCCGGTCAAGATCGACATCCACGACCAGATCTACAAATGGCGACAGATCATGGCCGAGCGCAACCAGCTCCCGTTGGTCAAGAAGGAAGCCTTGCGCATCATCGGCAAGGTGATGAGCGAGCCGCGCCTCTATCGCGCGGCGATTTCGGCGGCCGGGCTCGCGATCGAGCACCTGCCGCGGTTCGCCGTATACAACTGGCTCAATCCCTGGGGGCGCCAGCGCGAGGTCCCGGAGGCGCCGGGCCGCACCTTCCGCAGCTGGTACATCGAAAACCGGAGCCGATCGTGAGTCGCGGCGCCATCCTCGCGGCGGTTCGCGCCAACCAGCCGGCGGCGCTGCCGGCGCCGGCGGAAATCCCGCAGTTCGCGCCTCCGGCCGGAGCCTTGCTGGCGCAATTCACGGACACGCTCACGCGCATGGGCGGCAAATTGGCGCCCGCGCGAGAGGATGGGGGCCTCGATGCCCTCGTGGGCGCGTTGTTTCCCGACGCGAACGTGGTTTGCTCCGCGACGCCGGAAGTGCGCGGGACATGGACGCTGGCGAGCGTCGCCGAGCCGGTTGAATTGGCCGACGTCGATCTCGGCGTGGCGCGCGCGGCGTTCGGCGTCGCCGAGACCGGATCGGTCTTTCTCAGCGAGACCGAGCTCAGGGTCAACGCGCTCGCCTACCTGGCGCAGCATCTGTTGGTCCTGCTCGATCCGGCCGAAATCCTCGGCAACTTGCACCAGGCCTATCGCGACGAGGGGTTCAGGACGGCGCGCTACGCCGCCCTGGTGACCGGGCCGTCGGCGACCGCCGACATCGAGGGCGTGCTGATCCACGGCGCGCAGGGAGTCCGCAGCCTGACGGTGGCGCTGGTTCCGCGTCCCGGCCGCGGCGCGACGTAAACGGCGGCGTTCTCCTCGCCGCGCACGGCTCAATTGTTCTTCGCCCCCTCCCGGATCCAGGCGCGGATGGCGTCACGATCGCAGATGGAGAGCTTCTTTTTCCCGTGCGGCATGCGTGTTTGCAGATCGCCGCGCCAATCGAGCAGCCAAACCAGGTTGCTGCCGTCCGGGTCTTTGGGGATGACCATGGGGCCGAACTTCGTGCCCTTCATGAGCCCCTCGTAGGTGGTCAGGTCGAGCCCGCTTTTCTCGAAGCCCTCCCCGCCGGGCTGATGGCAACTGACGCAACGTCCCTTGAATATCGGCATCACGTCTTCGGCGAAGCTCGTCGGCTCGGCGGCACAGGCCTGCCGCACCGTCGGCACGTCCGTCGCGATCAATCCCGCCGCTGCGATTGCCGCCGCCAGGCTCTTGGCGAGCCGAACGCTTGTGGTCATTTGCATGCTCCCGAATCCGGATCGACGGAAACGCTAACAGACGTTGGCTTTGCCCGGAAGCGGACGCGCGCAGCCGCGTTCGTCGCATCCTGCGGCAAATTGGTGCTCGCGCGCACTCCCTCTACCCTTCGATGCCGAGGCTCTTCACGCCCTGCTCGAAGCGGTTGAGCTTGTCGGGTTCTCCGGCGAGCGCGCGGCGCGCGTCGGCGATCGCCCCTTTCATCCGCTCGGCGTCGCCGAGAACCTTGTAGGAGCGCACCAGCATGATCCATCCGTCGGCGTCGGAGCCGTCCTGCTTGAGGCGCGCGGCAAGGCGCTCGACCATGCTCAGCACCATCTGATCCGGGGAGCCTGCGCCGGCCGCGGGCGCCGCGGCTTTCGCGTCGGGCGCCAGCGCTGCCGCCGCTGGCGGCGCGTCGAGGCTCGCCAACCCGTCGTCGAGGCGCTTGAGCGCCGCCGGATCGTTGGCAAGCGCGCGGCGTGCATCGGCGATCGCCCCGTTCATCCGTTGCTCTTCGCCGAGCACCTTGTAGGAGCGCGCGAGCCGCACCCAGCCGTCGACGTCCGAGCCGTCCTGCTCGAGGCGCGCGGCAAGGCGCTCGACCATGCCGTGGATCATCTGATCTTGCGAGCCCGCCCCGGCCGCGGGCGGCGCGGCTTTCGCGGCGGGCGCCGCGGGCGCGGGTTCCGGCGGCGCGGCGAGGCTCGCCAGCCCGTCGTCGAGGCGCTTGAGCGCCGCCGGATCGTTGGCGAGCGCGCGGCGCGCGTCGGCGATGGCGGCGTTCATCCGTTGCTCTTCGCCGAGCACCTTGTAGGAGCGCGCGAGCCGCACCCAGCCGTCGACGTCCGAACCGTCCTGCTTGAGGCGGGCGGCAAGCCGCTCGACCATGGTGCGGATCATCTGGTCCGAGCCCGCCGTGTCCTGGGCGGCTTCATTGCCCGGGGGCGCGGCGGCGCCCGGCGCTTCGACGCGGGCGAGCGCCTGGCGCACGAAGGACGCCCATTGCGCCCCCTCCGGGGCGTCGGCGAGCAGCGCGCGCCAGATGCGCGCCGCATCCTCGCGGCTGCCGTCCTGCTCGGCGGCGAGCCCCTCGTAGAAGCGGGCGGTCGGATCGCGCCGGTCGCGGTCGATCGCGCGGTCGAACGCGGCCTTCGCCTCCGCGGTGACCACCCCGTTCGCCGCCGCCGTCAGCGCCTCCCCGTAGAAAGCCTCGCGCTCGGCGGTCGCGCCGAGCAGGCGCAGCGCATTGCCGCGCGCCTTGACCGCGTCGTCGTAGCGGCCGAGGTCCATGTAGATGGGCGCGATCACTTCCCAGCCGCGGCCGTCCTCGGGATGCTGCTCGAGGTGCGCTTCCACCTGGGCGAACAGCGCCTCGACCGAGCGGTCCCCGTGGGCGGCGGCGATGCGGGCGTCAAGCGAGGAGCCCTCGAGCCCGGGCGAGCCGATCGCGAGATAGAGCGCCACCGCACCGACCGGCAGCACGACGAGCGCGCCGGCCGCCGCCAGGCGGCGTCGCCGCGCGGGCACGCCGTCGCCCGCGGGCTGAGGCGGCGCCACCCGGTCGGCGGCGGCGAGCAGCCGCCGCGAGACCTCGGTGCGCGCCGCCTGCGCCTCCGGGGCGGCGATGAGGCCCGAGGCCTGGTCGCGCGCGATCTCGGCAAGCTGATCGCGATAGACCGCAACGTCGCTGGCCGCGGCGCTCGGCACGCCCCCCAGGCGGCGGCGCAGCGGCCACGCCACCGCGCCCAGCGCGGCAAGCGTCATCAGCGCCAACAATCCCCACAGCATTATGACCTCAACCGGCGATCGGGACTTCGTCGCCGGGCCGCTCGAGCACCGCCCGCGGCGGCGCAGAGAACCACAGCTGATACATGGTCACCATCCACATGACCGCGAAGGAAGCGGCCATCAGGCCGCCGGCGAATATTTCGACCCACGCGAAGGGGTGAAAAATCTTGATGATGTACCAGGAGCTCACGTCGACGATGACGGCGGCGAACGGCAGGGCCACCACGGTGCACTTGAACCACACCGGGCGCACGTAGGCGTGGGTGAACATGAGGCCGACGATGAAGAAGATGAAGGGCACTCCGAACAGGTGGATGTGCGACACGCGGACCAGGGTCGAGATGCTCGCCCCGGTGTCCGTCTCCGTCATCTTCTTGAGGTTGTCGAGGCCGTTGAGGTTCGCGAGGTGCGGATTGCTGCCGTCATGGCAGCTCATGCAGCGCCGATCGAGCACCGGCTTCACCTCCCGGCCATAAGCCGCGGCGTTGGAGCCTTCCTGCGACCAGGCGATCAGGACCGCGCGCTCGTCGGGCGGCAGCATGGTCGACATCGGCCCGCGCAGCGCCGACTCCAGGCGCGAGCCTTTGCCGCTGCCGGAATAGGCGACGACGATGTCCTCGTACGAGAGCATCATCGGATTTCCCCCCGCTCGGCCGGCATAGGTGAAGTAGACGTTGAGCAGCGCGAACAGATATCCCAGTCCCAGCACGAGGAGGGTCGCGGTATAGAGCACGCGCTGGCTGTACGGCAGCTCCGAGTAATGGCGAAACAGCCGGTGCAGCGGCACATCATCCATGGCCGGCTCCTTCGATCCTGCCGACGCGGCGCGTCATCCTGCCCGTCATCCCCTGCATGGCGCTCCGGTTCACTTGGCCGGAACGGTCACGAACACGACCGCGCGCGCCCGCTGGTGCGCATAATAGGCCGCCAGGTTCGCGATGTCCGCGTCGCTCAGGCCGTCGGACATGGCGGCCATCTCCGAACTGCGGCGGTCGCGGGTCTTGTAGGCATGCAGGACCTTGTCCAGGTAGTCCGCGCGTTGCGCCGCAAGCGCCGGGTAGCGCGGATCGGTGCTGTTGCCGCCCGAGCCGTGGCAGCGGTTGCATCGCTGCGCCCATTCCTCCGCGCTCAGGGGCTTGGGAACGTTGGGCGCCTGCGGCTCGAGCGACGCGTAATAAGCGGCGAGATCCTCCATCACCTTCTCGTCGAGCGCGGAGGCCAATCCGCGCATCGTCTCGTCGCTGCGCGCGCCGCTCTTATAATCCTTGAGCGTGGCGGCGAGGTATTGCGCATCTTGTCCCGCCAGGCTCGGGGTCGCGGGCGTGGCGCTGATGCCGTCCTCGCCATGGCAGCCGGCGCAGGCGGCCGCCTCCGCCTTGCCGGCGGCGCCGTCGCCCGGCCCCGCGGTTTGCGTCCGCGCCGGCTTCTGCGCCGCATAGAACTGGGCGATGTTGCTTATGTCCGCGTCGCCGAGCGCCGCCACCAGGGCCTTCATCGTCTCGTGCTTGCGCTGCCCGCCGCGGTAGGCCTTCATGGCGGCGACGAGGTACTGCGGGCTGAGCCCGGCAAGGTTCGGCGTGCCGGCCAGGCTGCTCACGCCGGTCTCCCCGTGGCATCCGCCGCAGGGGGCCGCCGCGGCCTTGCCGGCTTGCAGCGGATCGCCCGCCGGCGCTGCGCCGGCGGCGGGCGGGGCCGGGTCGAGGCTTGCGTAATAGGCGGCGACCTTGACCAGCGCGTCGTCGCTTAAGAACTTCACCGCGTCGGTCATCGCGCCCACGTCGCGGCGGCCGCCCTGATAGGCCTTAAGCTCGAGGTAAAGGTAGCTCGGGCGTTGGCCGGCAAGATTGGGCGTGCCGGCCACGGCGCTGATGCCGTCCGCGCCGTGGCAGCCGGCGCAACTCGATTCCGCCAGACGCCGGCCGTCGGCGACGTCGTCGACCGTGGCATAAAGCGGCCGCAGCTCGTCGCCCGGCTTCATCGATGCCGGCTGCGCCGCCGCGCCGGAGGCGAACGTCAAGCCCGGCGCGGCAGCCAGCAAGGCCGCACGGGAGAGCTTCTGCAGGGCCGTCTTCATCGCTCTTTTCGACCGGTGCCTTCGGTTTCCTGGCGCGACGGCTCGGCGGCGCTCGCCGTCCGTTCCGCTATTTCGGCGGCTGGCTGGCGTAGAAGGCCGCGATGCTGTCGATCACGGTGTCGCTGTACGGCAGGCTCATGACGTGCATGACGGAACTCCGGCGCCGGTCGTCGCGATAGGCGCGCAGCGCCATCATCAGATAGTTCTTGTCCTGCCCATTGATCTTCGGAATAGCCATGGCCGGATTGTTGACGCCGGGGCTGTGGCAGCGATTGCACTTGTCGGTCAGGTCCTCGACCAGCCGTTGCCCGTTCTCGGCCGGCCGCCCTTTCTGGATCGAATAGAACGCGGCGATGTTCTCGATGTCCTTGTCGTTGAGCGCCGCCACCGCGCGCTGCATGGATTCGTGCTTGCGGGTCGACCGATAGGCCTGGATCACGTTCACCAGGTAGCGGGCGTCCTGCCCGGCGAGGCTCGGCGTCAGGCTGTCCTCGCTCACTCCGTGGAAGCCGTGGCAGCCGCCGCACACGGCGGTGAGCGGCTCGCCGGCCGCCGGGTTGCCGAACGGCGGGGGCGCGCGCTCGGCCGGCTGCTGGGAAGCGAAATAGAGCGCGATGTTCTCCAGATCCAGCCGGCCCATGTCGCGCACCAGCATGTGCATCGGCGCGGTCGGCCGGGCGCCGGTGAGATATTCGCGGATGGCGACGACGAAGTAGCCGGGCTGCTGGCCGGCGAGGCTGGGCGTTCCCGGCGTCTTGCTGTTGCCGTCCTCGCCGTGGCAGCTTGCGCACGGCGCCGCGGCCTTGCGGCCGGCCTCGTAGGGCGAGACCAGCGGCGCGTTGGCGGATTCGCTCGGGATCGGCGGCAGCCCGGCATAATAGGCCGCGAGGTTGCGCGCGTCGGCGTCGCTGAGCCGCGTCGACAGGTCGCGCAGCGCCGCGTGCGAGCGTTTTCCGTCCCGGTATTCTGCGAGCGAGGCGACGAGGTAGCGCTCCGATTGCCCGGCCAGGCTCGGAATGGCGGGAACCGTGCCCTTGCCGTCCATGCCGTGGCAGCTCTTGCATTCGCGCTCGGCCAGCGCCTTGCCCGCCGCCGCGTCCGCGGCCGCCAGCGTCGGCTTGGCAGGCTCGTTCTGCGAGCAGCCGATCAGCGCCAGCGACAACGCCAAACCGAGCATCAGCCGTTTCATTGGAAGCCTCGACGGTTTGCGCTCAACCGATGTCCGTTTGCTTTGCCGGGCGCCGTGCGCATGCATGCGGCTCCCCGCGTTGGCCAAGCCTCAGCCGAAGTTGCGGCGGATGAAGCCGGCGGCGATCAGGATCAGCAGGATCAATCCGGCCGCCATCAGGCTGAACCCGAGGATCTTCGAGCCGAGACTCATCGGCCGCGACGGCACGTCCACCATGTGTTTCTTCAGCTCGCCGGTCGCCACCAGCCGCTGGTATTCCTTGGCGTGGTCGCGCTTGAATTTCTCCAACGGCATGGCGCCGGTGAACATCTGGATGTCGAGCGGGAAGTTCTCCGGCCGCCAATGGTTGTTGAAGAAATGGACGGTGAACAGGAATCCGGCGGCGAGCACGGCCTCCTCGCCGTGGAAGATCGTCGCCACGTTGAACACCCAACCGGGCAGGTACGAGGCGGTGAGCTCGGGGAACCACAGCATGAAGCCGCTGACCCCGATGATGGTCACGCCCCAGAACGGCGCCCAGTAGTCGAATTTCTCCCAGTAGGTCCAGCGGTCGAACAGCGGCCGCGGCCCCATGCCGAGGAACCATTGGAACATCGCGAAGATGTCCATGATGTCTTGTAAATTGGGGATCAGCGAATGCGGGCCGAACCAGTCGAAGGTCCTCCAGTTGCGCCCGATGCGGAACGCGACGTAGCAAAGATGCCCGATGAAGATCGTCACGAAGACGATCGCCAAGGTGCGGTGCACCAGGCCGGTGACGCTCGGGCCGCCGAACGCCCGCTGCACCACCGGCGCCCACAGGCTGTCGGCGTAGAACAGCGTCATGCCGGTCAGGATCAGTAGGATGATGGCGATGGCGAAGCCCAAGTGGGCGACCCGCCACATGGCCTTCCAGCGCTGGTAGTATTCGCCCGGGTTCGCCGCCAATCCGCTCGCCTGTACGTGCGGAGAAGGCTTGTGCTGCCGGCGGTCGCTGTATTCGCGATAGAGCCACAGCGCCGAATGCGTCCAGAAGAACGCGAACGTGCCGCCGAGCAGGAGCAGCATGAATTTGGACGCGAGCCAGGTATAGGGATAACGGGCAAAATCGTCGGTGGTGGCGTGCGGCTGGAAGGTCGCGAAACCGGCGGTCGGATTGATATGGCATTTGCCGCAGGTCTTCAGGCGATTGGCCGGGGCGACGCTCGATGCGGGACTGCTGACCCGCTGGATCGTGTGATTGCCGTGGCAGTCGAAGCACTTTGCGGTGTTGGTGTAGCCCAGCTTGTTGACCTGACCGTGATAGGTGTCGAGGTAGGTCTTCAGATTCTCCTGGTGGCAGTTGCCGCAGTTGCGGGTGATGAGCAGCCTGACCGGGTCGAGGCTCGGCGACTGCACGCCGTGCGTGCTGTGGCAGTCGGCGCAGATCGCCGCCTTCGGGTTATGATTCTGCAGGACCTCCTGGCCGTGCACCGAGGTCGCATAGGCCGCCAGTTCCTCGGTATGGCACTTGCCGCAGGTATTCGGGATGTTGAGCCGCCACTCGGCGCGGATCGGGCTGCCCGGCGGATAGATGTAGTGGGCATCGTGGCAGTTGTAGCAGGTGGCGTTGGTGAGCGACTGATCCTCGGTCCGCGGACGCGCATGCACCGACGTCATATACCGGTCGATCTGCTGGACGACGAAGCCCAGGTTGGCGAATTGCCGAGTCTTGCCCTCCGCTTGCGCCTCTTCCCACAATTCCTGGTGACATTGGACGCAGCTGACCTTGATGCGGTCGAGCTTCGGGTGCGGCACCTCGGTTATCTGCTTGTGGCAGTCGACGCAAAGCCGCTTGCCGTGCACGCTCTGGAGGAACTTGTCCTTGTCGACGTAGAGCGAGCGCGGTTGCCCGTCCGCGGCGGGCACGGAAAAGTCCGGGCTGCCGTGGCAGCCGAGGCAGGTTTCGCTGGGAATCTTTTCGGCCGGTTCCTGCGCCTTGACGTCCCGGCCGCCCGGCAGCGCCGCCGAAAGGAGAAAGGCCGCTGCGAGCGAGGCGGCGAGCTTGGCGATAAGCGCCGTCGCGGCGCGTCCCGCTCGACGTCCGCTGCCGGATCGGCGCATCCGCCTCATGCTCCGCACACCGGGCGGGTTGCCACGGCCGCAATCGCCGTCATTTGGCTGCACGCACGTCCCCGGGCTTGATAAAAGTCAAGACGCCGCCCCGCTGACCGTCAGCACAAATCCCTCGCACCGCAAATTACTCGATCGTGCGGCCGGGTCAATGTACGTCGAAACCGTGCGCCGCACCGGTACGGCGAGAAAATTTTCATGCGCGCTTGCACATTCGGGCTCGGCGCGATTGCACCCATGGGAATTTGATGCTGGAATGTCGACGCGAGGTAAAGCGCAAACGAGGGCCACCATGGGAAAGATGGAAGCTGCGGGCACGTTCAAACGAACAGCAATCACGATTGTCGCCGGAACGCTGGCGCTGGCGCTGAGTATCGTCACGCTCGCGTTCGCGCCCCAACGTGCCGAGGCAACGCCCGCCTATGCCCAGCAGACCGGCAAGGCGTGCGGCGGTTGCCACGTCAGTCCGGCGGGCGGCGGCGCGCTCAACGCGGCCGGCAAGGCTTTCCAGAAGAGCCACAAGTAGACGAGCAGACGGCGCGCGCGGGGCAAGCCGCGGGCGCGGTGCGGTAGTCTGACTGGAGCCGGGAAGGGCGCTCGGCTCCGCGCGGGCGGCCCCAAGGCCAGATTATTTGATTGGACAACAGGGTCAATGCGGGCGCGCCGGATCGAGCGGACGCCCGGACGCATTTCGCACGATCGGCATTGCCGATTGCGCGCGCGAGATTTTGATGCTGGAATGCCGGAGCGATCTCAGAAGAGGGCAGCCATGGGACATGCGGACGCTTCCCGAAGTTTCGACGGACGGACGTGGTGGCGTTGCGGCGCGACCGGACTCGCCGGCGCGATGATAATCGCCGGAGCGATCGTCGCTTTCAGTTCGATGCAGGCGGATGCGCGCCCGAGCATGGTGGATAAAGCCCATCCGTGCGGGTCCTGCCATCCTCCGAACAAGCCGCCTACTAAAAAGTAAGTCGAGATCCCGTTTGCAGGAACCGATCTGGGCGCGCCGCGCCGGCTGGGCGGCCGGCAACCGGTCCGGCGCGTCACCGGCTCCGCGCCGACCTCAGCGCGCCTTGCGCTCCGCCTTCTCCGCGCCGATGAGGTCGTCGAGGGTCACGCGGCAGGTGCCCTTCTTGTCGTAGCGCGAGAAGAACGGGTTGGGCTTGTTGACGAACTCGGCGCGGCTCACCCGGCCGTCGCCGTTGTCGTCGAAATAGCCGGGGTCGGCGTCCTTGAGCATGGGATCCGCCTTGCGCAGCGCGTCGAACTCCTGGGCGTCGAGGTACCCGCGGTGCTTGCGGTCGGCCTGATCGAACAGCTTGCCGGCGTAGCGCTTCCACTCGTCGCAGGTGTAGACGCCCTTGCGATCCGCGTCGCCCCACACCGACGCCCAGGTGAGAAACGGGTCATAGCCGCGCGCGCGGGCGGCGGCCCCCGCTTCCGACTGCTTGCTCTGCTGCGCCGCGCCAACGCTCGCGGTCGCGAGCAACAGCAGGAGCGTAGAGACCGGCCTTCGCATGTTCAGCCTCGCCGACGATCGGGCGGCGACTAGAGCAGGATGACTTTCCGCGCAAGGATTTGCCGCGATAGGGGCGGGAGTGGGGCGGCGGCGGAATTGATTTTGATCAAGGAGATTTACGGGTGGGCTGGATGGAACTGTGGTAAAAAAGTCGCGCGGGATTGAATTTGTGCTTGCGCGAAGCGCACTTGACTTGCGTCAATTGCGATTTGCTCGAGAACGGGTAGTGTCTATCAGGGACCATCAGCGCAAACATGATGGCGGGGCGTCCGATGACCACAGGCTTGCCACCGATCGTTTTTGCCGTGCGGGGCGCCGGCCGCTCGCGCGATGCCGGGAAACGATGCGACGCTGCCGCAGCGGTGCTGCTCTTCCTGCTGACGTGTTTGCTGGTCGTCGCCCCGGTACGGCCGGGCGCGGCGGGAGAATTCGCCGCACCGTTCGGTGCGCCCGCTGGCGACGCGGCGTTCCGGGATTTGCGCGCGTTCGCTGAAGGGATCCCCGCCGGCAGGCCGCCGGTCGTGTTGGTCAAGGACGTGAAGACGAAGGTGCCGGTGAAGGCGGAGGGGGAAGCCACCTACGTCGGCTCGCAAGTGTGCATGGGCTGCCATGTGGCGCAGACGGCCGCGTTCAATCAGACCCTGATGGGCCGCGTCTTCCGCAACCCGCGCAATGCGCAGGAAAGAGGGAACTGCGAAACCTGCCACGGGCCCGGCTCGTTGCACGTGAAGGCCGGCGGTGGGCGCGGCGTCGGCGGCATCATCTCGTTCCGGCTCGACGACAATTCCCACACCATCGAAGAAAACAACGCGATCTGCCTGACCTGCCACGAGCGCGGCGACCGCACCTATTGGAAAGGCAGCCCGCACGAGACGCGCGACGTGGCCTGCGCCAATTGCCACCAGGTCATGCTGCGCGTGTCGCCCAAGTTCCAGCTCGCCAAGGGCACCGAACTCGAAACGTGCTTCCAGTGCCACAAGGACAAGCGGGCGGAGATCGAGCGCGCCTCGCATATGCCGCTGCGCGAGGGCAAGATGACGTGCAGCGACTGCCACAACCCGCATGGCAGCTTCACCGACAGCCTGCTGCGCGAGGCTTCGATCAACGAGGTTTGCTACAAGTGCCACGCGGAGAAGCGCGGACCGTTCCTGTGGGAACATCCGCCGGTGCGCGAGAACTGCCTGAATTGCCACAATCCGCACGGCACCAACAACGAATCCATGCTCAACGTCGCGCGGCCGCGGCTGTGCCAGCAGTGCCACACCACAGGCTCGCACAACCAGCCGGGCAATCCGTTCTCGCGGTTCATGATCGCGAACTCGTGCCAGAACTGCCACTCGCAGATTCACGGCTCGAACAATCCGTCGGGAGCGCGATTCCAGAGGTAGATGGGAGACAAAGCCAAGGGGGCGGTTGCTGGCAGGGGGTCAAGTCAACCGCAGGCAATACTGGGGATGGGGGCAGGCGATGAAAATCTCACGCGGGATCCTATTGTCGAGCGCGGCGTTGCTCGCCACGGTTCCGGCTTCCTTCGAGGCGACGGCGGCGGATCTCGCCTTGCCGGTCGTCGAGGAGAGCGGGTTCGATTATCACGGCGCCGCCGAGTTCGGGTGGGACTTCTTCACCTCGCGGCCGGCGGCCTATCCCGGGCCGTGCAGCGTCAGCGCGGTGGCCAATCCGGCGGCGGTGAATCTCAATCCGGGTCCAGCCGGCGTCAATCCGACCGGCATCACCTGTCCGGGCGGCGGCAGCACGAACACCAACGGCACCCGCGCCGGCTATCAGGAATACGGCAACCTCGCTCCGGGGCCCTTCCTCGACTACGCGACCGCGGAAGTGTCGAGCAAGAACGGTCTCTACTACGGCCAGATTTGGGCGGAGCACGTCGGCAATAACAATCAGAGCTACCTCCTGGAAGTGGCCAAGGCGGGCGTGGCGTACCTGGATTTGAGCTGGGATCAGACGCCGCATCTTTACAGCACGAGCGCGATCAGCATCTGGGGCGGCGCGCCCAACGCGCTCACCACCCCGTTCAATTTCGGCACCGCCCCGGCCTCGACCTTCGCGGCGCAGTCGGCGATCGAGAACGCGATCCTCGCCAACGGCGCCGTCACCACGATCGGGATCGAGCGCAACACCGGCGCCGTTTCCTACCGCGCCACGCCGACGCCCGATTGGGACTTCCGCGTCGATTATTCCAATATGCACCGGGAGGGCACCCAGCTGCAGTCGGCCATCATCGAGCAGGGCTTCGGCTCGCCGGCGCTGCAGATGCCCAAGCCGGTGTCCGACACGACGCAGACCGCCTCGGCCAGCGGCGAGTACGTCGGCACCACGTTCTGGGGCACCAAATACAACATCAAGGCCGGCTACAGCGCGTCGATCTATCAAGACGACTACACGATGTGGACGTTCCAGAATCCGTTCGGCAACGGCACCCAGGCCAATCCCTCGATCGGCTTCATGTCGACGCCGCCGAACAACAACGCGCAGACCTTCACCACCACGGCCGGCGTCGACCTGCCGTGGCAGAGCCGCTACATGGGGACCGTCTCCTACATGATGAACCGGCAGAACGATCCGTTCGGGCCCTTCACCGTCAATCCCCTGTGCTGCACCGGCGGCCCGCCGCCGGCGCCGCTCGCCGGCGGCCTGAACGGGCAGATCGACACCCTTCTGCTCAACAACGTGATCACAAGCGACATCACGCACGACCTGAAGTCGGTCTTCAAGGTCCGCTACTACGACTACATCAACGACACGCCCAACATGATCATTCCGACCTACGTGCTGGCGGACGTGAGCCTCAAGACCGCGCCCGACGTTCCGCGCGACCCGCTGCTGATCTCCTACATCAAGGAGAACGCCAGCGAGGAACTGAGTTACCGGGCCTTCTCCTGGCTCACCGTCGGCGCCGTCGGCGGCTGGGAGCGCTGGGACCGCGACCACATGGACGTCAACGTCACCAACGAGTTCTCCGAGAAGTTCTACGCCAACGCCAAGACCTGGGACTGGGGCACCCTGCGCGCGAGCGTGGAGTTCGACGAGCGCCGCTACGAGAGCTACGACGCTTTGGACTACGTCTTGCGCCTGACCTACCTCAGCCCGACCGAGACCGCGACCTCCTCGCTGATGCGCATGTTCGACATGGCGAACCGCGACCGGGTCAAGGCAAACATGCTGTGGCAGATCGACTTGCCGGGGGGAATGAGCTTCGCGCCCAACGTCGGCTTGCGGTTCGACAACTACGACCTCGACCCGACGATCGGCACGTTCGGCGTGCAGACGGATAATATGTGGAACGCCGGCGCCGATGTCTCCTACACCTTCACCAAGGGCGTGGTCTTCCTGATGTCCTATAACCACGAGCAGCATTTCGAGACGCTGACCGGCGCGAACGCCAGCACCGCCCTGAACACCGGCGTCAACACGACCAGCGTCGTCTACAACGGACAGATGGACGACTACGTCGACACCTGGATGATCGGGGCGAATTTCGAACTGGTGCCCGACCGCTGGGACTTCAAGACGACCTTCACCTTGGTGCACGACCGCGAGGTGTGGGCCACGGGGATCTTCTCCGCCGCGGCCGGACAGCCGACCAACTACTCCCAGTATCCCGACGTGCTCAACGACTACCAGCGCCTCGACGCCACGCTCAAATATCGGTTCGATCCGTCGTGGGTGCGCCAGGCGGGCTTCGCCGGGGATGTGGTCGCCAAGCTGCGCTACACCTGGGAGCGGAACTCCGTCACCAACTGGCAGGACATCGACGTGCCCGACGTGTGGTTCCTCGACAATTCCGCCACCCGCATGATCAGCATGGCGGCGATCGATCCGAACTTCAACATCCAGATGTTGGTGGCATCGCTGGCGCTCAAATGGTAGCGGCGCCGGCCTTGCGAGCGGCAGGAGAAACGCGATGAAGCGCACATTGATGGCGGTGGCCGCGGTCTCGGCCTTGGGCATGCTCGCGCCGGGCGGCGCCTCGGCCGGGGTCGAGCTGGGCGCGCCGGACTACTCCAACTACCTCGCGCCATACGGGTGGGGCACCTGCGATTGGTGGACGAGCGCGTGGTTGCGCGCCTGTCCGGGCGTCCTGTCGGCGCCAGTCGCCGCCCCGGCGCCGGTCGGGGCCCCGGCCGTCGTCAAGGCCAAGAAGGCCAAGGCGGCCAAATAATCCGGCAGCGGCGCAAACCGGACCAACGGTATTCCGACAAAGCCCGGGCGAGGCGGCCCGGGCTTTGCGGTTTCATGCGGCGCGTACGCTCACGCCGCCTTGGCAAACGCCTTGCTCACGCCCGCCTTGATCGGCTCGACGGCGTCGCTCGCACTGGCGCGGGCGAGCGCGATGAATTCATCGGCCTGCGCGACCGCCGTGTCGAGCTGGTCGCGGGCGTATGCGGCGGAAAGCTCGAAGACCTCGCTCAGCGACTTGGCCGCCGTGAGCGCGAGCGCGAAGTCGAACGCCGCGTTGACGTTGGCGCGGGCGGCCTCGATGGCTTGGCGATTGCAGGCGAGCGCGCCCTTGGCGCCCGACGCGCACGCATCCTCGAGCACCTGGCTCGCTTCCGTGGCGGCGGACTTCGCCTTCTCGTAGGCGCCCCGGGCCTGGGCAAGCCCCTTCTCGGCAGCCTCCCGGACGGCTTCCGGGATTCCCATGGTCGGCAGATCGAACTTGGGCAGTTCGAACTTCGGCATGGCCGGCAACTCGAACGGGAAGCCGACCGGAGCGGCAGACTGGCTGGCCGCGACCTTATCGACGGTGGCGTTCATGACACTTGTCCTTTCCGGGCCGGACCGTTTGCCCGATTGCGGGCTTGTCCGGCGGTTTCGCTGTTCAACGAAGGCATAGATAATGACGGTGATGCTGCATTGCAACATAAATTATTGCATCGCACCATGACCTGGCGGCATGGCTGGTATGGGTCGGTTCGGTCGGGGTGGATTGATCCGGATCAATGCCGGGGTGCCGGATGGTCGCGATAATAGAATACCGATGGCCACAGGAGGTCCCCATGGCGCCGCTGCTCCTGCCCCGCCGCATGGAGGCCCTTGCGCTCCATCCCGCCGCGGTCGCCCGCAGCGAGCCGGGGGCGAACAGCGATCTGCAACATCGTTGCGCGCGGTGCGAATGCTACGAGCGCTGCGAGCGCGACCTCGCGTGCGATCCGCACAACCCGGCGTGGAAGGCCTATTGCCCCAACTCCCCGCTGCTCGATGCGCTCGGCGAGTGTTGGTGGCTCAGGGCATTCGTCTGATCCGCAATTCGCTCCGGATCGGCTAGAGCATGATGCCGAAAAGTGGGTACCGGTTTTCGGAAAAACATCATGCTCCAACAATAAGATAAAGCGGGATGGCGATTCGAAGAAAAGCCATCACGCTTTAGCGCGTTGCCTCTTCCATCAGGTGGACGAACGAGCGGTAGACGTGGCCGGTCGACCGCGTGAGGCCGACCTCGCAGGTGCGGCTGCTGGAGAAATAACCCTCGCACGGCGTCGCGTTGATTTCCGCGGCCTCGCGTCGCGTCGCCGCCGCCGTCAGCTCGGGAACCAGGAAACCCCGGTCGCCGGCAAAGCCGCAGCATCCGGCGTTGACGGGGATCACCGCATCCGCCGCGCACGCGCGCGCCACCGCTTCCAGCTTGGCGCTCAGGTTCATCTTGATGACCGCGCAGACCGGATGCAGGGCGACGCGACCGGCCTTGCGGTTTGGCGTGAGCCGCGGCAACACGCGGTCGTGCATGAACTCGACGATGTCAAGAATGCGCAAGCGGTCGAAGCGCGCCTGGTTCGCGGGGCTGAGCGCGGGGCGGGCGTTGCGCAGGCCATAGGTGCACGGGCTGGTGTCGACGAACACCGGCAGTCTGCCTTCCTGCGACCAGCCCCACATGCGCTCGATCGCCCGGTTGGCGGCGACCGCGTGGCCCTGATCGAAACCCTTGGACGAGAACGGCACGCCGCAGCACACGCCGGCAACGTCGTCGGGAATGTGCACCGGCACGCCGGCGCGGCGGGCGACGTCCACGGCCGCTTCGAGCGGCGACAGGCCCTTCGGTTCTCCCGCGAGCCGGCCCATGTTGCGCGCGATGCAGCTGGGAAAATAGATCGCCTCAGCGCCCGCGCGCCGGGTGCGGGGGCGCCGGCCGGCCGGGAAGGGGATATCGCCGCTCCACGGCGGAGCGCCGATCAGCCGGGTCAAAGCCCGCATCGTGCCCGCGCCGGCGACCGCCTGCACGCCATGGCCGGCGGCAAGGCCGAGGCGCAGGGCGGTTTCCAGCCAGCCGAAATGCTCGGCCGCGCGGCGGGCGCGGCGTTGCGCCTTGTCGCCATGGCCGAGCCTGCGAAACCGCTTGACGAGAACGCTCGTGTCGATCGCCACCGGGCAGGCGGTGGCGCACAATCCGTCGGCCGCGCAGGTGTCGAGAACGGAATAGGGAAAGCTTGCCTCCAGGTCGGCGAGCAGCGCGCCGTCGCTCGCGCTTGCGCGCAGCCGGGCGATCTCGCGCCGCAGCACGATGCGCTGGCGCGGCGTCGTCGTCAGCTCGCGGCTCGGGCATTTCGACTCGCAGTAGCCGCACTCGATGCACTTGTCGACTTCCTCCTCCACCGACGGCAGCGGCTTCAAGGCCGCCAAATGCGCCCGGGGATCGGAATTGACGATGACGCCCGGGTTGAGCAGGCCTTGCGGATCGCACAGCGCCTTCAACCGCCGCATCACCGCGAGCGCCTCGGCGCCCCACTCGGCTTCGACGAACGGCGCCATGTTGCGGCCGGTGCCGTGCTCCGCCTTGAGCGCGCCGTCGTAGCGATCGACGACGAGCTTCACCAGCTCGTCGATGAAGCGCGCGTATTGATCGACGGCGGCTTGGTCGTTGAAGGACTGGGTGATGACAAAGTGCAGGTTGCCGTCCTTGGCGTGGCCGAAGATGATGGCGTTGTCGTAGCCGTGCCGCGCGAACAATTTGGTGAGGTCCACCGCCGCGTCCGCCAGCCGGTCGACCGGGAACGCCACGTCCTCGATGATGACGGTGGTGCCGCTTTTGCGTACGGCGCCGACGCTCGGAAACATCCCGGCGCGGATCTTCCACAGCGCCGCCTGTTCCGCCGGCGCATGGGTGAACAGCGCCGGTTCGAGCAGGTTTAGGCGGGTGACGGCGGCGTGCGCGGTGGCTTCGAGTTGCGCCCGGTCGTTGCTGTCGGCGCACTGAAATTCCGCCAACAACGCGGCTGCGGCCGGCGGCAGCCCCTTGACCTGCGCCGGCACGCCGGCCTGGTCCTCGACCGAGCGCAGCGAAGCGCGATCCATCAATTCGAGCGCGGCGGCGCCTGCTTCGGACAACGGCCCGATCGCCGCGCAGGCGGCGTGCAAGTCCTCGAACAGCAGCAAGCCGGTGTACTTGACCGGCAGATCGGGAACCGTGTTGAGCACCGCCTCGGCGATGAACGCCAGCGTCCCTTCCGAGCCGATCAGCAGGTGGCGCATGATGTCCACCGGGCGATCGAAATCGATGAAGGCGTTGAGCGAATAACCGGTGGTGTTCTTGCTGCGGTACTTGGCGCGAATGCGCTCGCGCAGCGCCGGACGCGATTCGATCTCCTGCTTGAGCTCGACGAGGCCCGCCGCCAGAGTCGGCTCGCGTTGGCGAAACGCCTCGTCCGCCTCGGGCGCGGCGGTGTCGATCACGGTGCCGGACGGCAGCACGAAGGTAAGCGAGTCGAGCGTGTGGTAGGCATTCTGCGCGACGCCGCAGCACATGCCGCTCGAGTTGTTGGCCAGGATGCCGCCCATCATGCAGGCGTTGATCGAGGCGGGGTCGGGGCCGATCTTCGCGCGGTGACGATGCAGTGCCAGATTGACATGCGCGCCGATCACGCCGGGTTCGACCCGGACTTTCCTGCCGCCGTCTTCGACTTGGATGCGCTTCCAGTTGCGCGCGACCTCGACCAGGATGCCGTCGGTCACGGCTTGGCCGGAAAGGCTCGTGCCCGCGGTCCGGAAGGCAAGCGCGATGCGATGGCGATGGCTGAAGCGAAAAAGTTTCTGGATTTCGCCGATCCCGCGCGCCAGCACCACGGCTTTGGGAACCAGGCGATAGAAGCTCGCGTCCGAGGCGAAGGCGATCAGCTCGGCCGGACGGGTGAGGACGCGGTCGGGCGCGATGAAGGTTTCGAGGTCGCCGCGCAGCCACGCGGGCGAGGCCCCGACGGCGCCATCCACGGCAACGGCCTCAGCGATCCGCGTCGGCTGCGACCGCCGCGCCGGCTAAGGCGGCAAGCGCCGTGCGGTCGGCCACCATCACCTCGCGGCCGCGCACGCGCACGCCGTGCGCGCCGAGCGTGCGCAAGCTGCGCGACAGGCATTCCGGCGTCATCCCCAGCCGCGAGGCAAGCGTGCGCTTGCCGAACGGCAGCCTGAACGCGCCGTCGCCGTTCGCCTGATCGGCCGCGTCGATGAGCCAATCGGCCAGCCGCTCGATCGAGGTGCGCACCTTGAGGCTCTTGAGATCCAAAAGCATGCGGCACGAGCCGCGCGACAACTCACTGGCGACGCCGCGGGCGAAGGCTTTGTCGCCATCGAAGAGTTCGCGGACGTCAGCCGCCGGAACGGCGAGGAGCCGCACCGGAGAGAGCGCGCGCACGCTCGCGACATGCGGAATCGCCGTTATCACGCAGGCCAGGAGCAGCACCGATCCCGGTTCGACGACGTCGATCACCGTCTCCTGATCGTCGAGGCCCGAGAGCACCTCCACCGTTCCTTCGAGCAGGGCATAGAGCGCGTCGCAGGGCGCATCCTCCTCGATCACGGCCGCGCGCGGCGCAAGCCGTTCCTGCCAGGCGATACGGGCCAGCTGCTGGAGGCGGTCCTCGGCAATGTCGGAGAACAAGCGAATGGACCTGAAGTCGGCGAGGCCGAGGCCGGCGCTACGGCGGGGGCGGCTGGCGGCGGGCTTCAACGTCAACATGGGACGCTATGTCGG
>DASPVJ010000025.1:0-7160 GCA_035622435.1 Xanthobacteraceae bacterium | reverse complement strand
ACGTCGAAGCGTCCCCACGGCGATCTTTTCAATGCGTGGAGGATGAGGCGGTCGGCGTCGGGTGGCAGGCGCGTGTCGGCGTGCAGGAAGAGCAGCGCGTCGCCTTGCGCCATCGCCGCGCCGGCGTACATTTGCGTTCCGCGGCCGCGCGGCGCCGTCACGACGCGGTCGGCGAGGGGGCGCGCCGCTTCGATGGTCGAATCCCAGCTGCCGCCGTCGACGACAATGACTTCGGCGCCGCGGGCGCGATAAGGCGCCAGCGCCGCGAGCGCGTCGGCAATGATCCCGCCTTCGTCGAGCACCGGAACGATGATCGAAAGCGCGGGCATGGCCGGCTATCGCGGCCGGGCGGTGGCGGCCTGGGCCGCTTCTTCGATACCGATGCGGCCGAAGCCCGGCAATTTGATCGCCGGACGCCGGACGTCGAGCCCGGCGACCAGGGTGAACAGGTTGAGCTCGACCCCTTCGACCCACCCGAGTTTTAGACCGAGCAGGCCCCACAGGCTCGCCTCCACGCCGGTTCCACTTCCGGTGAGGCCGAAGATGGTGCCGTCGACGCGATAATCCTTGCCGACCGCCTCGGGCGGCATGGCGACTGCAAGCTCCGGCACCGCGCGCAGCACGCTCGCCACGAAGGTGTTGCTGTTCGGGCCCGGCCACAGCCGATAGTCGCCCGGCTTCGCCAAGGGGTAGGCGGCGATCGCCGCCTGGATTTTCGGGATCGCCGCCGCCGCGGCCGCGCCCCTGATGTCGGCGACGACGTGCGGCGTGTGGCCGAACCAGCGCCCGTCGGGGTCCCAGCCGTTGACGTGGATCGGGCGGCCGAATCCAGTCAGGTCGTAGCGAATGTAGTTCTCAGCGTTTTCCGGCTTGACCACGATCCAGCTGTGGACCGCGAAAATGCCCTTCCAACGCCCGGTGCGGCCGGAGAAGACCAGGACCCGCGCCGCGGGATCGGATGCGGCGGGCGCCAGGAGATGCGCGCTCGACCAATCCGCGTCGCGCCAGGTGCCCGGGCGTTCGGTGGCGTAGTAAAGGGCGGCGCGGACCGCGATCGGCAGCAGGAACAGAACGATGAGGATCATGAGGATCGGCTTGACGCGAAAGCGCATGGCGGGCGAAGTGGGATCGAATTTCGACGCGAATATGGCCACGTAGCACATTCGCGACCCAGGGAGCATGCCATGGCCGACGGCACCGGACTCTTCGACATCATCCACACCACGCGGTCGATGCGGCGGCTCAAGCCCGACCCGGTGCCCGATGCGCTCATCCGCCGCATCATCGAGGCGGGCCAATGCGCCCCCAGCGGGGGGAACGCGCAGCGCTGGCGCTTCCTCGTCGTCAAGGACCCAGCCATCAAGAAGGCGGTGCAGGTCTGGTATCAGCGCGCCTTCGACGAGGTGATCGGGCCGCGCTACCGGACGAGCGCGCCGGCGCCGGGGATGGACCCCGAGCGCTATCGGCGCCAAGCCGACGCCACCCAGTACCTCACCGAGCATTTTCACGAGGCGCCGGTCTGGATCGTGGCCTGTCTCGACCATGGCAAGGAAACGCCCAACCGTGGGTCCGGGTCGAGCATTTATCCCGCCGTGCAGAACATGCTGCTCGCGGCGCGCGCGCTCGGCCTCGGCGCGACCCTGACCACGCGCCATCTCCTCTACGAGAAGGAGACCGAGGCCGCGCTCGGCCTGCCGCCCGGCGTCCGTTCCTATGCCATCATCCCGATCGGTTATCCGATGGGCAATTTCGGACCGGTGCGGCGCGGGCCGCTCACCGACGTCGTTTACGGGGATCGCTGGGGACAGGCCTGGAGCGGCGCCGGCGCCTGAGGCCGCCCTATCCGAGCCATGGCCAATCCGGTTCTGGTCGAAGTCTCGCGCGGACCTCTGGTCGAGAGCCGACACCGCGGGGCGGTGTGCGTGGTCGACGCGGACGGCGCCACGGTGTTGGCGCTCGGCGACGGCGCGCAGCCGGTCTTCCCGCGCTCCGCCGTCAAGGCGCTGCAGGCGCTGCCGCTCGTCGAAACCGGCGCGGCCGAGCGTTACGCCCTCGACGACGAGGAGCTGGCGATCGCCTGCGGGTCGCACGGTGGGGAGCCGGCCCATGTCGCCGCAGTCGAGCGCATGCTCGCGCGGGCCGGGCTCGACGCAACTGCACTCGCATGCGGCGCCCACGCGCCGAGCGATCATCCGTCCGCCGATGCGCTCGTCCGCTCCGGCAGCGCCCCCTCGGCGCTGCACAACAACTGCTCGGGCAAGCACGCGGGGTTCCTCTGCGTCGCCTGCCATTTAGGGCTCGATCATCGCGGCTACGCTACGCCGTCCCATCCGGTGCAGCGCGCGGTCAAGGCCGCGATCGAGCAATTGGCCGGCGTCGGGCTCGCCGAGGACCGTTGCGGCGTCGACGGCTGCTCGATTCCGACCTGGGCGGTGCCGTTGACGAACTTGGCGCAAGCGTTTGCGCGGTTCGGCACCGGCCACGGCCTGGAGCCGACGCGCGCTTGGGCCGCCGCGCGGCTGCGGGCCGCATGCGCGCGCAAGCCCTACTTCGTTGCGGCCACCGGCCGTTTCGCCACCGTGGCGATGGAGCGGCTGCGGGAGCGCGCGTTCGTCAAGAGCGGCGCCGAGGGCGTATTTTGCGGCGCGCTTCCCGAGCGAGGCCTCGGCATTGCGATCAAATGTGACGACGGCGCCGGGCGCGCCGCCGAAGCGGTCATGGCCGCGCTGATCATCCGCCTGCTGCCGCTCGATGCGAGCGAAGGCGCCATGCTCGATCAATTTGCCCGGCCGATCCTGCGCAACTGGAACGGCATCGAAGTCGGCCGTTTGCTTCCGACCGAGGCGGTGCTGCCCGCGCGCTGATCGAGCCGACGTGCCGGAGCGTCCGGGGAGTGCCGATTTCAGACGTTGCTTCCCTGCCGTGAGGCTGCAAGGCTGGCCGGGGCACATAGGACAGCGTCATGGACCTCGGACTTGCCGGGAGGCATTGCTTCGTCACCGGCGCAAGCACCGGCATCGGGCGCGGTACGGCACTCGCCCTTGCCGCGGAGGGCGCGCTCCTGTCGATCGCCGGGCGTGACGAGGGTGCGCTCTCCGCGACTCGCGACATGATTGGCTCGCGAGGCGCCTCCGTGCTCCGCATCGTCGCCTGCGACCTGTCGCAGCCCGCCGGCATCGACGCCGCGGCTGCGGCAATCGCGCAGGGCGAACGCCCGGTCGAGGTGCTGATCAACAATGCCGGCGGCGGGCGCCCCTACAATCTCGATGCGCCGCTGGACGCGGAAGCCTGGGACGAGGCGATCGGCCTCAACTTCACCGCCGCGCGCCGTCTCGCCGAGAGCGCGTTGCCCGCCATGCGGCGTGCGCGTTGGGGGAGGATCATCACGATCACCGGCTCGCTGGCGCTGAAGCGGATGAACGCCGCGACGCCGGCCAAGGCTGCGATCGCCAGTTGGTCGAGAGCCTTGTCCATACAGGTCGCGGCCGACGGCATCACGGTCAACTGCGTCGCGCCCGGACGAATCAACTCGGCTCAGCTCCTCAATCGTCTGTTTCCGACCGAGGAGAGCCGCCGCCGCGAGATCGAGGTCAATGTGCCGGCGGGGCGGTTCGGCGAGCCGGAGGAGATCGCCGCGGTGATCACGTTCCTCGCTTCAGCGCGGGCGAGCTACGTCACCGGGACGATGATCCCGGTCGACGGCGGATTTCTGCGGCTCGACCTGAAATAAGCTGCGGCCGGGCGAGCTGTGTGCATGAAAGCGTATTGCCCCGGCCGCCGGGTCGTTCATCGTCACCGCACCCGGTTGCCGTTGATGGCGAGCTGGGCGAAGCGACCGCCGTCGTTGGCCAATTCGCCGGTCACCGGGTTGCGGCCGTCCATGCCGAGGATGGCGCCGCGGCGCGCGCCGGAAATCAGGTTGTCGGCGATCACTGCCGATCCGGCGCCGGGCGCGACCGAAACCGCGATGCCGACGTCGCACGCGCGCAGCACGTTGCCGGTGGCCGTCACGTCGCGCAGGTATTGTCCCCAGCCGAGTTGGATGCCGGCGGTCGGCGCGTTCTCGACCACGTTGCCGGTGACGGCGGTGTCCGCTTCGACGCCGATGCCGACGCCGGCGGGATCGTGCGGATCGGCGCCGGCGGGGCGCCAGGCCGCGAGATTGCGGATCACGTTGCCCTGCACCACGGCAAGCCGCCCGCCTTCGCGGAAGTTGGTGACGGCGACGCCGAGCGCCGCGCCATCGACTATGTTGTTGGCGATCACCGCGCCTTCGAAGGCGTATTCCGCATAGAGCGCCACTTCGCCGAGGCCGGTGCAGGTGTTGCCGAGCATTTGCAGGCCCGCGGCGGCGTTGCCGCGGATGGCCGAAAACGCCGCGCCAGAGATGCGATTGCCGCGCACCATCACGTTGCCGGCGCGAAAGACGTTGACCGCGTTGCCGTTCTGGCCGGAGCCGCCCGCGCGCGCGGCGGTGTCCTCGATGCGGTTGTCGACGACGAGCGTGCCGTCGTCGCCTGGCGCGCTGCGCCAGACGAGAATGCCGTTGTTGCCGGACGCCCGGATGGTGTTGCCGGCGAGCTTAAGGCCGCGCGCGTCGAGCGAGAAGACGGCGGCGCCGTCCGCGCCGATCACGGTCGAGCCGGTGACCTCGCCTTCGACGGCTTCGAGCATGACGCCGTGGCCGCCCGCGGCGGTGACGTCGCAATCGACGATCCGGATCCCGCGCCCGTCCGCGAACTGCACGAGGCCGCGCCGCTCCGGCAGCGGCAAACCGTTGCCGTCAAGGGTCAGGCCCACGAGCGCGATCCCATCGGTGTGGTTTGCCGAGATGAGCGACGGGCCGCCGGTGAACGCCAGGCGGGTTGAGCCGCGCACGCCGGTGATGTGCGCGCCGGTGGGAAGCTTCAGGTCGCCGGCGCGATAGACCCCCGGGCCGAGCGCGAGCGGTACCCGCGCGCCTGCCGCCTGGTCGATCGCGTCCTGCAGGACGCGGCTCTGGTCGTCCGGGCTGCCGGCACGCACACCGAGGTGCATCGCGTCGATCCCGATCGACGAGCGCGGTCCCGCGATGGCGCGCTGCGCCCCGAACGGTTCGGCGACGGTGGCGGCGCCGGCAGCGGAAAAGGTGAGAAAACCACGGCGGTCGAGGGTCATGCGTGCGGCTCTTGGGTTGGGAGCCGTACGCTTCAAGTTCCGGGCCATGACGCTTGTGCCGGGATGGGACGCCGCGGCACCTCGGCGACATGGTAAACAGCGTGGCAAGGCCGAAGGGCAACATCGGCCATCAGGGAGGATGCCATGCTGACGCGACGGGGTATGCTGCGTCCCGCTCCCAAATGATCTCGGTGGCCGAATTGCCGACTGCCGTCCCCAGCCGCGTCATTATTCCAACTTAAATCTCTCGATAAACAGACGTGAGGCATAGAATCCAAGTAAGTTGCTCAGCGTGCATATGGCTATGTCAAGTGCGAGCGAGGCGACGCCCGCCGCCGTGATGTGACCGTCAGCCCAAAGATGCGCCCCGCCAAATCTGGTTGCAGCCGGGTCGTTGAGCGCATACCCGGCATAGAGTTCCGCTCCGCCGAAAAGCAGAGCCAAACCAGCGTTTGCAATCCAGAATGCGCGCCACGGCCGGTCTCGCGAGACAGAGCCGGCTGCTAATAGCGCGGTCGAAAAAATTAACGAACCAAATATGCCGGTCATCAAGGCCTTGCCCAAGTAACCGGTCAGCACGAGGAACACCAGGAAGTAAGAAGCCCACAGACAAGACATGAGGACCGCCGGCTTGGCTGATCCAAACAACGGAATTGTCAGATAGATGACAAAGACAATCGTAGACAGGAAGGATATCACCTCGTTTGTCAGATCAATGGTATGATAGTCGAGCATTCTACCGGTGTAGAGCAGCCACGTCCCCGCGGTCGCTTGGATGAAAGCAATGCAATAAAGAACAAAGATGATACAGGAGAAACTTTTCCTGTTTATGATCCAAACGAATAAAGTCGGCACGAAGATGGGCCACACGTATATGCTCGGAACGTTCCCTCGCATCTTGCCGACGACATAGATCGTTTCGGCAGCGATGACGCCGGAGAAGCACAAAGCGCACAGGACGACGATAACCGTGAAGCGGTTCCGGCGAATGCGGCCGCTCTGCGCCGACAGATTGCCCGAGACGGCAATCGCTCTGCGGGTTTCTTCTTTCATGGCTTCCCGCGCACCGACCCTACTGGAAGAAATTGTTATCCACCACCCCGACTGCAAGGGAAGAGCTGCGCGCTGCCCATGAAATGTATGCCAGCCGACCGCGTAGGGCCGGCTTCAACCGCACTCTTAACGTTGCGCCACGCGCTGTCCGCGTCGGCCGGCAACAACTTGCTGCGGCTCGCGTTTTTGCGCCGGTTGAAGCTCGATCGAAACTGCAGCCGGGACGACTTCTTGACGCTGGCGTTCGCGTGCCGTGGTGATCATCGCCAGCAGAACCGCCTCGCCGGCCCGGAGCAGGTCGGCGGGCGTCAGCCGGCGCTCAGAGGCTGGCCGCGTCGGCGCCCGGCGGACCATCGGCACATGGATGAATTGCACCAGCGGCGTCCGGCCCCCGCGGGTCGCTTCGAGGGCGCGCCAATAGATGAAATTGCACAGGTAACGCCCGGCGCTGGGCGACAGCCGCGCCGGAAACCGTTTTGCGCGCACCGCGGCGAGCAGAATTCGGTGCGGTGCCTGCCCAGACCGCGTCGTGGGCTCCTTGGGCGCGATCGCGCTCGTGCCCGGGCGACGGCCGTCGGCGTCGCAGAACAGCAGCGAGCGCGCGTTGCGGGCACGGGTCTCGATGCGCAGATACTTGGTCCGCGGCGCGACCCCGAACAGCAGCACCACGTCGGGCCGCACCCGTTCGAGCAGCGCCGGCAACTCCCGCTCGACCGCCGCGTAGCTGGTGCGGAACACATGGGCGATCCGCGTCACGTCCGCCAAGGCCGGGCGCCGCCGCGCGGCAAGCTGCCCCGGCAGCGCCGTCGTCGGGTTGAAAGGGGCGCCCGGGAACGGGCCGAAGCCGGTGAGTAGGACGGTGATGGGCATTGCAGACGATTAACTCGGGGAGGGATGCATCAATGCCGCCGCGCCTGGACCAGGTACCCCATGATCGTCTCTTCGCCCAG
>DASPVJ010000024.1:0-13792 GCA_035622435.1 Xanthobacteraceae bacterium | reverse complement strand
TTCCGGGCGAGTCGTTTCACACTGACCACTCCAATCACCCGCGCCCGCCCAAGGCAACGACGCTGTTCGCGGTGGCGCTGCCCTCCAGCGGCGGCGACACGCAATACGTCAACATGCACGACGCCTATGACGATCTGCCCGACGACACCAAGCGGCGGGTCGAGGGGCTCCAGGCGGTGCACGTCTATTTGAGCAAATACAGTCCCCGCCCGCTCGGCAAGATCAGCCAGGAAAGCCTGCGCAACGTGCCACCGCCGGGCGTGCACCCGCTGGTGCGCACCAATCCGGACAACGGCCGCAAGGCGCTGTTCCTCAATCCGGTGCGCATGGAATCGATCGTCGGCATGGAGGACGAGGACGCGCTCGCGCTGATCGACGAGCTGATGCGACACGCGACGCAGAAGAAGTACGAGTATCGCCACAAGTGGCGCTACGGCGACTGGGTGATCTGGGACAACCGCAGCGTCATGCACCAGGCCAATCCCGACTACGACATGAACGAGCGCCGCTACCTCTACCGCCTGATGATCGAGGGCGAAGTGCCGGCGTGACGGGACGGCCCGGTGAAGCCCGCACCCTTCGCCTATCACGCGCCGCGGAGCGTCGCCGAGGCGGTCGCCATGCTCGGCGCGCTCGCCGCCGCGGACGGCCGCATCCTCGCCGGCGGGCAGAGCCTGGTGCCGGCCATGGCGTTCCGGCTGGCGAAGCCCGCGCATCTCATCGACATCAACGCCATCGCGGCGCTCGAGCGCCTCGCCGTCGAAGACGGCGCGCTTTCGATCGGCGCCTGCGTGCGCCATGCGGCGTTTCACCGCCCGCCCGTCGCCGGCCCGCTCGGCGCCCTGCTGGCGAACGTGGTCCGCTACATCGCCCATTATCCGATCAGGCTGCGCGGCACCTTTTGCGGCAGCCTGGCGCACGCGGACCCAGCGTCGGAATGGTGCCTCCTCGCCGCGACGCTGGGGGCCGAGATGACCGCGGTGAGCACCCGCGGCACCCGCACGATCGCGGCTGAGGACTTCTTCGCCGGCATCATGACGACGGCGCTCGCCGAGGACGAGCTGCTCGCCGCCGCGCGCCTGCCGCTGCTCGCCGCCGACGCGCGGTTCGGCTTTTGCGAATTCAGCCGCCGCGCCGGCGACTACGCGATCGCCATGGCGCTGGCGATCCTGCGCGTCGAGGGCGGCGTCATCGTCGCGCCGCGGCTCGGGGTCGGCGGCGCCGAAGCGGTTCCGCGGCGCATCGCCGAGGCCGAGGCGGCGCTCGCCGGGCAGCCGCCCGAGCCTGCGGTGCTGCGCGCCGCCGCCGATGCCGCCGCCGACGCGGTCGATCCGCTCGAGGACATCCAGGCCGACGCCGCCTATCGGCGCGACCTCGTGCGCGCGATGACGCGCCGGGCGCTGGAGCGCGCCTGCGCATGAGCGTCGCCGGCGCAACCGGCTGGGTCGGCCGCTCGATCCGCCGCCTCGAAGACCCGGCGCTGATCGCCGGGCGCGGACGCTTCACCGGCGATCTGCCGGCGGCGCACCGGGTGCGCTTCGTGCGCAGCGACCGCGCCGCCGGCCGCATCGAGAATGTCGCCGTGCCCGACGGGGCCATGGTGATCACCGCCGCGGACTTGACGGACGTGAAGCCGATCCGCCCGCTGCTGCACAAGTTCGACTACGTGCCGGTCGGCCAGCCGGTGCTGGCCGCCGAGCGGGTGCGCTTCGTCGGCGAAGCGATCGCCGCCGCGGTCGCGCCGAGCGAGGCGCAGGCCGAAGACGTGGCCGACGAGGTCGCGGTCGCGATCGGCTCCGCCGCGCCGGTGATCGACGCCCGCGCGGCGCTCGCCGTCGGCGCGCCGCTGGTGCACGACGAGGTCGCCGGCAACGTCATCGTCAAGGGCGCCGTCGAGACGCCGGACTTCGCCGCCGCGCGGGCGCGTGCCGACCGGCTGCTGCGCGTCGCCGTGCGCTCGCGCCGGCAGAACGCCATGCCGCTGGAGGCGCGCTGCGGCCATGCGGCGTTCGATCCGGCATCGGGGCGCGTCACGCTCACCTGCTCGACCCAGATGCCGCATCTCGTGCGCACCGCCATCGCCGACCTCCTCGGCATGCCGGAAGCGCAGCTGCGGGTCGTCGCGCCCGACGTGGGCGGCGGCTTCGGCCAGAAAATGTCGCTTGCGCCCGAATACGTCCTGCTGGTGTGGCTGGCGCGCAGGCTGCAAAGCTCGGTTGCCTGGAACGAGGACCGCCGCGAGAACCTGATCGCCGCCTTCCACAGCCGCGATCAGCATGTGGAGATCGAAGGCGCGTTCGACCGCGGCGGCAAGCTCGTCGCGCTGTCGGCGGACGTGACCGCCAACATCGGCGCCTATTCGTGCTTCCCTACGACCTGCGCGGTCGAGCCGCTGATGGCGATGGTGGAATTGCCGGGGCCCTACGACGTGCGCGCCTATCGCTGCACCGCCCGCGGCGTCCTCACCCACACCTGCCCGATGGCGCCCTATCGCGGCGTGTCGCGGCCGGTGATCACCTTGGCGATCGAGCGGCTGATGGACCGCGCCGCCGCCGCCTTCGCCATCGAGCCCGCCGAGCTGCGCCGCCGCAACCTGATCGACCGGTTTCCCTACGTGTCGGCGACCGGGCTCACCTTCGACGAGGCGACCTACGTCGAAACGATGGAGGTCGCCGTCGCGGCGGCGGACGTTCCCGCCTTTCGCGCGCGCCAACGGGAAGCCCGCGCGCGCGGGCGCTATCTCGGCATCGGGTTTTCCACCTTCTCCGAGCGCACCGGCTACGGCACGCCGGCGTTCGCCGCCCGCGGCATGGAGATCACCCCGGGCTGGGAGACCGTCGAACTCGTCATGGATCCCTCCGGCTTCGTCGAGGCGCGCATCGGCTCGAGCCCGCACGGCCAGGGCCTGCGCACCACGCTCGCGCAGATCATCGCCGACGAGATCGGCGTCGCGCCGCAGCTGATCCGGGTCGTGCACGGCGACACCGACCGCACGCCCTACGGGTTCGGCACCTTCGCCAGCCGCTCGCTGGTGATCGCCGGCGGCGCCAGCCTGCTCGCCGCCCGCAAGGTGCGGCGCAAGCTCGCCAGGATCGCCGGGCATCTGCTCGAGGCGTCCGCCGACGACATCGTGCTGGAGGCGGGGCTCGCCACGGTCGCGGGCACCGACCGCTCGGTGCGGATCGAGGCGCTGGCGCGCGCCGCCTATCACCAGCTGCACCGCTTCAAGGGCGAGATCGAGCCCGGCATCGTCGAGAGCGCGACCTACGATCCGCCCGGCACCTTTTCCAACGCCTGCCACGTGGCGGTCGTCGAGGTCGATGCGGAGACCGGCTTCGTCAAGCTCGAACGGTTCGTCGCCGCGGAAGACGCCGGCCGCATCATCAACCCGATGATCGTCGACGGCCAGATGCACGGCGGCATCGCCCAAGGCATCGGCAACGCGCTCTACGAGGAGATCGTCTACGATGCGACCGGCAACGTGCTCACCACCACCCTCGCCGACTATCTGCCGCCGACCGCGCGCGAGATCCCGCCGATCGAGCTGCATCACCTCGCGACCATGAGCGAGGCTACCGTCACCCGCGCCAAGGGCGTCGGCGAAGGCGGCACCATCGGCGCGCCGGCGGCGGTGCTCAACGCCGTCAACGACGCGATCGCGCCGTTCGGCGCCGAGATCAACGAAATGCCGGCGACGCCCCAGCGCATCCGCGCGGCGCTGCGCGCGGCGGAGAAGCGCCCATGAGCGAGGCGCGCGACATCGTGCTGACCGTCAACGGCCGCGACCACGCGGTCCGCGTCGAGCCGCGCCGCACGCTCGCCGACGCCATCCGCGAGGATTGCGGCCAGACCGGCACCCACATCGGCTGCGAGCACGGCGTGTGCGGCGCCTGCACGGTGCTCGTCGACGGCGCGCCGGTGCGCTCCTGCCTGATGTTCGCGGTGCAGGCCGAAGGCAAGGCGATCCGCACCGTCGAGGGCCTCGCCGCGGGCGAGGAGCTCAACGCGCTCCAGCGCGCGTTCATGGAGCACCACGGCCTGCAGTGCGGCTTCTGCACGCCGGGCTTCCTCATGCTGGTGACCGGCGTGCTCGAACGCGAGCCCGACATTTCCGACGACGACCTGATCGACGTGCTCGCCTCGAACCTGTGCCGCTGCACCGGCTATCAGAACATCGTCAAGGCGGTGCGCGCCGCCGTCAAGGAGCTGCGGGCGAAGTGACGCCGGTAGTCACAAAGAATGACCGTCATCCTGAGGCGCGAGCGAAGCGAGCCTCGAAGGATGCTCCAGAGGGAGTGCGTCCCCGGATCAAGTCCGGGGCAGGCTCTTCGAGGCTCGGCGCTTCGCCATAGCCGACGCTCCGCGTCGGCGTTGTATACATCAAGAACGGCGGCCGAAGGCCGCCTATGGCACCTCAGGATGACGAGCTATGAGTCGCCCCATATGACACTTGGTACTAGCCGTCAGGTACGCTTCACGAAGCTCAAGCGCAGAAGGCACGTGGCCCCAATTTTGAAGCCCGCGGCAGCCTCCCTCAGATATTTGCGAAATTCCGCGACCTTATCCTCGCCTACCAACGCCACGGCATCGTCGCGCCGTGCCGACAAGTTACGCTCCCATAGCCGCAGCGTACGATAATAGTGATCGCCGTCGTTGCGCAGCAGGCGAAGCTCGAATTTCCCTTCCGCGGCTCTGATGCACTCTGATATGAGAGGCAAATCGCTTTCGCGAAAGATTCGCTCGGAGATGAATTTAGAATCGATGCCGACGATGAACTCGCGAGGCGCCGCCCAGGCAATGGTTTGCAGCGAAAGCCAACCGCGACTGACCAGTGCGTGTTCGCAAAAGGCGAAGAATTCGCGATAGGCCTGCAGTTTTCGCGCTTCGTCGAGTCCTGGGTGGACGAAATGCTCGAAAGCGCCGATCGATATGATGGCATCATAGGGGCGCGATGGCCTATGGTCTCGCCAGTCTTCCTCGCGGACCTCGATCCCCGCGTGCGGAACTCGCCGGATCCATGCGGCTTGCGATCGGCTGAGCGTAAGACCGACGGCGCGCTTGACGCCGGCATGTTCGACAAGCCGCAGCAGCAGCGCACCCCATCCGCAGCCGATGTCGAGAACGCGCGCAGTTCCGGCCGCGCGCGCCGCCTCAATGTGATAGTCGAGCTTGTGAAGCTGCGCGCTTTCGAGGTCGTCGGCTGCATCGAACATCGCACATGAGTAGACAAGCTGCGGACCTAGTACGATTTGAAAAAATTCCTCGCTAAGATCGTAGTGCGCGCGAATCGCCTCTGACGAAGCTCCGATTGGGGCCCTTGGCGGGCGGGCGTGCTCGGCCTCGCTATGCGCGTCTGGGGTCGTCGAGCTGGTCATGTCCTGGCCTGATCGCTTCTTTCAGCAAGCGCTTGCTCCGCTCGTCTTTGCGTAAAGTTCCCCCAATTCCTGCCGGCATGTCCGCTCGGCTTCCGTTATCATGGACGATGTCAAGAGCCGAGTCTAACCCAAAGGCGGCATGGGTGCTGAAGCCTTGACAGGCCGGGGGCCGTCCACATATTCCGGGCTCCCTCGCTGCGCTTAGCCGACGCTCCGCGTCGGCGTTCTTCAAGATTGAGAACGGCGGCCGCAGGCCGCCTACGCCCGGGAATGACGGTCGGACGAATCGCGCGCGATGGCCGAGGTGAAACAAAAATTCGTCGGGCGCTCGGTGCTGCGGCTCGAGGATCGGCCGCTGCTCACCGGCGCAGGCCGCTTCGCCGCCGACATTTCCTTCCCCGGCCAGCTGCACATGCGCCTCGTGCGCTCGGCCCAAGCCCACGCGCGCCTCCGCGCGGTCGACGCCGGCGAAGCCGCGGCGCTGCCCGGCGTCCACGCCGTGTGGACCGCAGCCGACGTGGCGCACATTCCGCCGATCGATTTTCGCATGACGAAGATGGAAGGCCTCGCGCCCTATCGCCAGCGCGTGCTCGCCACCGATCGCCTGCGCTACGTCGGCGAGCCGGTGGCGGCGGTGTTCGCCGAGCACGCTTACGCGGCCGAGGACGCCGCCGAACTGGTGCGCATCGAGGCCGAGGAGCTTGCGCCAGTGCTCGCCGCCGGCGAGGAGCCGCGGGAGTTTGCCGCCGGCCTTGCCACCGAGCCGACGGTCGTGCGCAAGGGCTACGGCGACGTCGACGCGGCGTTCCGCGCCGCCCACGCGGTCGTCGCGCTTGATCTTGCGGTCGGCCGGCACTCCGGCGTGCCGCTGGAAACCCGCGGCGCCATCGCCCGCCACGACCGCACGCGCGACGTGCTCGAACTCTACGGCGCCGCCAAGGTGCCGCACTGGAACCGCGCCCGGATCGCCGGCATGCTCGGCCGCGCAACTGATTCCGTGCAGCTTTACGAGGGCCACGTCGGCGGCGGCTTCGGCGTGCGCGGCGAGCTTTACCCCGAGGACGTGCTGGTGTGCGCGGCGGCCCTTGCATTCGCGCGGCCGGTCAAATGGATCGAGGATCGCCGCGAGCATCTGATCGCCACCAACCACTCGCGCCAGCAGAGCCACCGCGTGCGCGCGGCGATCGACCGCGCGGGGCGCATCCTGGCGATCGACGACGACTTCCTGCACGACCAGGGCGCCTATTTGCGCACCCACGCGGCGACCGTCGCGGACCTCACCGCCGCGCTCCTGCCCGGCCCCTACCGCGTGCCCGCCTACCGCGCGGTCGGCCGCGTGCGGCTCACCAACAAGACGCCGTGCGGGACCTATCGGTCGCCCGGGCGGTTCGAGGGCTCGTTCGTGCGCGAGCGGCTCATCGACGCGATTGCGCTGCGCGTCGGGATCGATCCGATCGAGGCGCGGCGGCGAAACCTGATCGCGCCGTCCGAGATGCCGCATCGGCGCACCCTCGATACGCTCGGCACCGAGGTGGTGCTCGATTCCGGCGACTACGCCGGCCTGCTCGACAAGACCTTGGCGCACATGGACTGGCCGGCGCTGCAGCAGCGGTTGGGTGAGCGTCGCGCCGCCGGCGAGTTGGTCGGCGCCGGCCTGGCGATGTTCGTGGAAAAGACCGGCCTCGGCCCGCGCGACAACGCGCGGGTGAGCGTCGAGCCCGGCGGCGCGGTCGAGGTCGTGACCGGCGCCGCCTCGCTCGGCCAGGGGGTCGAAACCGCGCTCGCGCAAATCTGCGCCGACGCGCTCGGCGTCGACTACGCCAACATCCGCGTGGTGCACGGCCAAACCGACCGCATCGACTTCGGCATGGGGGCGTTCGCTTCGCGCGTCACCGTGATGACCGGCGAGGCGACGCGGATCGCGGCCGCCAAGGTGCGCGCGCGGGCGATCGAAGCCGCCGCCGAGCTGTTGCAGGCGCCCGCCGATCGGCTCGACGTGGTCGACGGTCGGGTGGTGCGCATCGACGCGGCCGGCGGACCGTCCGTCACGCTCGGCGAGGTGGCGCGTTCGCTGGCGTCCGCCGGCGCCGAGAACGGGCTGTGCGCCGACGGCTGGTTTCACAGCGACCACATGAATTATCCCTACGGCGTCCATGTCGCCGTCGTCGCCGTCGACCGCGACACCGGCGGCGTTGCCGTCGAGCGCTTTGTCGTCGCCTACGACATCGGCAAGGCGGTCAACCCAATGCTGGTCGAGGGCCAGCTCGTCGGCGGCGTGCTGCAGGGATTGGGCGGCGCGCTCTACGAGGACTTCCGCTACGACGAGCGCGGCGAGCCGCTGTCGGTGACCTTGGCCGATTATCTGCTGCCGACCGTGCGCGAGGCGCCGGCGGTCGAGGTGATCATTTCCGAAGACGCGCCGAGCCCGCTCAATCCGCTCGGCCTCAAGGGGGCGGGCGAAGGCGGCGCCGCCGCGGTCGGCGCGGCGGTGGCGGCGGCGATCGACGCGGCGATCGGCGTGCCCGGCGCGGTGACCGCCCTGCCGGTGACGCCGCAGCGCATGCGGGAGATCTTGCGACGCTTATCCCTCCCCGGAACGGGGAGGGTGGCGACCCCGGACTTTGGTCCGGGGTCGCCGGGTGGGGTCCTCTCGTAAACGCGGAGTTTGTTGAGAGCGCCCCACCCGGCCGCGCGCTACGCGCGCGTCCACCCTCCCCCTTCGGGGGAGGGATTAACTGCCCGTCACCCCAATTTCTTGAGCAGCCGCGTCACCGCGCGCTGCGCCTGTGCCGAGAGCGGCGCGAGCGTCCGCGCGGTGATCCGCGCGGCGACCGCGATCGCCGCCGCGGTGACGCGGCGGCCGATGACGCGGCGGCCGGTGACGCCGCAGCGCATGCGGGAGATCTTGCGGCGGCACATAACAATCCCGTCATCCTGAGGAGGTCGCGCGATTGCGCGACCGTCTCGAAGGATGGAAGCAGGCGCCGCGCTTGTTTCCATCCTTCGAGACGCTCGGCGCTTCGCGCCGAGCTCCTCAGGATGACGGTGTTTTGTTTGTTCCGATCCGCAAATCCCTTGAGTTGTAACGATAGCTGCTGCATTATGTGCCAAGGCGCTATCTGGAAAGAAATGCGGAGGGGCACATGAGAGTAAAGTGGATAATATGGCAGGTTCTGGCGCCAATTTTCGGGCCAATGGCAATGTCAGTCATCGTTGTTCTCGCGTGGCGGTCTGGCCAGCCGCAGTTTCCGATAAATTGGTACCTCATTGTAGAGGACATAACCCCGTGGGCGCTCACCTTCTACTGCATTACGTTGATAGGCGCCACGATGGACGATCTTTGGCCGGAACTTCAGCAGCATCCGGGATTAGGGCTCTCCCTGATAATGGTCGCGCTTGCGGTTGCCCTATATGCTTCCTTTATTGTAATTTGGCGGCACGATCGCAATTTTACCCCTGGAGTTCCGGTCTACGTAGTGACATTTCTACTTTTGACACTATCTATCGTTCTCTGTCACGAGGGAGCCAAGGTGGAAAGGAGCGCCCAATGACCGTGCCGCATCCTGGTGCCCTAGACTCCGCGCGACGCCAAAGCATCGGCGCCGGTGCGGCGGGCGGTGCCGCCCTGGGCTCGGTTATCGCCTTGGGAATACTGTCGAGCACCATACTCAGCCCGCTGCTCGGCGCGATCATAGGCGCTGCTGGCGGAGCGGGCCTCGGCCACCTCGTCCACGGCCTTACGAAACCGCGGGGTGAGCGGGACATTGCCGATATCCGCTGAGATTTAAGGGCCGGATCGGTCGGTGGCGGCTGCGATCGACGCGGCGACCGCGATCGCCGGCGCCGTGACCGCGCTGCCGGTGGCGCCGCAGCGCATGCGGGAGATCTTGCGACGGCACAAGACAATCCCGTCATCCTGAGGAGGCCGTGCGAAGCACGGCCGTCTCGAAGGATGGAAGCAGGCGCCGCGCTTGTTTCCATCCTTCGAGACGCTCGCGCGACTTCGTCGCGCTCGCCCTCAGGATGACGGGTTTTTTATTTGCTGCCGTCGATCATCCCAGCTGCTTGAGCAGCCGCGTCACCGCGCGCTGGTCCGCGGCGGAGAGCGGCGCGATCGCTGCGGGCGGCGCATGCGCTATCCCCCCGTCACACGGTCAAAAACGCGCGCTGCACGTCGTCCTCGCGCATCAGCGCCGCCATGCCGCCGTGCCAGCGGATCTGCCCCTTCTCCAGCACGTAGACGCGATCGGCGACCAGCTCGGCAAAATGGATGTTCTGCTCGGACAAGAGGATCGACAGGCCCTGCTGCTTGAGTTCGACGATGGTCGCGGCCATCTGCTCGACGATCAGCGGCGCGACGCCCTCGGACGGCTCGTCGAAGAGGACGGCGAGCGGGTTGCCCATCAAGGTGCGCGCCACCGTGAGCATCTGCTGCTCGCCGCCGCTGAGCTCGCTGCCGCGGTGATGCCGGCGCTCGGCGAGGTTGGGGAAGAGCGCGAACAATCGGTCGGGCGTCCACGCCGACGCCGCCGGGCCGGCCGACGCGCGCGGCCGCTGGCGGCCGACGTCGAGGTTTTCCATGACGGTGAGGCCGGAAAATATGCGGCGGTCCTCCGGCGTGAAGCCGAGCCCGAGGCGGGCGATGCGGTAAGGTTCGAGCGTCGAGATGTCGTGGCTGTCGAAGCGCACGCTGCCCCGCCGCCGGTCGATGAGGCCCATGATCGCCTTCATGGTGGTCGATTTGCCGGCGCCGTTGCGGCCCATCAGCGCCACCACTTCGCCGCGGCCGACCGCAAGCTCGACGGCGTAGAGGATCTGCGCGGCGCCGTACCAGGCGCTCAAGCCGTCGACCGCCAGGATGGCGTCCGCGTTCATGGCGCCTTCTCCCGCTTGCGCTCGAACGCGCGGCCGGTGCCGAAATAGACCTCCTGCACCAGCGCGTTTGCGCGCACCGCGGCGGCGTCGCCGTCGGCAATGAGCTTGCCGCGCGCCAGCACGATGATGCGGTCGGCGAAGGCGAACACGACGTCCATCGAGTGCTCGGTGAACAGCACCGAAATGCCGCGCTCGACCACCAGCCGCTTGACCAGCGCGATCAGCTCGGTGCGTTCGCGCGGCGCCATGCCGGCGGTCGGCTCGTCCATCAGCAGCAGGCGCGGCTCGCTCGCCAGCGCCACGGCGAATTCCAGGCGCTTGACGTCGCCGTAGGCAAGCTCCCGGCTCGCCCGGTCGGCGGCGTCGCCCATGCCGACCGCGCCGAGGAGATCGAGCGCCCGGGCACGGTGGCGGCGCGCGGCCGGGCGCCAGCCGCGGAAGATTTCGCCCGCGTGCGAGATCAGCGCCATCTGCACGTTCTCGGCGACCGTCATCGAGCCGAAGGTGGCGGCGATCTGGAACGTGCGGCCGACGCCGAGCCGCCACACCGCGCGCGCCGGCAGGCCGGCGATGTCGCGGCCTGCAAACAGGATGCGGCCGGCGTCGGGCTTGAGCTGCCCGTTGATCATGTTGAAGCAGGTCGACTTGCCGGCGCCGTTCGGCCCGATCAGCGCCAGGAACTCGCCCTTGCCGACCGCAAAGCTCACCGCGTCGACGGCGCGCAAGGCGCCGAACGACTTCGACAGGGCGGAAACGGCGAGCACGCTCATGGCCGGCTCCGCCGCCGCAGTTTGTTCAGGCCGCCGACGATGCCGCCGGGAAACAGCAGGACCAGCGCCAGGATGATCGCGCCGAGCATGGCGCGCCAATACTCGGTCTGGCGCATCACCGTGTCCTCGAGCAGGGTGAAGACGGAGGCGCCGACGATCGGGCCGGTGAGGCTGCCGATGCCGCCGAGCAGCACCATGACGAGGCCGTCGATCGATCGCCCGACGTCGATCGTCTCCGGCGAGATCGAGCCCTTGGCGAATGCGAACAGGCCGCCGGCGACGCCGCACGCCGCGCCGGCGAGCGCAAATCCCATCCAGTGCACCCGGCGCACGTCGATGCCGATCGCTTCGGCGCGCAGCGGCGAATCGCGGCCGGCGCGCATGGCATAGCCGAACGGCGCGAAGATCGCGCGGCGCAGCAGCAGCACGCCGATGACGACCAGCGCCGCGGTCAGCAGAAAATAGGCGGCGCGGCCGTCGAACGGCGCGGTCGGCCAGATGCCGAGGATGCCGTTGGAGCCGCCGGTGACCTCGGTCCATTGGGTCGCGATCGACCAGACGATCTGCGCGAACGCCAAGGTCAGCATGGCGAGATAGACGCCCGACAGGCGCACCGCGAACCAGCCGAACAGGAGCGCGCCGGCGAGCGCCGCGAGCGGCGCCGCCACCAGGCCGAGCGGCAGCGCTGCGGCGGCCCATTTCACCAGCAAGGCGGCGCCGTAGGCGCCGAGGCCGAAATAGGCCGCGTGCCCGAACGAGTGCATGCCGCCCGGCCCCATGATGAAGTGCAGGCTCGCGGCGAACAGCACCGCGATCAGCACGTCGATGCCGAGCACCAGCGCGTAGGGCGCGTTGCGCGCGGCGAGCGGCGCCAGGATCAAACAGACGAGCGCCGCCCCGCCGGCGGCCTTGAGCGCGGTCGAGGCGGGCCTGATCGGATCGTCGGGCGCGCCGACGCCGCGCACGGCGGCCTGCGGCCGGCCGAGCAGGCCGTAGGGCCGCGCGATCAGCACCACCGCCATGACCAGGAACTCGGCGACGAGCGTGAGCTTGGAGAAATTCACGCTCATGCCGAGGACGGTCGTCGCGCCGATGCTGATGCACAGCGCCTTGATCTCGCTGATGAGGACGGCCGCGAGATAGGCGCCGGCGATCGAGCCCATGCCGCCGACCACCACTACGACGAAGGCGTCGCTGATGACGACGAGATCGGTGAGCAGGTTCGCGGGCTCGCGCGCGACCTGCAGCGCGCCGCCGAAGCCGGCGAGCAGCGAGCCGATCGCCAACACCGCGGTGAACAGCGCCGCCTGGTTGACGCCGAGCGCGCCGACCATCGCGCGGTCCTCGGTGGCGGCGCGCACCAGCCGGCCGAAGCGGGTCCGCGCCAGGGTCGCGTGCAGCGCGATCAGCACCACGGGCCCGATCACGATGAGGAACAGGTCGTAGGTCGGCAGCCGCCGTCCGAGCACGTCGACGGCGCCGCGCAGGCCGGGCGCGCGCGGCCCGAGCAAGTTTTCCGGACCCCACAGCCACAAGGTGGCGTCGCTGATGATCAGGACGAGCGCGAACGTCGCCAGCAGCTGGAACAGCTCGGGCGCGCGATAGATGCGCCGCAGCAGCACGATCTCGATCGCCGCGCCGAGGAGGCCGATCAAGAGCGCGGTCGCCGCCATGCCGCCCCAGAAGCCGAGCGCGCCGTCGAGGCGCAGCGCGATCGTCGCCGCCACGTAGGTGCCGAGCATGTAGAGCGAGCCGTGCGCGATGTTGATGATGCGCGTCACGCCGAAGATGAGCGAGAGCCCGGCGGCGACCAGGAACAGGCCGGAGGCGGCGGCAAGGCCGTCGAGCCCCTGGAACAGCAGCGCCTGCATCATGGCGAGCCTCGGCTCGCCAAGCATTTTCCGGAAAAAGCCTGCCCCGGACGCGATCCGGGGTGGGAACCGGTTTTCCGCAGAAAATGCGACAAATCAAAAAGCCGCGCCGCCGCCCGATCAGTCCGTGGCCGGACGCAGCTTTTTCACTTCGGCGTCGGGAGGAAGCACCAGGCCGCCGTCGACGTATTTGTAATCGACCATCACCGGCTTGCCGTCCTTGAGCGCGGTCATGCCGACGTAGGCGCCCATGGTGGCCTGATGGTCGATCGCCCGGTAGCTGAACGGGCCGAACGGCCCGTCGATGGTGAGCCCAGCGAAGGCCGCGACGAGCTTGTCGGGATCGGTTCCGCCCGCCTTGGCGATGCCGGCCGCGAGCGACTTGACGGTCACGTAGCCCACGACCGAGCCGAGCCGCGGGTAATCCTTGAACCGCGCCTGGTAGGCGGCGAGGAACGCCGTGTGCTCGGGGGTCGCGATCCCGTACCAGGGATAGCCGGTCACCAGCCAGCCGACCGGCGCCTCGTCCTTGAGCGGGTCGAGATATTCCGGCTCGCCCGACAGCAGGCTGGCGACGAAGCGGTCCTTGAACGCGCCGCGGGTGTTGCCCTCGCGCACGAATTTCGCGAGGTCCGCGCCGAACAGCACGTTGAAGATGGCGTCGGGCTTGGCGTCGTCGATCGCCTGCACCACCGCGCCGGCGTCGAGCTTGCCGAGCGGCGTCGCCTGTTCGGTGACGAACTCGACGCCCGGCTGCCTTGCCGCCAGCATCGACTTGAAGGCGGCGACCGCCGACTGCCCGTACTCGAAGTTGGGATAGACCAGGGCCCAGCGTTTTTTGTTCGCCGCCGCGATGTCGGGCATCAGCATCGCCACCTGCATGTAGGTCGAGGAGCGCAGG
>DASPVJ010000023.1:0-5135 GCA_035622435.1 Xanthobacteraceae bacterium | reverse complement strand
GTTTCGGCATAGCGCTCGCGCAGATCGGCGACCTTGCCGGTGTCGCGAACGGTTCCGACCACGCGGTCGCCGCGCTGGAGCAGCTGCCGCGTCATCTCGCGGCCGAAGCCGCTGCCGACGCCGGTAATCAACCATGTGCGCTGTGGCATCGTGAATTCGTCCGTGAGTTTGCGTGTCCTTCGCGTTGTTGCCGCAGATCCGACCCGGGATCGCGGCTCACCCCGCGTCCGGCATCCGGTCGAGCAGCTTGTCGAGGGTGATCGGGTAGTCGCGCACGCGCACGCCGGTGGCGTTGTAGATCGCGTTGGCGACAGCCGCGGCGACCCCGCAGATGCCGAGTTCGGCGACGCCCTTGGCCTTCATCGGCGACGACATCGGATCGGTCTCGTCGAGGAAGATCGCCTCCTGATGCGGAATGTCGGCGTGCACCGGCACTTCGTAGCCGGCGAGGTCGTGGTTGACGAAGAAGCCGAAGCGCTTGTCGACCGCGAGTTCCTCCATCAACGCCGCGCCGGCGCCCATGGTCATCGCGCCGATCACCTGGCTGCGCGCCGATTTCGGGTTGAGGATGCGGCCGGCGGCGCAGACCGCGAGCATGCGCCGGATGCGGATCTCGGCGGTCGCGGCGTCGACGCCGACCTCGACGAAGTGCGCCCCGAAGGTCGATTGCTGGTAGGTCTTGCCGAGGTCGCCGTATTCGATCGCGTCCTCGGCGACGAGGCCGCGTTCGCCCGCGGCTTCGGCGAGCGGCACGCTGCGATTGCCGGCGCGCACGACGCCGTCGGCGAACACGGCGTCGGCGGAATTGAAGCCGACTTTGCGCGCCACCGCCTCGCGCAACTTGACGCAGGCGGCGTAGACGCCGGCGGTCGAGTTGTTGGCGCCCCATTGCCCGCCCGAGCCGCACGAGACCGGAAAAGTCGAGTCGCCCAAGCGCACCGCCACCTGGTCGAGCGGCACGCCCATCATCTCGGCCGCGGTCTGCGCGATGATCGTGTAGCTGCCGGTGCCGATGTCGGTCATGTCGGTCTCGACCGTTACGACGCCGCGGTCGTCGAGCCGCACGCGCGCCGCCGACGTCGTCAGCAGGTTGTTGCGGAACGCGGCGGCGACGCCGGTGCCGAGGAGCCAGCGCCCCTCGCGCGTCTTGCCGGGCAGCGGATTGCGCTTGCTCCAGCCGAAGCGCTCGGCGCCGGTGCGCAGGCATTCGACGAGCTGGCGCTGCGAGAACGGCCGCCCGGGGTTTTCGGGATCGACCTGGGTGTCGTTGCGGATGCGGAACTCGACCGGATCGAGCCCGAGCTTCTCGGCCATCTCGTCGATGGCGATCTCCAGCGCCATCATGCCGGGCGCCTCGCCCGGCGCGCGCATGGCGTTGCCCTCGGGCAGGTCGAGCACCGCGAGCCGCATGGCGGTCATGCGGTTGGCGCCGGCATAGAGCAGCCGGGTCTGGCTGGCCGCGGTCTCCGGTCCCCCGCCCGGAAGATCGCCGGACCAGCTCTCGTGGCCGATGGCGGTGATCGTGCCGTCGCGCGTCGCGCCGATGCGGATGCGTTGGATCGTCGCCGGGCGGTGCGGCGTGTTGTTGAACATGAGCGGCCGCGGCAGCGCCACTTTCACCGGCCGGCCGGCGGCGCGCGCGCCGAGCGCCGCCAGCAGCGCGTCGGCGCGCACGAACAGCTTGCCGCCGAAGCCGCCGCCGACGAAGGCCGATATCAGGCGGACCTTCTCCTTGGGCATGCGCAGCGTCGTCGCCAGCTCGCCCCTGCTCCAATCGATCATCTGGTTCGAGGTCCACAGCGTGAGCCTGTCCCCGTCCCAGGCGGCGATCGAGGCGTGCGGCTCCATCATCGCGTGCGCCTGATCGGGCGTGGTGTAGGACGCGTCGAGCTTGACCGGTGCCGCCGCAAACGCGCCGGCAAAGTCGCCGATCGCCGTATCGGGCGGGCCGCCGAAGCCCGGTTCGGGCTTGATCGCGGCGTCGATTTCCGCCGCGAGGTCGAACGCGCCGTCGGCGCGGACATATTCGACGCGGACCAGCGCCGCGGCGGCGCGCGCCTCCTCGAAGGTCTCGGCCACGACGACCGCGATCGCCTGGTGGTAGTGCTCGACGTCGGGTCCGCCGAGCAGCTTGGCCGTGTTCCAATTGCCTTTGACGAGCTTGCCGGCGTTGTCCGCGGTGACGATGGCGAGCACGCCGGGAGCAGCCTTGGCCGCGGTCAGGTCGAGCGCGGCGATGCGGCCCTTGGCGATGGCCGCGCCGACCACGTAGCCGTAGGCCTGGTTCGCCACGACATCGTGGCGCTCGTAGGCATACGGTGCGGTCCCCGTGGTCTTGAGCGGACCGTCGATCCGGTCGGTGGGCTTGCCGATGACCTTGAGCCGGTCGATCGGATTGGTGGTGGCGGGGGTGTCGAACCGCATGACTTAGCTCCTCGCGTCCGCCAGCACCGCGCCGAGCGTGCGCTCGACCAGCGGCAGCTTGAATGCGTTCTCGCGGGTCGGCGTGGCGCCGGCGAGGAGCTCGCCCGTCACCGCCTTGGCGCCGCGCGGCAGCGCGGCCTCGGCCGCCTCGACGCGCCACGGCTCGGGGGCGACGCCGCCCAGCGCGACGCGCCCGCTGCCGTCCGGTTGGACGATCGCGCCGACCGAAACCAGCGCGAAGGCATAGGACGCCCGGTCGCGCACCTTGCGATAGATGTGCTTGCCGCCGACCGGCTTTGGCAGCGCGACCGCGGTGATCAGCTCGCCCTGCTCCAGCACCGTCTCGACGTGCGGCGTGTCGGCCGGAAGCCGATAGAGCCCGGCGATCGGAATGCCGCGCGTCGTGCCGTCCGGCCGCACCGTTTCCACCGTCGCGTCGAGCGCGCGCAACGCCACCGCCATGTCGCTTGGGTGGGTCGCGATGCAGGCGTCGCTCGCGCCGACGACCGCATGCTGGCGGCTGAAGCCGCCGATGGCGGCGCAACCGCTGCCGGGCTTGCGTTTGTTGCACGGCTGGTTGGTGTCGTAGAAATAGGGACAGCGCGTGCGCTGCAGCAGGTTGCCGGCGGTAGTCGCCTTGTTGCGCAGCTGGCCCGAGGCGCCCGCGAGCAGCGCCCGCGACAGCAGGCCATAGTCGCGCCGCACGCGCAGATCGGCGGCGAGATCGGTGTTGCGCACCAGCGCGCCGATGCGCAGGCCTCCGTCCGGCGTCGTTTCGATCTTGTCGAGCTTAAGCCCGTTCACGTCGATCAGATGGGTCGGCGTTTCGATCTCGAGCTTCATCAGGTCGAGCAGGTTGGTGCCTCCGGCGATGAACTTGGCGCCTTCGATGCGCGCGGCGGCGGCCGCGGCCTGCGCCGGCGCGCGCGCGCGCTCGTAAGTGAAGGATTTCATGGCTTGCCCCCGGCGACTTCGGCGATCGCGTCGAGGATGTTGGAATAGGCGCCGCAGCGGCAGATGTTGCCGCTCATGCGCTCGCGCAGCTCGGCCGCGGTTGCTTGCGGCCGCGCGGTCAGGTCGGCGCTCGCGTGGCTCGGGACGCCGGCTGCGATCTCCTCGAGCACCGCCACCGCCGCGCAGATCTGGCCCGGCGTGCAATAGCCGCACTGGTAGCCGTCATGCTTGACGAACGCCGCCTGCATCGGGTGCAGATTGCCGGGCGTGCCCAGCCCCTCGATGGTCGTGATGCTGTCGCCTTCGTGCATCAGCGCCAACGTGAGGCACGCATTGATCCGCCGCCCCGCGACGATCACCGTGCAGGCGCCGCATTGGCCGTGATCGCAGCCTTTCTTGGTGCCGGTGAGATGGAGATGCTCGCGCAACGCGTCGAGCAGCGTGGTGCGCGGATCGAGTTCGAGCGCGCGGGCCTTGCCGTTCACCGTGAAGGACACGTTCGACATGACTGGTTCTCCGAGAGCGGCAGCCTGGGCGTTCTCCACCGGTGGCACCGCCGTCATCGCCGCGCAAGCGGCTGCCCCAAACGATCAGCGCCGGTATTGCGCGTCGCTGACCTTTTCCAGCCAGTCGACCGGACTGCCGTTAAGCGCCTCCTGAATGGCGATGTGGGTCATCGCCGTCGTCGGCGTCGCCCCGTGCCAATGCTTCTCGCCGGGCGGAAACCAGACCACGTCGCCGGGGCGGACCTCTTCGATCGGGCCGCCCTCGCGCTGGACCCAGCCGCAGCCGAACGTGACGATCAGCGTCTGGCCGAGCGGATGGGTATGCCAGGCGGTCCGCGCGCCCGGCTCGAAGGTGACGTTGGCGCCGCTCACCCGGGCCGGATCGGGGGCCTGGAACAGCGGGTCGAGGCGGACCTCCCCGGTGAAATATTCCGCCGGCGGCTTGCGCGACGGCTGCGAGCCGCTTCGTTTGATGTCCATCGCCGCTCTCCTGTTCTCGGTCGCCCGCCCCTTATTTAGTCCGTGCAGCGCCCGCGACCAGCCGCTATAATCTGCATGGACTTATGAACAGGCGCCATAAATGCAGCGCGGACACCTCGACGACCTCCTCGCCTTCCTGGCGGTCGGGCGCGAGCGCAGTTTCACCAGGGCGGCGGCGAAGCTCGGCGTGTCCCAGTCGGCGCTCAGCCACACCGTGCGCGAACTCGAAGAGCGGCTGGGCGTGCGCCTGCTGACGCGGACCACCCGCAGCGTCGCGCCGACGCAAGCGGGCGAGCGCCTGCTGCACACGATCGGCCCGCGGTTCGAGGAGATCGAGGCCGAGCTTGCGGCCGTGCGCGAGCTGCGCGACAAGCCCGCCGGCACCATTCGCATCACCGCCACCGAGTATGCCACCGACACGATCCTGTGGCCGAAGCTCGTGAAGTTCCTGCGCCAGTATCCCGACGTGAAAGTCGAAATTTTCCTCGACAACGGCCTGACCGACATCGTCGCCCAGCGCTTCGACGCCGGCGTTCGCGCCGGCGAGCAGGTGGCAAAGGACATGATCGCCGTGCGCGTCGGGCCGGACCTGCGCATGGCGGTGGTCGGCGCGCCGGCGTATTTCCGCAAGCGGCCGGAGCCGAAGCGGCCGCAGGACCTGGTCGCGCACGACTGCATCAATCTGCGGCTGCTCACGCTCGGCGGGCTCTACGCCTGGGAGTTCGAAAAGAACGGCCGCGAACTCAAAGTGCGCGTCGACGGCCAGCTCGT
>DASPVJ010000022.1:0-5565 GCA_035622435.1 Xanthobacteraceae bacterium | reverse complement strand
ACCACCCCTTGTAGGGCATCTGCAGCCTGGCGGTCGCCGACTTCTCCGGCCACACCGCCACGTACTGGTCGCCCTGCAGCTGGATCAGGTAGGTGGCGGCGAGCACGTTCTGGCCGGTCTCGTCGAACTTCACGCCTTTGTAGCCCATCATCAGCTGGTCGGGCTTCAAGTCGGTCGCCTTGAGCGCGTCGCGGATCGCGTCGGGCTTGATGGAGCCGGCGCGGTCGATCGCGTCGGCCAGCACGAACATCGCCTGCATGTTGCGGCCGCTGGTGTCGTCGAGCTCGTAGCCGGTCTTCGCCTTGAACAACGCGTTGATCTTGGCGGTGACGCTGCCGGGCTTGCCGACGTCCCAGGCGCTGCGGTTCATCAAGCCTTGCGCGATCGCGCCCACGTTCTTGATGAAGGTCGGGTCGGAGAAGCCGGCGTCGTCGGCGATCGCGATCGGCGGCCGGTAGTCGAGCTGCTTGAGCGTCTTCACGTAGAGAATGGCGTCGGAGGTGTACGAAATGAAGATCACCGCATCGGGCTTCTTGTCCCTGAGCTGCAGCACCTGCGAGGACACGTCGGTGGTGTTGGCGTTGTAGGAAATGTCGGCGATCAGATCGAACCCGTTTTCCTTGATGGCCTTGCGCAGCGTCTCGGAAACCGAGGCGCCGTAATCGGTGTTTTCATAGACCACCGCCAGGTTCCTCACCGGCTGTCCCTCGGCCTTTATGTCGTTGAGGAATCGCATGTAGTTGTAGGCGAAGTCGCCGGCGACGGGCGTGACGCGGAACAGATATTTGAATCCGCGGCCGGTGATGTTGGCGGCGACCGAATCTCCCACCACCCACGGAATGCCGTAACGCTCGGCGACCGCGCTGGCGGCGAAAGTCACCGACGAGTGATAGGCGCCGATGATCGCCGCGACCTTCTCCTGCTGGATCAGGCGCAGCGCCTGGCTCTGGCCGGTCGACGGATTGCCCTGGTGGTCCGCCGGCACCAGCTCGATCTTGGCGCCCTTGAGGCCGGGCAGTCCGGTTCCGGGCATGCCCTTTACGTCCGGGTGCTGGCCGTTGATGATCTCGACCGCGAGTTCGACTCCGGCCTTGCTCTGTGCGCCGGCGCTCGCGGCGTTGCCGCTGAGCGGATAGAGCGCGCCGATCCTGACGGCCTCCTGGGCGGCTGAGCCCGTGGCCAACGCAATCGACGCGGCAATGACGCCGGCTCCCAACACGTGTTTCATCTTCGCTCTCTCCTAGCGTACGTCCGTCAGAGATCGTCGGCGCGGCGGTTCATTGCGCGCGCGCGCGCCGGGTTGCCGCGCGATCGACCGTGCCGTCACGTGCGAGCACGACGCCGTAGTCTCGCTCCGCCCGTTCGCGCGAGACGAGCCCGTCGGCAACGTCGGCGGCGACGGCGTCGGGGTCGCGGCGGCGCGGCGCCCCATGGCCGCCGCCGCCCGGCAGCTCCAGCCGCAGGCAGTCGCCGGGCGGCACGGTCTGCCGCCCTTTGGGCCGGATCGCCCGGCCCGACAGCAGCGCCACCTGGCCGGCCGCCCCGGGTTGTCCGCCCCGGCGGCCGCGCGCGGGATTCTTCACCCGCTCGAAATTGCACAGCAGGCTCACCGGCATGCCGTCCGCCCCGCCGATCTCGATTACTTGCCCGAGCCCGCCGCGGAACTCGCCGGCCCCGCCCGAGCCCTCGCGAAACTCGCGGCGGCGGAACAGCACCGGCGAGATGGTCTCGGTCGCCTCGATCGGGATGGTGCGCACGCCGCTCGGAAATGCGGTGACGCTGAGCCCGTCCTTGTCGGGCCGCGCGCCGGCGCCGCCGCAATGGAAGATCACCGAACTCCAGCTTGGCAAATCCGCGGGCTCGACGCCCGCCGGCAGTTCGTCGACGATCGAGCCGCCGCCGTTGATCTGCGGGTTCCACAGCGAGGACGCCCCCTCCGCCGGCACGCCGCCCGGCAGCACCTGCTCGAGGCACCCGAACACCAGGTCGGGCAGCATGTGGCCGACGGTGTGACGTGCCGCCACCGGAAACGGGCGCGGGACATTGAGCAGGCAGCCTTCCGGCGCGCTCACCGTGACGGTCGACAGCGACCCCGCGTTGTTGGGTACCTCGGGCGCCACCAGGCACTTCACCCCGAACGCCGTGTAGGCGAGCGTATAGTTGAGCACGACGTTGATGCCGTGGCTGCTCGCCGGCGAGGTGCCGGCGTAGTCCACGTGGATGCCGTCGTCGCCGATGGTCATGGCGGCCGATAGCGTGAGCGGCTTGTCGTAGCCGTCCATGGTCAGACGATTGCGGTATTCGCCCTTCGGCAGCGCCCGGATCGCCTCGAGCATCGCCTCGCGCGACGTCTCGTAGATCGACTCGCCCAGCGTTTCGAGATGCGCGATCTCGAACTCGCGCATCATCTCGATCAAACGCCGTCCGCCTTCGTCGTTGCAGGCGGCGAGCGCATAGATGTCGCCTTCGACCTGCAGCGGCTCGCGTACGTTGGCGCGCACGATGCGCAGCAAATCCTGGTTCATGGCGCCGTCGCGGGCGAGCGGCATGATCGGAATCGCCAATCCCTCCTCGAACACCTGCCGTCCGTCCGGTCCCATGCCGAGCCCGCCGATGTCGACCACGTGCACCGTGCAGGCAAACAGGCCGACCGGCCGCCCGTCGAGGAAGGTCGGCGACACCACGGTCAGATCGTGCAGGTGGCCGCAGGTGAGCCACGGGTCGTTGGTGATGTAGTGGTCGCCCGGCCGCATTCCGGCGAGCGGATAGGCGTCGAGGAAATGCCTGACCGCGTTGGCCATGGAGTTGACGTGGCCGGGCGTGCCGGTCACCGCCTGGGCCAGCATGCGGCCCTGCGCGTCGAACACCCCGGCCGAGAGGTCGCCGGCTTCGCGCACCGAGGTGCTGAACGCGGTGCGCACCAGGGTCTGCGCCTGCTCCTCGACCACCGCGATCAGCCGGCTCCACATGATCTGGGTGTGGATCTGCGACAGGGCGGCGTTCGGGCGGGCGATCATATGGGCTCAAGCCTATCGGGTGGGTTTGGCGAGTTCAATGTGACGAACCCTTTTCCCGGGCGCAGCGCAGCACGAAGTGGTGCGCAGCAGACCCGGGATCGCCGAGTCTCTGGACCCCGGATCAGCGGTGCACCGCTCCGCGCTGCACCGCGTCCGGGGAACACTACTCCGCTCGCCGCCGCAGCTCGATATAGCCGTAGCCGTCGATCATCGCATCGAAGGCGGGGCTGACCACCGTCGAGGTCTCGTCCTCGACGATCAGCGCCGGCCCGCCGATCTGCGCGCCCGGCTTGAGGTCGGGGCGGCGATAGACGGGAACCTCGATCATCTCGCCGCGGCCCGGATCGAACAGCGACCGGCGCCCGGACGGCTGCGGGACGTAGGGTTCCGTCGTCTGCGGTGCCGCGACGGCGATCGCGACCGGGGCGCGCAGCGCCAGCGCCCAGCTGACCACCTCGATGTCGACCCCCGGAATCGTGCGGCTGTAGAGCGCCCCGTAGGCCGCCGCGAACGCCTCGGCGATGCGTGCGTCGTCGCCGTCGCCATAGCGCTTGACCGGCAGCGGCACCATCACCTCGTGGCCCTGGCCGCGATAACGCATGAAGGCGTGGCGTTCCTCTTCGAGCGGCGCGTCGGGGGCGCCCAGGCGCACGATCGCCTCGGCCTCCGCGCGCATCTGCGCGTAGAGCGCGTTGGCGTCGGCGGCGTCGAAGCGCGAGAGCTTCTGCAGCCGGCTGCGCACGATTTCGTAGGCGATCGGCGCCTGCAGGAAGCCCACCGCCGAGCCGACGCCGGCGCTGGTCGGAACCAGGATGCGGTCCATGCCGAGCTTCTCGGCCACCCGCGCCGCATGCAACGGCGCCGCGCCCCCGAACGCGATCAGCACCCGCCCGCGCGCGTCCTTGCCGCATTCGATGGCGTGCACGCGCGCCGCGTTCGACATGTTCTCGTCGACCATTTCGCTCAAGCCCAGCGCCGCCAGCATCGGCGCCAGCTGGAGCGGCCGGCCGATGCGCTCGATCGCCACGCGCGCGGCCTCGCTGTCGAGCCGCATGCGCCCGCCCGAGAACGCCGCCGGATCGATGCGGCCGAGCATCACGTCGGCGTCGGTGACGGCCGGCTCCGTGCCGCCGCGCCCGTAGCAGGCCGGCCCCGGCTCGGCCCCGGCGCTGTCCGGCCCGACGCCGATGCGCTTCATCCGGTCGACCCGCGCGATCGAGCCGCCGCCGGCGCCGATCTCCACCATCTCGATCACCGGGATGCGCAAGGGGAGCCCGCTGCCCTTCTTGAACCGATACATGCGCGCGACTTCGAATACCCGGTTGGTCTGCGGCTTGAAGGCGTCGATCAGGCAAATCTTGGCGGTGGTGCCGCCCATGTCGAAGGAGATCACCTGGTCGAACCCGCGCTCGCGCGCGATGTGGCTGGCGAAGATGGCGCCGCCGGCGGGGCCCGATTCGACGAGCCGCACCGGGAAGCGGATGGCGGTCTCGACCGTGGTGAGCCCCCCGCCCGAGAGCATCAGGAACAGCGGGCAGGCGATGCCGGCCGCATTTAGGTCGCGGCGCAGGTTGGCGAGGTAGGTGGCGAGCAGCGGCTGCAGGTAGGCGTTGGCGCAGGCGGTCGAGAAGCGCTCGTACTCGCGCATCTCCGGCGACACCTCGCACGAGAGCGTCACGGCGACCCGCGGCAGGCGCTCTGCGAGCATCGCGCCGATGCGCCGCTCGTGGCGCGGCTCGGTGAAGCTGTGCAGCAGGCCGATGGCGACCGCCTCGACGCCGCGCCGCTCGATTTCCTCCATGGCGCGCTGCACGGTTGCCTCGTCGAGCGGAGTGAGCACGCGTCCCTGGGCGTCGATGCGTTCGTCGACCGTCAGGCGCAGGCGGCGCGGCACCAGCGGCGGCGGCAGGTCGATGCCGACGTCGTACTGCTCGAACCGGTTCTCATGGCGGATTTCGATGGTGTCGCGGAAGCCGTGGGTGGTGATGAGCGCGGTCTTCGCGCCCTTGCGCTCGATCAGGGCGTTGGTGGCAAGCGTGGTGCCGTGGATGATGATGGAGAGCGCGGAGGCGGGAACCTGCGCGTCGTCGAGCACCGTGCGGATCGCCGCGATCACCCCGCGCTCCGGCGCCGCCGCCGTGGTCAGCACCTTGGCGGTGTAGCGGCGGGAGCCGCTGTCGAGCGCCACGTCCGTAAAGGTGCCCCCGATATCGACGCCCAGACGATGATCCATGCTGCCCCCGCGGAAGGGCGGGATTTAAGCGCAGAGGAGTGGGGAGAATGCAAGGGCCTGCGCTTCCGCTACGCGGCCAGGGTTTCGTAGGGTGGGTTAGCGGGCGAAGCCCGCGTAACCCACCGACCACCTTCAAACAAACAAATCAGAACGGTGGGTTACGGCGCTTCGCGCCTAATCTTACTGAGTCAGAACGTCGCACATAATCCTGAAGAGAATCAGCTACTTGGTGGTTTGACGTTCAAACCGATAGGGGCTGACATGGACCACCAAGCTAGCGAGAGTGAAGCCCGATTTGCAGGCTATGTCGATGCG
>DASPVJ010000021.1:0-3164 GCA_035622435.1 Xanthobacteraceae bacterium | reverse complement strand
CGCGCCCATGGCGTTGTGGGCCGCCGCGTCCTCGGCGTTGATCGCGATCGCCCGGCGGATGGTCTCGAGCGCCTCGTCGAAGCGCCGGGCGCTGTGCAGCATGATGGCGAGGTCGCGCAAGAAAGTGGCGGAGGCGGGCGCAAGCGCGAGCGCCTTCTGCATCGCGGCGACCGCTTCGGTCTTGTCGTCGAGGGCGTGGCGGGTGAGCGCGAGCACGTGCCAGGCGCTGCCGTTCGACGGATCGATGTCGAGGGCCCGGCGCAGCGCCGCCTCGCATTCGACGTGGCGCTGCGCCTGATGGTGCTCGTTCGCCGCCGTGACGAGGGCGACGTATTCCCGCCGCCGCGTTGCATCGGGCGCGGCCGGCGCGCCGGCGATACGCGCGGCGAGCGCCTGGCGCACGGCGGCGACGACGCCGTCCCAGTCGCCCGGCCGCGCTTGGCGGAAGAGGCGCATCGAGCCGTACCAGGGGCTGTCGGTGCGGGCGATGAGCCAGCGCCAGTCGGGCGCGAACGGCAGCATGGTCCACACCGGCTTGGCGAGCGCCCCGGCGAGATGCGCGACCGCCGTATCGGCGGCGATCACGAGGTCGAGGTTGGCGATGGCGGCGGCGGTCTCAGCGAAATCGCTCAGCTCGCCGGAAAGATCGGTCACCGGCACGGGCTCGACCGCCGCGAGGTCGGACGCGCGCGGCCCCACTTGCAGCGAGAAGAACCGCGCGCCGCCAAGCTCGACCAGCGGCTTGAGCCGTTCGAGCGGGATCGAGCGGTTGCGGTCGTTGCGGTGCACCGGGCTGCCCGCCCAGGCGATGCCGACCTTGAGCCCGGGGCCGGAGCCGATGCGCGCGGCCCAAGGGGCGAGGCGGTCGGGCGGCGGCGTCAGGTAGGGCGTCGCGGCCGGAACGGTGTCGAGGGTCGTGCCGAAGGCGAGCGGCAGGGACAGGAGCGGGCAGTGCAGGTCGAAGGCCGGCAGAGCTTCGCCGCGGGCGATGACCGTGACGCCGGGGATGCGCGCCAGCGGCAGCAGGGGTTTTTGGATTTCCAGCACCACCTTGCCGCCGCGCGCGGCGACCAGCGGCACGTAGCGCAGGAACTGGATGCTGTCGCCTAAACCCTGCTCGGCGTGCAGCAGGATGGTCTTGCCGGCGAGCGGCTCGCCGCGCCATTGCGACTGGGCAAAGTTGCGGGGCGGCAGGTCGCCGATCTTCCAGCGCGCCTCGTATTTCTCCCAGCCGGCGGCGAAGTTGCCGCGCAGGAGGTGCAGGATGCCCTCGCAGGCGGTGGCCTTGGCGTAGTCGGCATCGGAGGGCTTGGCGCCGCGATAGCACGCGAGCGCTTCCTCCAGGCGGCCGAGGTCCTGCAACGCGACGCCGCGGTTGAGCTTGGCGACGTAGAGGTCCGGTGCAAGGGCAAGCGCCTGCCGGCAGGCGGTTTCCGCCGCTTCCGGATCGCCCGCCGCTCGCAGCGCGTAGCCGAGATTGGTGTGCGCCTCCGCCGAGCCCGGGCGGATTTGGGCGGCGTGGCGAAATTCGCTGGCGGCTTCCTCGAAGCGCCGACGATCGGTGAGGAGCAATCCGAGATTGAGACGCGCTTGAAAGTGATCGGGCTTGAGCGCGATCACGCGGCGATACGTCGCCTCCGCCTCGGCGTTGCGCCTTTTTTCGCGCAACAGATGGCCGAGCTGGTAGTGCGCCTCGACGAAATTCGGATCGCGGTCGACGGCCGCAAGGAATGCGGCTTCGGCCTCCTCGTCCCGGCCGAGGGCGCGCAGCACGAAGCCGAGGCTGTTGCGGACGTCGGCCTTTCCCGGCGCAAGCGCGCAGGCGCGCTCGATATGCGCCAGCGCCGCCTGCGGATCGCCGGCGCGCAGTCGCACGATGCCGAGCAAGTGCCAGGCGCCGGCATGGCGCTCGTCGAGGGCGAGGACTTCGCGGCACGTCGCTTCGGCCTCCGTCAGGCGGCCTTGCGCCTGTTCGGCGTGCGCCCGCTCGAACAGCGCTTTGAGGGCGGTTTGTTGCACGTCGGCGCGTGGCGCCGCGGCCGCGGCAGCGGTCAATAGATCGGCCGGATGCGCCGGGGGGGTCATGAGCTCAATCGTACAAGAGTTTGTTTTTCAAGAAAATTCCGGATGAGGATGACGGTGTCATCTCGCTGCAAGCTTATATAGCGCGTCGCGCGGCCGGCCATATGCAAAAGGGCCGCCCTGGGGCGGCCCTTGGTGACGCCAGTCGTGCGCGCTGCGTCAGGCTATGGCGGCGGCCTCCCGCAAGCCGTCGACGACGAGGCTGCGCAACGACGCCGCGTCGCGGGTGTCGGGCGCGATCCAGGTGCTGCCGGTAAACCAGGGCGGATTGAGGTTGCCGCTGGTCCAGCGAATGCCGACGCTCTTGCCGCTGGCCAAGTCGAGGTTGGTGAACCACGGATGCTGCGCCAGGTAGGCGGCGACCGGCGTGTCGACGACGAAGCCGATGAAGCTCTCGGGCGGCGCCTTGAGCACGTAACGGCAGAACTGTTCGTCGAGCGCGATGCCTGCCGGGGTGAACGGGGTCGTCGCGGCAATCTGCTCCTCGCCCACGGGCAAATAGGCCGCCGGCAGCGCGGCCGGCGCATTCTCCTTCGCGTACGGGAACAGGAACAGGGCGTTGGCGGCGTAGGTGCCGAGTTCGCCCGTGACCGTTTCCATGCTCACCAGGCCGGCGAGGCCGAGCGCGTCCTGGTGCGCCAGGAACGCGCGCAGATTCTGCCGCGCGGCCTGCGCGACGTTGAGGCGCGAGGCGAGGCGGGCGGAGTCCAATTCCTCACAGGCGAGCGCCGTCAACGGATCGCCCAGAAGCGCGAGCGCGCTCGCGGATGTGGCTACGAATGAACGCCGGCTGAGTTCGCTCATGGTCTCTCCCCGCTGCTGATGATCATCGAAGGCTACAGGAGCGAGCGGCGGTGTCAAACGTGATTTCACGCTCGCTCCGGGATGGCCGGGGTCATCCGCAGCGTCGCGGTTGCGCCCTTGCCGTTCGCGGACCATAGTCGCGCATGATCCGCGACGAGCAAAAATTTCAGGCCGGCGTCGTGTACGGGCCGTCCGCGGCGCCGCCGCAGTTTCCCGATCGCCTGCGCTTGCCGCTGACGTTCGATGCGCATTTGCTCGCGCGCGATCTCGATAGTCTC
>DASPVJ010000020.1:0-9957 GCA_035622435.1 Xanthobacteraceae bacterium | reverse complement strand
GTTCCGTTCTTTTTCTGGTTCCAGCTCGTCCTTATTCCGATCTCCGCGCTGGCGATTTTCGCCGCCGACCGGATCGGGAACGGCTAGCGATGTTCGACCATCTCAACGTCGTCGCGACGGGCATTTTCGTATTCTTTTTCGGGCTCGTGTCGGTCCTCGGCTTCGTTGCAGCGCACTGGAAGGCGGCCGATCTTGACCACATCCATGAATGGGGTCTTGGCGGCCGGCGCTTTGGCCGCTGGATCACCTGGTTCCTGCTCGGCGGCGATCTTTACACCGCCTATACGTTCGTGGCGGTGCCGGCGCTGGTGTTCGGGGCCGGCGCGATCGGCTTCTTCGCCGTGCCCTATGCCACCATCGTTTATCCGCTCGTGTTCCTGATCCTGCCCCGCATGTGGTCGGTCGCGCACAAGCACAACTTCATCACCGCCGCCGACTTCGTCGTCGGCCGCTACGGCAATCGGTGGCTGGCGCTGGCGGTGGCGATCACCGGCATCGTCGCCACCATGCCGTATATCGCGCTTCAGCTCGTCGGCCTGCAGGTCGTGATCGGGGCGATGGGAGTGGGGGCTGGCGGCGGCATTTCCGGCGACCTGCCGCTGATCATCGCCTTCGTCATCCTCGCCGCGTTCACCTATACCAGCGGCCTGCGGGCGCCGGCGATGATCGCCATCGTCAAGGACACCCTGATCTACGTCACCGTCATCGCCATGGTGGTCGTGATCCCGGTGGAACTCGGCGGGTTCGGCAAAATGTTCGCGGCGGTGCCGTCCGCCAAGCTGCTGCTCGCCGTCCCCACGAGCAGTAATTTCGGCCAGTACTCCGCCTACGCGACCTTGGCGCTCGGCTCCGCCTTCGCGCTGTTCCTCTATCCCCATTCGATGACCGGCGTATTGAGCGCCAGCAGCCGCCAGGCGATCCGGCGCAACTCTGCCTACCTGCTCACCTATTCGCTCATGCTCGGGCTCCTCGCGCTGACCGGCTTCATGGCGCTCGCCATGGGCATCGACAAGCTGCCGGAGTTCGCCGCGCAGTTCGATCATTACAAGGCGAATTTCGCCGTCCCGGCGCTGATCCTGCACGCGTTTCCCGACTGGTTCGCCGGCGTCGCATTTGCGGCGATCGGCATCGGCGGGCTGGTCCCGGCGGCGATCATGTCGATCGCGGCCTCGAATCTGTTCACCCGCAATATCTACGTGGCATTCTTCCGGCCGACCTGCACGCCGCGCGAGGAGGCGCAGAACGCCAAAATCGTCTCCCTCATCGTCAAGCTCGGCGCGCTGTTCTTCATCCTCTTCCTGCCGCTGCAATACGCCATCCAGCTGCAGCTGCTCGGCGGCATCTGGATCAGCCAGACGATTCCGGCGGTCATCCTCGGCCTCTATACCCGTTGGTTCAATCCGTGGGCGTTGATCGGCGGCTGGGCGGCCGGGCTTGCGGTCGGGACCGCGATGGCGGCTTCGACCGGCTTTCAGTCGGCGGTGTTCCCGCTCGCGCTCGACGGGCTCGCCGTCCCGGGCTACGCCGCGCTCTACGCGCTGATCGCCAATTTCGCGGTGGCGATCGTGCTCTCGGCCGTGCTCAACCCGATCGCCGCTTCGCGCGGCACCGACCGCACCGCGCCGGCCGATTATCATTTCGAGCCGTCCGCCGCCCCATAGAGCATGATGCCGAAAAGTGGGTACCGGTTTTCGGAAAAACATCATGCTCCAACAATAAGATAAAGCGGGATGGCGATTCGAAGAAAAGCCATCACGCTTTAGCGCGGGAGCCGCCCGGTGTTTATTTGCAATCGGCTGGTCTCACCGCCGCGGCCTTCGGCTATCATGCCGACGCATAACCAGAACGGGGCCGCCGCCCGGAGCATGATCCCGAAAAGTGGCTACCGGTTTTCGGATAAGATCATGCTCCAAGATTAAACTCGGCCGGTCCTGCGACCACCAGAGGCGAACCCGGAGGCGGCCATGGCCCTGAAGACCATTCTGGTTCCCACCGAACCGCACGACTACATGACCTCGACGCTCGAAACCGCGCTGCTGCTGGCGCGGCGGTTCGACAGCTACATCGAGGGATTCGCGCTGCGGCCCGCGATCGACAACTTCGTGGCGATGGATCCGATCAGCGGCATGGCGATGGCCACGGTCAAGCAGCGCGACGCGGAAGCCGCCACCCAGGCGCAGGGCCTGTTCGAAAGCTTCATGCAGGCGCACCAAGTGCCGCGCTCGCTGGAGGCGAAAGCGGGCCTCGCCTGGAGCTGGTTCGAGGCGGCGCCGGATGGCGACGACGTCGTCGGCAGCTACGGCCGGGTGTTCGACGCGATCGTGCTGGGGCGGCCGAGCGACGACCCGCAGGGGCCGCGCATGCTCACGCTCGAAGCGGGCCTGTTCGAAAGCGGGCGGCCGATCCTGATCGCGCCGCCGTCGCCGCCCAAGGCGCTGGGCGAGAACGTGATGATCGCCTGGAACTGCTCGACCGAGCAGGCGCACACGACCGCGCTGGCCATGCCGCTGCTGCGCCGCGCCGCCAAGGTGACGGTGCTCACCGTCGAGGGAGCGACGGTGCCCGGGCCGACCGGAGCGCAGATGGCGCGCTCGCTCAAGCTCAACGGCATCCCGGCCGATGCGATCACGCTCAAGCCCGAGCGCCGCGGCGCCGGCGAAGTGATCCTGGCGCGGGCGCAGGAACTCGGCTGCGATCTCCTCATCAAGGGCGCCTACACCCAGAGCCGCCTGCGGCAGATGATCTTCGGCGGCACCACCCGCCACATCCTCGGGAACGCCAGCTTGCCGGTGCTGATGGCGCATTGAGCTCCCTCTCGCCGCTTGCGGTGAGCGGGTCGGGGTTAGGGCGAATCGTCATTGCGAGCGAAGCGAAGCAATCCAGGATGATAGACGCGGCCCCTGGATTGCTTCGTCGGCCTTCGGCCTCCTCGCAATGACGGACCTGCGCCGGGTCGCGGTTGCGCTCGCCGGCTTCTGCGCGTTCGTGAACCTCTATGCGCCGCAAGCGGTGCTGCCGCTGATGGCGCGGGAGTTCCAGGCAAGCGCGGTGAAGGTCAGCACGGCGCTGACCGCCTCGACGCTTGCGGTCGCGCTCATCGCGCCGTTCAGCGGCGCCGCCGCCGACGTGCTCGGGCGCAAGCGGGTGATCGCCGTCGCCATGGCCGTGCTGGTCGTTCCCACCGCCATGGTCGCGCTCGCGCCGGATCTGCCGTCGCTCATCTTCTGGCGGTTCGTGCAGGGGCTGGCGCTGCCGCCGATCTTCGTCGTGACCGTCGCCTATATGGGCGAGGAGTGGCCGGCCTCCCAGGTCGTCGGCGTCACCGGCACCTACCTGTCGGCGACGAGCTTCGGCGGGTTCTTCGGCCGCTTCATCACCGGCGTGGTGGCCGATCTCGCCGACTGGCGCCGCGCCTTCCTGGCGCTCGCCGCGCTCACCGCCGTGCAGGCGATCGGCGTGGCGCTGCTGCTCCCGAAGGAGCGGCGTTTCGTGCGCTCCGCCGGCATCATCGCCGCGGTGCGGCAGATGTTCGGGCATCTGCGCAATGCGCGGCTCGTCGCGACCTACGCGATCGGCTTCGGCGTGCTGTTCACGTTCATGTCGATCTTCACTTACATCAGCTTCTATCTGGCGGCCCCGCCGTTCGATCTCTCGCCGACCCTGTTGGGCACGCTGTTCGTCGTCTATCTCGCCGGCGCGGCGGTCACGCCGCTCACCGGGCGCCTGGTCGCCCGCTTCGGCCGGCGGCCGCTCTCGATCGGCGTCATCGCCGTCTGGATCGGCGGCCTCTTGCTGTCGCTCGTCCCGTCGATCGCCGTCATCGTCGTCGGGCTCACGGTGTGCGCCGCCGCCGGGTTTCTGTGCCAGGCGCTGTCGACCAGCTTCGTCGCCGTCACCGCACGCACCGGGGCGTCCTCGGCGGTCGGCCTCTACGTGAGCAGCTATTACGTCGGCGGCAGCGCCGGCAGCTTGCTGCCCGGCCTGGCGTGGAACGCCGCCGGCTGGCCCGGATGCGTCGCGCTGACCGCCGCGGTCCTGCTCGCCATGGCGGCGACCGTGTGGTTCTGGTGGGGCGAGCCGCCCGGCCGGCGGTAACTTGGGCCAACGCGTTGTCGGCGGCGGAATTTCATTTGCCCCCGGCTTTTGGCCCGTTCCGCGGTCTGCTATCGTTCACGTCTAACCGGGGGTGAGCCGGGAAACGCCGTACCGCAGGTCTCGCCTGATGGCGGCGAACAGCTCGGCTGCAAGCTCCAACAATCACGCTTGCATTGGAGGGAAACGCATCATGGCAAGCACAATGGCACCCGCGATCCCGCTGTCGGACGAGGAGCACGGGATTCAACTGCGGCGGGCGATCATCGCCAGTACCGTCGGCACCGCCATCGAGTGGTACGACTTCTTCCTCTACGGACTGGTCACGGCGGTGGTGTTCGCCAAGCTGTACTTTCCCAACGAGGATCCGCTGTCGGGGACCTTGAGCGCGTTCGGCATCTACGCGGTCGGCTTCGTCGCCCGCCCGGTCGGCGCCGCCATCTTCGGCCATTACGGCGACCGCATCGGCCGCAAGGCGACCCTGATCGCCACGCTGCTGCTGATGGGCATTGCGACCTTCCTTGTCGCGCTCGTGCCCACCTACGAGAGCATCGGCATCTGGGGCGCGGTGCTCCTGACGCTGCTGCGTTTCATTCAGGGCGTGGGCGTCGGCGGCGAGTGGGGCGGCTCGGTGCTGCTGGCCATGGAGTGGTCGAAGGGCGCGCATCACCGCGGCTTCGTCGCCTCGTGGCCGCAGTTCGGCGTGCCGTGCGGCCTGTTCCTCGCCAACCTCGCGTTCCTCGGCTTCAGCAGGCTCTCGGGCGACGAGTTCCTCACCTGGGGCTGGCGCGTGCCGTTCTTCCTCAGCCTGATCCTGGTCGGGGTCGGACTGTGGATCCGCCTCGGCATCATGGAGACGCCGATCTTCTCCAAGCTGGTCAGCGAGCAGAAGGTGGAGAAGCAGCCGACCTGGGAGGTGATCAAGCGCAACCCCAAGGAGATCGTCCTCTCCGCCTTCGTGCGGTTGGCCGAGCAGGCGCCGTTCTACATTTTCACCACCTACGTGTTCGCCTACGGCACCGGCGTGCTCAAGCTCGAACGCGACTTCCTGCTGTGGAGCGTGCTGGCGGCCTCGCTGCTGTCGTTCATCTCGATTCCGCTGTTCGGTCACATCTCCGACCGCATCGGCCGCCGCAAGATGTACATGCTGGGCGCGGTGACCGTCGGCATCTTCGGCTTCATCTACTTCGGCCTGCTCGACACCGGCTCCGCGGCGCTGGTGGTCATCGCAATCATTCTCTCCCTCGTTCCTCACGACATGATGTACGGACCGCAGGCGGCGCTGATCGCCGAATCCTTCACCGGCCGTCTGCGTTACAGCGGCGCTTCGCTTGGCTATCAGCTCGCCTCGGTCATCGCCGGCGGCCCCGCCCCGTTGATCGCTACCTGGCTCTACACCCAGTACAAATCCGGATACGCAGTCGCCGGCTACATCCTCGCCTGCGCGGTGCTCACGCTGATCGCCTGCGCGATGATGAAGGACTACACCGGCAAGGACATCGAGGGCGAGTACGAGTAGCGAACGATCCACCGTCGTCGCGCGCAGCAACGGCCGCCTCCGCCATGCGGGGGCGGCCGTAGGCTTACGCGCAGCCTCACCAGCCGCGCCCGTAGGGATACGGCTGCGACCCGAACGAGGGCTGCTGGTATTGGGGCGTCTGCTGGTAGAACGGATGGGGCTGGCGCTCGTCGCGATAGGCCGGCCCCTCGCTCCATTGCGGGCGCGGCTCCACGGGCGCGGAGCGCGACGGCGCCGGATTGGAGCCGGTGATGACGATGCGGGTGTTTCCCATGCCCTCCTTTTGCACCAGCGCATAAAGGGTCGCGGCATTGGCCGGATGCAGGCGTACGCAGCCGTGCGAGGCCGGGCCGCCGAGCCGCGAAATCTCGTAGCTGCCGTGGATGGCGTAGCCGCCGTGGAAGAAGATCGAGTGCGGCATGGGCGAGTTGTAATATTCCTTCGAGAACCAGGTCCGCGCCATGCGCTGGGGATGGTAGGTGCCGGTGGGTGTGCCGTAGCCGGCGCGGCCGGTCGATACCGTGAAGGTGTAGCGGGTCGCGCCGTCGACCGCGACCGACATGCGCTGGGTCGACTTGTCGATGGTGACAACAACATTGGCGGCGGCGGGCAAAGTCCCGGCCAGGAAGGCGAGGACGAAGGGAACGGCAAAGCGAGGCATCACGCGAACTCCCGATCCTGCAAGGCTCGACGCCCGCGCGGATATACGTTCGACCCGGCGCAAGGTTGCACCGGCGGCCCATTATAACGACGGCGCGCCGCCCGCTTCCAGGCGCGCGGCCGGCTTATCGGTTCGGACGGTAAATGAGCTCGTAGGGCGCAATAGCGAATGCGCCCGACGCGTCACGCCACGCGCGCGAGCTTCTGCTCCGGCAGCTTGAGGCCGAACACCCGGATGGCGTTGCCGCCGAGGATGTTGCGCTTCGCCGTCTCGCTCAGGAACGGCAGGTCGTAGATCGTGCTCGGCAGGTCGAAGTCCCAGTGCGGATAGTCGGACGAATACATCAGCTGGGTCTCCGCCTTCATCATGCGCATGGTCGTCTCGAGCACCGCGTCGTCGGCGGAACGCTCCATCGGCTGCGACGTGAAATACATGTCGCGGATGTATTCGCTCGGCAGGCGCTTGAGCGCCGGCGCCTCGGACGAGCGCATCATGTACTCGTTGTCGAGCCGCTGCATCATGAACGGCAGCCAGGCGAGCCCGCTCTCGATCCAGACCACCTTGAGCTTGGGGAAGCGCTCCGGCAGGCCGTTCATCAGCCAGTTGGTCATGTGCACCATGTTGTGCCACACGAAGCCGAGCGCGTGCACCGAGATGAACTTGTTCATCAGGCTCAACGACTGGTCGTTCCAGTTGTAGGCGGAGTGGAAGCCGAGCGGCAGCCCCATTTCCTCGAGCAGCGCGTAGGTGCGCATGTAGCTGTTGTGATGGACCGGCTTGTAGCGCGCCGCCGTGACCATGAAGCCGACGACGCCGGGTTTGCCGCCCATCTCCTGCACCATGCGGAAGGCGGCGTCCGGATCGTTGAACGGCAGATAGAGCATGGAGCGGATGCGCGGCTCGTGGGCGAGCACGCGCTCGGCGAGCCAGCGATTGTAGCCGCGCGACAGCGCCACCTCGACCTCGACCTGGGGATGCAGGCCGAGCTGCAGCATGGGCGTCGGGAACAGCACCGAGATGTCGACCCCCATCGCGTCCATCCAGCGCCGCGTCAGCGAGATGTCGCGATGCTCGCCCGCATTGCCCTTCTCCAGCCGCCGCAGCGGGTAGCGCGTCACCCGGCCACCCATGTCCTGATAGCCGACGCCGCCTTGGAACATGCCGGTGGTCCGCGCGCTCTGGCTCGCGCTTTTGGCGAGCTGCTGCAGCACCGGGTCGTCCATGTATTCGATGATTTCCTGCAGCGACTCGCTTTCGTAGTGGTGCGAGTCGACGTCGACGATGGGAAATTTCTCGTAGCCGCGCTCCTCCGCCTGCCGGGACGCGTGGGTGAGCAGCTTGGTGGTGTCGAATTCCGCAACCGACATGTGCCGGAAATCGCTGAGCGGGAGGTCCATGGTTGCCTCTTGGTTGTTGGCGTGCAGGCGGCTCTAGCGCCCCGACCACGCCTGCCACATGCCGAGTTCGAACAACTGCACGTTCACGGCCTTGAGAATCGCCGTGACGGCGACCATCGCTTGCGTCGCGGTGATGCCGGCGTCGGCCGGAAACGCGGCGAGCGGCGCGTCGCGATCGTCCATACGGTCGGCATAGAGGCGCACGGCCACCGCCAGCAGCGCCTGCACGTCCTCGTCGCCAAGCGCGCGGCCGTCGCCGAGGGAGGCGATGAAATCGCGGGGGCCGCACAGCGCGGGCGCGGCGTCAGGCGACGACATAGACGTCCTCGCCGCGGCGGACCACCGGAAACGATTTGAGCCTGAGCCGCCGGTCGGCCGCGCACTCGCCGGTTGCGATGTCGTATTCGTAGCCGTGCCACGGGCAGACGAAATGCGCCTCGGTGGCGGAGAACTTTTGGCCGCGCCACGTGCGGTCGGGCCCGAGAACGTCCTCGACCTTGTGCATGATGACGCCCTCGCAGGCAGGCCCCCCTTGATGGATGCACAGGTTCTCGTAGGCGTAGAAGTGCCCGTGCCAATGGAACACGCCGATCTCGATCCCGTCGTACGCGACGATGCGGCGATCGCCGTCGGCGAAGTCGGCGGCCTTGGCGACGAATACGTCCGGCATGGGTTTCCTTCTGCGCGGCAATCGCAGCAGAGCTTAGCGCATATCGGGCGTCCAGGGTGGCCAAAAAAGCGCTGGTGTGACCTGCGGATTTCGCACAGATTTCGAGACTCAGAAGGGCGGATTAGCCGAAGGCGTAATCCGCCGTCTTTGCAGGCGCATTACGCTGACGCTAATGCGCCCTACGGGGGAGCGAAAAAAGCGCCCATGGCATTCGACCTGATCCTCAAGGGCGGGCGCATCATCGACCCGTCGCAGAAGCTCGACCGCGTCGCCGACATCGCGTTTGCCGGCGGCAAGGTCGCCAAGATCGACGCCGGCCTGCGGGCGGACCGCGGCACCGAGGTGCGCGACGTGTCCGGCTACATCGTCACCCCCGGGCTGATCGACCTGCACACCCACGTCTATTGGGGCGGCACCTCGCTCGGCATCGATGCCGAGGAATTCTGCCGCACCAGCGGCGTGACCACCGCCATCGACACCGGCAGCGCCGGGCCCGGCAACTTCGCCGGTTTCCGCAAGCACGTGATCGAGCCGAGCCAGGTACGCATCCTCGCCTACCTGCACGTTTCGTTTGCCGGCATCTTCGGCTTCTCCAAGCGGGTGATGGTGGGCGAGAGCGAACAACTGCGCCTGATGGCGCCGGTCGACGCGGTCGAGGTGGCGGACGCCAATCGCGACCTCATCGTCGGCATCAAGGTGCGCATCGGCCGCATCGCCGGCGGCAATTCCGGCACGGCGCCCCTCGACGTCGCTTTGCAGGTCGCGCGCGAACTGGGCATGCCGGTGATGTGCCACCTCGATATGTCGCCGCCGACCTACGAGGAAACGGTCGACCGCCTGCGCCCCGGCGACGTGCTCACCCACTGCTTCCGCCCGTTCCCCAACACGCCGCTCGACGGCCAGGGCAAGGTCAAGCAGGCGGCGCTGCGCGCGCGCGAGCGCGGCGTCCTGTTCGACATCGGCCACGGCATGGGCTCGTTCGCCTTCAAGACCGCCCGCGGCATGCTCGCCAACGGCTTTTATCCCGACACCATCTCCTCCGACGTGCACGCGCTGTGCATCAACGGGCCGGCGTTCGACCAGGTGACGACGCTCTCCAAGCTCCACTGCATGGGCATGTCGCTGACCGAAGTGATCGCCGCCTCGACGGTCAACGCCGCCATGGCGCTCAAGCGGCCTGAGCTCGGCACGCTCAAGCCCGGCAGCATCGGCGACGCGACCGTGCTCACCGTCGCGACCGGCGCGTTCGATTACGTCGACGTCGTCGGCGAGCACATGACCGGCGACAAGCGCATCCTGTCCGAAGGGGTGGTGATCGCCGGCCGCTGGTGGCACCCGCAGGAAAGCGCCAAGTTCCGCAAGCTGGAGGACGCCGCATGAGCGCCGAACAGAAGCTCGCCGCGATGGGGCTCACGCTGCCGGCGGTGCCGAGCCCGGTCGCCAACTACGTGCCGTTCAAGCGCGCCGGGGACATCATCTATTTGTCCGGCCAGGGTCCGCGGCGCGCGGACGGCGAATTCATCACCGGCAAGGTGGGGCGGGACGTGACCGCCGAGGAAGCCTATGAGCACGCCAAGCTCGTCGGGCTCGGCCTCCTGGCCGCCGCCAAGCTCGCCGC
>DASPVJ010000019.1:0-8799 GCA_035622435.1 Xanthobacteraceae bacterium | reverse complement strand
GGGTTCTGCGGCCCGCCTGACACATAATCCGGCAGGCCTCCGATGCGCTGCTTGATCTCGGCGGTCGGCACCCAGGCCGGCCATTCTTCCTTGCGGCCCACTTTGGCAACGCCGGACCACGCCAGCGCCTCTTCGCCGACGGTAACGCCGTACCGGATCGCCTGGCCTTGCGGCAGCACGTAGTAGAGGTAGCGCGCGTCGGAATCGATCACGATGGTACCAGGCGCCTCGCGACGCTCGTAGGTCACGATGTGGCGGCGAAACTGCTCGGGGATCGTGGCCTGAGCATAGGGCGCGTGGGCCAGGAGTTCCTTGTCGCGCGGCTTCATGCCGGCTTCCGAGGCGGGCTCGAGGGTCGACTGCATGCAGCCGCCCAAAGCCAAACCGATGGCTGCGATCAGAATGAATGTGGGCTTGCGAATCGACATCGTCTGCTCTCCCCCCGCGTTCGGTTTTCCGACGCAGCGCAGTAAAGCTAGGTAACCGAAACAGACCCTTATATCCAGGCTTCGGACCCGTCCCGACTGCAAGTTATCGCCGAACTGTGGCAAGAATGTCGCACTTGGCGCCTCAACATGGCCTGATTCCCTTCTCGTTCGCACCTGATCGGACATGCGCGACATCCCGGCCGGTCGATCCAAGGATTAACGCCTGATTGATTCGCCATGCGGCCCGATGGCGCCCGAGGCCTTTGCATCCGGTTAACCTTAACGGTTCGGCAAGCCGCCGATTAACGCCGCCGAAACGCGCCTCGGCCTAGACCTTTGCCCTAAAGCGGCTGCGGGGGCAGGACGCGGCAGCGATGGCGGCGACGGACATGCATCGCGTTCTGTCAGGGCTCGCGATCGAATACGACTGGGTGCCCGTCCTCCTGACGGGGCTCGTCTTCCTCGTTGCCGGCCTCTCCGCCGCCTATCTCCCCCGCCGGCAGCGCGCCAAGCGCGGCGCCCGCGCGCGCAACTTCCTGCACGACGCCGCGCTCAACAACATGACGCAGGGTCTGTGCATGTTCGATGCCCAGGCACGCCTCGTCATCTGCAATCGGCGCTATATCGAAATGTACGGGCTCTCGCCCGCCGCCGTGAAGCCGGGCAGCCCGCTGCGCGAACTGCTGCGGCAGCGCATCGCGCTGGGGACCTTTGCCGGGGACCCCGACCAATATACCGGCGACCTGCAACGGGCGATCGAGCGCGGGCAGACCACCAAGACCATGGTGGAATCGAAGGACGGCCGCATCATCGCCGTCGTCAACCAGCCGATGCAAGGCGGCGGCTGGGTCGCCACCCATGAGGACATCACCGACCTGCGGCGCGCTGAAATGGAGCGTGACCGCAACCGGGCGTTCCTCGACACGCTCATCGAGCACATGCCGATCACGGTCACCGTCAAGGACGCGCGCGAGCGGCGCTACGTGCTCGTCAACCGCGCGGCCGAGGCGCTGTTCGCGCTTCCGCGTGGCCAGATGCTGGGCAAGCGGGTGCACGAGGTGTTTCCCAAGGCGGAGGCCGACTTCTTCGACGCGCGCGACCGGGAGATCCTGCAAGCGCCCGACCGGATGTTCATCGGCGAACACACCGTCAACACGCCCCACGACGGCATCCACGTGCTCACCACGAAAAAGATCGCGATCCGCAGCGAAAACGGCGAGCCGCAATATCTGCTCGGGCTGTCCGAGGACATCACCGAACGCAAGCGCGCGGAGGAGCGGATCGCTTTTCTCGCCCGCCACGATCCGCTGACCGACCTGCCCAACCGGGCGGCCTTCAACGAGCAGCTTTCGTTTGCGCGCGAGCGGGCCGCGGCGGCGGGCGCCGGCTTCGCCGTGTTGTGCCTCGACCTTGACCGCTTCAAGGAGGTCAACGACGTGTTCGGCCACGCCGCCGGCGACGCCATGCTGCGCGAGGTGGCGAAAAGGCTTGCGGCGATCGCCGAGGGCGCGTTCCTCGCGCGGCTCGGCGCCGACGAGTTTGCCTTGATCTCGACCGACGGGGGGCAGCCGGCGGCGGCGGCGGCGCTCGCCCAGCGCGTCCAAGCCGCGGTGTCGGGCGAACTTCCGATCGCGGAACGCCGGCTGCGGGCCGAGTTGAGCGTCGGCGTTGCGATCTTTCCCACCGACGGCGGCGACAGCGCAACCTTGCTCGCCAATGCGGGCGCCGCGCTCGATCGCGCCAAGGAGGAGGGGCGCGGGGCGATCCACTTCTTCGCCGCTGCGATGGATCTGGAACTGCGTGAACGGCGCGCCTTGCAGCACGACCTGCAATCGGCGATCGCGCGCGACGAGCTGATCCTGCACTACCAACCGCAGGCGCGCATCGACGGCGAGATCGTCGGGTTCGAGGCGCTGACGCGCTGGCAGCACCCCGCCCGCGGCGTGGTTTCGCCCGGCACCTTCATCCCGCTGGCGGAGGAAAGCGGCCTTATCATTCCCATCAGCGAATGGATTCTGCGCGCAGCCTGCCGCGAGGCGGCGTCATGGACGCGCCCGTTGCAGATCGCCGTCAACCTCTCGCCGATCCAGTTTCGCCACGGCGACATTGCCGCCCTGGTGCACGCCGTGCTGCTGGAGACCGGGCTGTCGCCCGACCGGCTCGAACTGGAAGTGACCGAAGGCGTCCTGATCGACGATTTTTCCCGCGCGGTGTCGATCCTGCGCCGGCTCAAGGCGCTCGGCGTGCGCGTTGCCATGGACGACTTCGGCACCGGATATTCGTCGCTGTCCTATTTGCAATCGTTCCCGTTTGACAAGATCAAGATCGACCAGGCGTTCATATCGAACGTCGAGCGCAACCGGCAGTCCGCGGCCATCGCGCGCGCCGTGATCGCGCTCGCTCGTGCGCTCGGTCTGCCGGTGCTCGCCGAAGGGGTGGAAACCAAGGATCAGCTCGCCTTTCTCAAGCGCGAGGCGTGCGACGAGGTGCAGGGCTATCTGATCGGCCGCCCGCGCCCGATCGCCGACTATGCGGCGCTGGTCGGCCGCCGTCCGCGCCCGCGCCGGAAAGCCGCCATCGGCGGCTGACGCGGCACGCTCACACGTGCTGGCCGCCGTTGATGTGGATCTCGGCGCCGTTCACGTAGGACGAGGTTTCCGTGCACAGCACGTAGATGATGCGCGCGACCTCGTCCGGCGTGCCGAGGCGATGGAGCGGAATCTGCTCCACGATCTTCTCCGTGCCGGGCGAGAGGATCGCGGTGTCGATCTCGCCGGGCGCGATCGCGTTGACGCGGATGCCGTGCCGGCCGAAATCATACGCCATCTCGCGCGTCAGCGCGGCGAGCGCCGCCTTCGAGGTCGCATAGGCGGAGCCGGCGAAAGGATGGACGCGCGAGCCGGCGATCGAGGTGACGTTGACGACCGAGCCCTTGGCGGCCTTGAGTTCCTCCATCAGCCCCCGCGCCAGCACGATCGGCGCGAACAGGTTGACGCCGAACACGTGCCGCCACACGTCCATGGTGGTGTCGATCGAGCTGAGCCGCGCACCGCCCGCGGCCTTCGGCGAAATCGCCGCGTTGTTGACGAGCGCGTGGAGCTGGCCCTCCGCGAGCCGGCGCTTGATCTCGGCGACTGCCGCGATCGTGTTCGCCTCGTCGGCGAGATCGAGCTGGATGTGGTCCTCCGGGCCCGCCTCCCACGGACATTCCTCCGGGAACGGATGGCGCGAGCAAGTGATGACCCGCCAGCCGGCGCTGGAAAAGCGGATGACGGTGGCGTGCCCGATGCCGCGGCTCGCGCCGGTCAGCAGCAGGGTGCGGCGCGGTTGGTTGGTCGTGCTGGTCGGCATCGGCGCTCCATGTCACGGATAAAGCCGCGTCTTCTCCCATCGCTCGCCCGGCCGGCTGCGCCGGAAGGCGACCCGATCGTGCAGCCGGAACGGCCGATCGTGCCAGAACTCGATCGCGTCCGGCACCACGCGATAGCCGCTCCAGAAGGGCGGCCGCGGGACCGGGCCGACGATGTATTTCGCCGTATAGAGCGCGACTGCCTTTTCGAACGCCAGGCGGCTCTCGAGCGGGCTCGATTGCCGGCTGGCCCAGGCGCCGATCTGCGCCAGGCGCGGCCGGGTCGCGAAATAGGCGTCAGCCTCCGCGCCGGTCACCGGCTCGACCGATCCGCGTACGCGAACCTGGCGGGTGAGCGACTTCCAATGAAAGACCAGGGCCGCCCGGGGAGCCTGATCGAGTTCGCGGCCCTTCGCGCTCTCGACGTTGGTGTAAAACACGAATCCCCGTTCGTCGACGCCCTTGAGCAGCACCATGCGCACGTTGGGCAGGCCGTCCTTGTCGACCGTCGCCAGCGCCATGGCGTTCGGATCGGCCGGCTCCCGTCGCACCGCCTCCTCGAACCAGGCGGAAAACAGTTGCCATGGGTCGTCGGCCTCGGTGAAATCACCGGACGTTAACCATGTTGGGCGTTCAATCGGGACCGAATCGGACATTCCGCGGAGACTAGCCTTGCTCGAATTGGGGACGGAACCTCGGTTCCGGCAGCCTTCTTATAATGGAACGCCGGCCGCGAGCCTATGGCGCGCAACCGTACCGCGGCTGGTGGCGCTCGCCGCGCTGGCGCCGATCGTGCTCGCGGGCGGCGCCTGCAGCTACAAGCTCGATTCGGTCGGCAGCCGCGACGCCGACAGGCCGGAGGCGACCGCATTGCTGTCGAACCCCGGCCAGGCGGCCCCGCCCCAGACCGCCGATGCCGACCTCCTGTTCGCCAAGGCGGCGGCTGTTGACGCGTTGGGGCGGGCCGGCGACGTCAGCGTGCCGTGGGAGAATCCCGGCACCGGCGCGCGCGGCACCGTGACACCGCTCGCCAGCGCCTACACCCAGGACGGATTCGTCTGCCGCGATTTCCTGGCAAGCTATGTGCGCAAGGATTCCGAATCCTGGCTGCAGGGCGAGGGTTGCCGCATCCACCAGGGGCGCTGGGAGGTGCGCCAGATGAAGCCTCTGCAACGGCCCTGACCGCGCGGAACGTTGCGGTCGGGTCGCTATGTCACCACATTGACGGGGAGCGGGGGCTCATCCCGGCCATTCGAACGGAGTTCTTAAGGATGCGCGACCCCTATGAGGTCCTGGGGGTGCAGAAGTCGGCTCGTGCGGACGAGATCAAGAAGGCGTTCCGGCGGCTGGCGAAGAAGCTGCATCCCGACGCCAACAAAAAGGATCCCAAGGCGGCCGTGAAGTTTGCCGAGATCAACGCGGCCTACGAGATCTTGGGCGACGAGAAGAAGCGCAAGGCCTTCGACGCCGGCGAGATCGACGCGGAAGGCAAGCCGCGCTTCCACGGGTTCGAGGGTGCCGCGCGTCATCCCGGGTTTGGCGGCGACAGCCATTTCGAGACCTTCACTTGGGGGCCGGAGGGCATGCGTCGCAGCGGCGGCCGCACGGGCAGCGGCTTCGGCCGGTTCGAGGACATCCTGAGCGAGATGATGGGCGGCTTGGGGCGGGGCGCTGCGGGCGCCCGGCCGGGATTTGACGCCCGCTTCGAGACGAGCGACTTCGGTCCGGCGCCCCGCGGCCAGGACGTGAGCGCCGCCCTCACCATTACGCTCGCCGAGGCCGCCAAGGGCACGACCAAGCGCGTGCATCTGCCGACCGGCAAGGACGTCGAGGTCAAGGTTCCCGCCGGGCTGACCGACGGCCAGCAGATCCGCCTCAAGGGCCAAGGCTTGGCGCTGCCGGGCGGCCCGCCCGGCGACGTTTTGATCAGCGTCGGGATTGCGCCGCATCCGTTCTTCAAGCCCGACGGTTCCAACCTGCGGCTCGACCTGCCGATCAGCCTCTACGAGGCGGTGCTGGGCGCGAAGGTGCGCGTTCCGACCCTCGACGGCGCGGTCGAGCTTGCCATTCCGCCCGGCACCAGTGCGGGCCGAACCTTCCGCCTGAAGGGCAAGGGCCTGCCCGGCAAAGGTGCGGCGGGCGACCTGTTCGTCACCGCCCGCATCTTGCTGCCCGAAGCCCGCGATCCGGACCTCGAGGCCCTGATGCGCGCTTGGCGCGACGGCAAGCCCTACGATCCGCGCAAGGACATGGCGTGATGCCGGCGCCGCGTCAGCCGCGGTCCTTGTCGGACGGCGCGGTCTCCTGCTCGTAGACCGATTGGGCCACCTTGAGCAGCCGGTCCCGATCCGCCGGTCCGGAGACGACGAAGCCCTTGTTGTCGTCAATCCAGTAGAACGCCGCGACCGCTCCGGCCACCTGATAGCGCAGCGCCGTCTCCGGCGCCCCCGCCCGCGCGCAGTAGATGGTGAAGCGTTCGCCGGATGCGCCCTCGTACATGAGGAGCGCGGCGCCGGCGCCGCTCGCGCCGGGCAGCAGCCGACCGCCGATCAGCTTCAGGCCGATCCGTCCGAGATCGGGCGCGCGCACGTCGTAGCCGAGGCGCTTGGAGAGCCATTGCACCAAGTGTGCCTGCTCGGTTCCCGCCACTTCGACCGGATGGCGGACTTCGACCACGTAGAGCTTGTGGGCGTCGATCGCGTCGGTGGTGAACACCCGCAGGCTGTCCATGCCGACGGCCCAGGTCTGGCGGCCGAACCAGCCGGCGACGCCGCCGAGGAGGAAGGCGACGATGACCGCGGCGACCGCCAAGCGCGTCCAGCGGCGATCGACGCGGCTCAGGCGATTGACATCGAGCCGCGGCGGCACCGGCTCCTGCGCTACGCCGGCGTAGCGGGCGTTGATCAAATCCGCCTGGGCCTGCCAGGCGGCGACCCGCGCGGCATCCTCCGGATGGGCGGCAAGCCAGGCTCTGACCGCCGCCCGGCGGTCGGCCGGCAGTTCGCCGTCCACGTAGGCGTGCAGTTCGGCTTCCAGGATTGGCGCATCACGATCGGCCATCGTTTTGCCCTTCCATCACTTGATGCGGCGAAGCGGCGGACGTTCGCCGTCGAGATAAGCCTTCAGTTGCGCGCGGGCGCGGGCGAGACGCGACATCACGGTTCCGATCGGAACGCCCTGCACCTCGGCGACTTCGCGATAGCTCAATCCTTCCAGCACGACGAGCAGGAGCGCCGCGCGCTGATCCTCGACGAGCGCCGCCAGCGCGCGCTCGATGTCGCGCGTGCCCGCCTCCGGACCGGTCGCGTCGGCCGCGTCGCTGTCCTCGATCGGCGCCAGCGCCGGCCGGCGCGCGAGCGTGCGCAGCCGGTTGCGGTTGAGATTCGTCAGGATCGTGTAAAGCCAGCTGCGCACGTCGCCCTCATGAAACAGATGCTCGGAACGCAGCGCCCGCACCAACGTGTCCTGCACCAGATCATCCGCCGTCTCCGCGTCGCGCGTGAGCGCGCGCGCATAACGCCGCAGCGCCGGGATCGCCGCCTGCAGGCTGTTCCGGAACGCACTCACATCCTTCTCCCCGTGCCGCAGCCGACGGGAGCGGGACGACATTTCCGCGAATCGTCGTCCCGCTCCAGCTCCAAGCCCGCGACGTTCATTTTTTCAAACACCGCCACCGTCGCGCATATTCCCCTTCGCATTGCGGTGCAACCGGCGCGCGCGGCTGCTTGATGGCCCCCATCCCCTATGCCATAGGAAGCGGCCGGCGCGCAGGTTTTCGGTTTTCCGTGCTGCCCGTCGCATTCGGCGAGGAGGGTCATGGCGGAAGCCAGCGGTCTCATGCGCGGCAAACACGGCCTGATCATCGGCGTCGCCAACAACCGCTCGATTGCCTGGGGCATCGCCAAGGCCGCCCGCGCGCAGGGCGCCGACCTCGCCTTCACCTATCAGGGCGACGCCCTCAAGAAACGGGTCGAGCCGCTCGCCGAGGAAGTCGGCGGCCTCGTCATCGGACACTGCGACGTGACCGAGGAAGCGACCATCGACGCGGCGTTCGCGGCGATCGCCGCCGCCTGGGGCTCGCTCGATTTCCTCGTGCACGCGGTGGCGTTTTCCGACAAGGGCGAGCTCGACGGACGCTACGTCGACACCAGCCCCGGCAATTTCGCCAAGACCATGCACGTGAGCTGCTACTCGTTCACCGCGTTGGCGCAGCGCGCCGAAAAGCTGATGACGAACGGCGGGTCGTTGCTCACGTTGACCTATTACGGCGCGGAAAAATGGATGCCGCATTACAACGTCATGGGGGTCGCCAAGGCGGCATTGGAGGCCTCGGTGCGCTATCTCGCCGCCGACCTCGGCGAGAAGAACATCCGCGTCAACGCCATCTCGGCGGGCCCGATCAAGACGCTCGCCGCCGCCGGCATCGGCGACTTCCGCTACATCCTCAAATGGAACGAATACAACGCGCCGCTGCGGCGCGGCGTGACGGTCGAGGAAGTGGGCGACGCCGCCGTCTATCTGCTGTCCGACCTGTCGCGCGGCGTCACCGGCGAAGTTCATCACGTCGACGTCGGCTATCACATCGTTGGCATGAAGCACCCAGACGCGCCGGACATGAGCGTCGTCGGGGATTAGCGCCGCCAACTTGGGGATGAAGTCTCCCGTCCTCTATTACATCCGCCACGGCGAAACCGATTGGAACGCCGAGGGCAGGCTCCAGGGCGGCGGTTACGACACGACGCTCAACGCCGTCGGCCGGCGGCAAGCGGCCGCCTGCGCCGACATCCTGGGCGAGCTTCTCGCGTGCGACGGGCGCATGCCCGGCGACTGCGCCTATGTCGCCAGCCCGCTCGAGCGCGCGCGGGAGACCATGGAGATCATGCGCGCGGCGCTCGGGCTGCGGCGCGAAGACTATCGCGTCGATGCGCGGTTGCGCGAAATCGGATTCGGCGCGTGGGAGGGACTGACGTTCGCCGAGGTGCGCGTGCGCGCGCCGCAGGCGCTCGCCGAGCGCGAGCGCCG
>DASPVJ010000018.1:0-6851 GCA_035622435.1 Xanthobacteraceae bacterium | reverse complement strand
CTATCGATAACAGAACCAGGAGAACGGATCGCCTTCCGGCCCGTGCCCGGCACGGGCGCCGGGGCCGTATTGCCAGCGGCAGGCGTCATTCACGTTGAACGGGCGGCCGCCGCAGCGCCAGTCCCAGATGGTCGGGCCGATGCGGTGCGCCTCCGCTCCGAAGTTGGCACGGCAGTAGGGGTTGAGCTGCAGCCCGCCGAGTTCCCGCGCCTCGCTCGCCATTGTCAGTGCAAGCACAGCGGTTGCCGCGCACAGCATGCGGTATGTCATGTCGCCCTCGATGTTGAACCGGGATTGCCCGGATGAACCCCGAACCCGAGGCGAATCGTAGCGGTTTTCTTGGCTTGCCGGAAGGGCCGACCCTGTTGGCGGCCGATTGCCTGCAATGCGGCCCCTGAGCTGCGTTCTTGGGCCCGAACTTATTGGACCCGCACAACCCGGAACCCGATGTTGCGGTTTTTGCAATTCGGTTCGCGTCATCGATGTCTTGCGCGGATATAGTTTATCCGCGAGGCTCTAGGCCACTCGCATGCTGAAACGGCGAGCAATCATGGCTTCGTTGAGGCGACGTAAGCGAGCCGAATTGAAATCATGGCTCTGGCCGGCGGTGCTGGGGCTGGGTCTGTGGGCCCTTGGGTACGGTGATGCAGTCGCAGACAAGCGCGTCGCCCTGGTCATTGGCAACGGTGCTTATGCGCACGCCCCCCACCTTTCCAATCCGCCCCACGACGCCGAGGATGTCACTGCCGCCCTTCAGCGCAGCGGCTTCGAAGTTATCCAGGGTATCGATCTCGACCAGACGAGGATGCAGGACGCTGCCATCAGCTTCGCGCGCGCTGCGCGAACGGCGAATGTGGCGATCTTTTATTACAGCGGGCATGCCATACAGTATGCCGGCGTCAATTACCTTGTCCCGGTTGACGCGAAGCTCACCGACGACGCGGACCTGCGCCGGATGGCACGGGTAGACGAGATTCTGGCCGACCTACAACAAGCCAAGAACCTGCGTATTCTGGTGCTCGATTCCTGCCGTGACAACCCACTGGCTGAGCAGCTGAAGCGTTCAATTGGGCTTACGCGGGCGGCGTCCATTCAACGCGGGCTTGCCAAAATCGACGCTCCGGAGGGCATGATCGTCGCTTATGCGACGCAGGCGGGGCGGACGGCGGATGACGGTCGTGGTCGCAATAGTCCATACACGACCGCATTCCTGCGGCATATCGAGGAGAAGGAGGAGATCGGAACTGTGTTTCGTCAGATCAGCGCTGACGTCTACGAGGCTACAAAGCGGGAACAACTTCCGGAACTGTCAATATCCTTCATCGGTCAGTTCTATCTGAACGGCAAATTGGAGGTCACGGTTACGCCAGTCACACCGAGTCAGCCAGCCGACCCTTGCGCCGGCGCTGCAGACCACTGGAGAAGCGTGGAGGCGATCGGCACTTTGGTGGCTTATGAGGATCATTTGGCTCGGTTCGCTAACTGCACCTATGCGACGCTCGCCAAGGAACGGATAGACGGATTGAGGAACAAGGAACGGATAGACGGATTGAGGAAGAAGAACGTTGTTGGCAACCTCCTCGACGGGATAAATCTTCCTGGGGCAGACTATTCCAACTTCTGGATGGAATCGGCCCAACCTGAACTTTGTCAAAATGCTTGTCGGTCAGACGCAAGCTGTGCGGCCTGGACTTACGTGCGGCCCGGAATTCAGGGCGCCCGACCCCGCTGTTGGCTTAAAACTCGAGTGCCGCAACAGTATCGAAGCACATGCTGCGTATCCGGGATCGAGCGCGACCGGGAAAGATAGCGAGGGTCAGGCGCCGCCGATGTCGCCTACGCGCCGACATGGCCGCAAAAGCCCATCGGTTTGCCTGGCGATCGACCATGTGTCGCACTATATTGACCGGGATATAGCGCAATCGGTCAGCCTGAGGTTCCGTGCGCCGCCAGCGGCCACGCAATCCCCGACAACGATGGAGGAGGTCGTCATGAATGTTGTTCAGCCTATCCGCGAAGCCCGCCATCCATATCTCGACGGCAAGACCAAGAAGCTGCTGATCGACGGCAAGTGGGTCGAGGCAGCCTCGGGCAAGACCTTCGACAGCATCAATCCGGCGACCGGCGAGGTGCTGGCCAAGGTGGCGGAGGGCGATGCCGAGGACATCGACCGCGCGGTCGCCGCCGCGCGCCGGGCGTTCGAAGGCGCGTGGAGCAAGGTCAAGCCGTACGACCGGCAGGTGTTGCTGCTCAAGCTCGCCGACCTGGTCGAGCGGAATTTCGACGAGCTGAGCACGCTCGACACCCTCGACATGGGCGCTCCGATCAGCCGCACCGGCGCCACGCGGCGGCGGGTGCTGGGCATGCTGCGCTACTACGCCGGCATGACGACGGCGCTGCATGGCGAGACCGTCGACAACTCGCTGCCGGGCGAAATCTTCTCCTACACGCTCAAGGAACCGGTCGGCGTGGTCGGCGCGATCATTCCGTGGAACGGCCCGCTCGGGGCGTGCGTGTGGAAGATCGGCCCGGCGCTGGCGACCGGGTGCACCGTCATCCTCAAGCCCGCCGAGGAGGCGCCGCTCACCGCGCTGCGCCTGGGCGAACTCATCCTCGAAGCCGGCGTGCCGCCGGGTGTGGTCAACATCGTCCCGGGCTATGGCGAAACCGCCGGAGCGGCGCTGGCGCGCCATCCCGGCGTCGACAAGGTGGCGTTCACCGGCTCGCACCTGACCGGACAGAAGATCGTCGAGGCGTCGGCCGGCAATCTCAAGCGCGTGTCGCTCGAGCTGGGCGGCAAGTCGCCCGACATCGTGTTCGCCGACGCGGACTTGGCGACCGCCGCTCCCGGCGCCGGCATGGCGGTGTTCGCCAATTCCGGCCAGATCTGCAGCGCCGGCACCCGCCTGTTCGTCGAGCGGCGCGTCTATGACGAGTTCGTCGGCCGGGTGGCCGATTTCGGCAAGGGGCTGCGGGTCGGCAACGGCCTGGATCCGGAAACCCAAATCGGCCCGCTGGTATCCGAGCAGCAGCTCGACCGCGTCACCGGCTATCTGGCGGTCGGCAAGCAGGAGGGCGCCCGCGCGGTCTCCGGCGGCGAGCGGCTGACCGAAGGCGCGCTCGGCAAGGGCTACTTCGTGCCGCCGACCGTGTTCGCGGACGTGCGCGACGACATGAAGATCGCCCGGGAGGAAATCTTCGGCCCGGTCATCTCGGCCATTCCGTTCCAGGACATCGACGAGGTGATCGGCCGCGCCAACGCCACCGCGTTCGGTCTCGGCAGCGGCGTGTGGACGCGCGACGTGAGCAAGGCGCACCGCTTGGCCAAGGCCATTCGTGCCGGCTCGGTATGGGTGAATTGCTACCAGGCCATGGACCCGGCGGTGCCGTTCGGCGGCTACAAGATGAGCGGCTACGGGCGCGAGTCCGGCCTGCAGCACCTCGAGGAATACCTCAACGTGAAGGCGGTCTGGATCAAGACGGCATAAGGTCATCGACCTCACGCCTTGGCTGCAGCTCTCTGGATGTGCGCGGAGTCGCAGACCGGGACGAACCCGATTTTGGCATAGCACCGGTTCGAGAAGGGATTCCGCAGGTCGGTGTAGAGACAGGCGATGCGCTTGCCTTCGGCGAAAGCCTGCTCCACGACCGCGGCGGTTACGGATCCCCCATAGCCTCTGCCGCGCAGCGCGGGCGGCGTGTACACGACCGCGATGGCGGCGGCATGGCGCGTCCGCCGCACGATCTTGGCCACCGCAACGGGCTCGTCGTGGACGACCCAGAAGACATGCTGGCCTTGTTCGGCCAGGCGTTCCAGCCGTTCACGCGGCGGCACGGCGTCGTGCGGCGTCGCCTCGCGGATGAACGACGCGACCCAATCGGCCAGGATGCTCGCGTCCTGCCCGGTCGTCCGCCGGGCGAAGCCGGGCGCGCCGGGATATTTGGGCTTCGCCGTCAGGCTGTGGATGCGCTGCGGGATCGGTTCCGCAAATTCCAGCCCCTGTGCGATTGCGCGCCGCGCGAACCAGTGGGCGGTCCGGTCCGGACCGACCACGGCCGGATAATCGAGCCCTGCTGTTTGTTCTGCGAGCGCGATGCACTGGCGCTCGTCGAGATCGGCGAGCAGGACGGGGCTTCCGGGAGTCATCATCGCGCACTGGCCGGGCAAGCCGAGCGTCCAAGTGGCGACATCCTTAAGCTGCCCATCCCCGATCCCGCCCAGGATGGCCAGCGCCACGTTATGCCGGGCTTCATCCCGTTCGAGCGCCGGCCTGTGGATGGTGCAGAATTCCAGCGGTGTCATGACCGATGCTGGTATTCGAGAGGCAATCCCCGGGCAAGACTTTAGCCGCATCTGCCGCCCATTCGCTCGAGCCGCTATAGTGGTTCTGCGAGCCGAGCGATCCGCCCGGACCCTAAGGCGATGAGGAGGCAGGCCGTGGCCATCGAGCAGACCAGCACAGGTGGCCGCATCAGCCTCGCGCTGCCGTTGCAGATGCTGGCGGGTCTGCTGATCGGATTGGCGTTGGCGCTGCTGTGGCCGTCCTTTGCCGCCGCCTTGCACCCGATCGGCACCGCTTTTATCGAGGCGATCCGGATGATCATCATCCCGCTGCTGGTCGCCTCGGTGACGCTCGGCACCTACAAGATGGGCGCCGATATCCGTCAGCTTGGGCGGGTCGCCGCGGTCAGCTTCGGCTGGTTCTACTTTGCCAGCTTTTGCGCGATCGTCATCGCCTTGGTGCTGGACGGGCTCTTTCACCCCGGGCGCGGCGCCGATCTCGTGCCGACCGGCAAGATTCCGGCGAACCTCGCGGTGTCGATCGATTGGGTGAAATTCCTGCTCGATCTGATCCCGTCCAATATCGTCGCGGCGATGGCGTCGGGGAAATTGCTGCCGACCCTGGTCTTCTCGGTATTGTTCGGGGTCGCGCTCGCCGGCATCGGCGAGCGTGCCAAGCCGATGGTCGGCCTCCTGGAGGCGGTCCTGCACGCGATGTTCCGGCTGACGCGCTGGATCATCGCGCTGTCGCCGCTGGCGATCCTTGCGATCATGGGGTTTTTGTTCGCGACCCAGGGGCTCAACGCGGTGCTGGCGCTCGGCAAGCTCATCGGTCTGATGTACGTCGGCCTGGCCATCGAGATCGGCATCTTCTGGATGATGCTCAAGGCGATGGGCGATCGCCCGCTGCAAACCTTCCGGGCGATCCTCGAACCGTTGCTGCTTGCCTTCACCACGCGCTCGTCCGAGGTGACCTTGCCGGTGCACATGGAGATCCTCGAGCGGCTGGGGATCCCCAACAAGATCGTCTCGGTGGTCCTGCCGCTCGGCTACAGCTTCAACCAGGACGGCTCGATCCTGTATCAGACGCTCGCCGTCACCTTCATGGCCGAGGCCTACAACGTCGCGCTCGGTTGGCCGGAATTGCTGACCATCCTGATCACCGTGCTGATCGCCAGCAAGGGCGGCGCCAACATCCCGTCCGGATCGCTGGTCATCCTGGCGACCGTGCTGACCGCGATCGGGCTGCCGGTCGAGGCCATTGCGCTGGTCGCCGGGGTCGATGCCTTCATGGACATGGGCCGCACCGCCGTCAACGTGCTCGGCAACACGGTCGCAACCAAGCTGGTGGCGCGTTTTGGCGGCCGCGCGGCAATCGAGCCGGACATGCCCGCCGCGGTCGAGCCGGCGGCCTAGATGTTCGACAGCGTCGAACCGGGTGCCGCCTATCTCGACACCGACAGCGGGCAACGTCTGGCGCTCGACACCCCGCTGTGGCGTTCTCCGTCCGGCCGGCCGCTGATGATCGCGCCGCTTGCCGGCATGACGCGCAACGACATCGATCGCGCGCAACGCTCGCTGTGGCGCTACGCCGGGAGCCTGCCGGTGCGGGTCGCCGATCCGATCAGTCTCGGCGAGGGCTGCACGCCGCTCGTCCGTCGCCGCATCGACGGGCTCGAGGCCTTGTTCAAGCTCGAATGGATGATGCCGAGCGGCAGCTTCAAGGATCGCGGCGCCTCGGTGATGCTTTCGGTGCTGCGCCAGCAAGGTATCGGCGCCGTGCTCGAGGACAGCTCCGGCAACGGCGGCGCGGCGATTGCCTGCTACGCGGCGGCCGGCGGTTTGCGCGCCAAAATCCTGGTGCCGGCCTCGACCCAGCCGGGCAAGATCGTGCAGATGCGCGCCTACGGCGCCGAGGTCGAGCTGGTGGAGGGCTCGCGCCAGGCGACCGCCGACGAGGCGGTCCGCCAGTCGGGCCGCATCTTCTATGCAAGTCACAACTGGCAAGCCTTCTTCCTGCAGGGCACCAAGACGCTGGCTTACGAGCTGTGGGACGACTTGGCGTTCCGCGCGCCGGACAACGTCATCATTCCGATGGGAGCGGGCAGCAACGTGCTCGGCTGCGACATCGGCTTCGGCGAGCTGATGCGCGCCGGCGAGATCGACCGATTGCCGCGGCTGTTCGGCGTGCAGCCCGAACGCTGCGCGCCGATCCATGCGAGCTTCATGGCGGGGGTCGACGTGCCGGTTGCGGTCGAGACCGGCCCGACCGTTGCGGAGGGCACTGCCATCGCCAAGCCGGTCCGGCTCAAGGAGGTGATCGCCGCGCTTCGCCGCAGCGGCGGCGCGACGGTTGCGGTCTCCGAGCAAGCCATCATCGAAGGCGTGTGGCGGCTCGCGCGGGCCGGGCTTTATGTCGAACCAACCTCCGCGTCCGCGCTTGCGGCTTTGCGGCAGCTGCGCGCGGCCGGCGTCGTCAAGCCGGAGGAAGTCACCGTCGTGGTGCTGACCGGCTCGGGCCTCAAGGCAACGCAGACGGTGGCGGAGCTGATGGGCCGGCAGGAGGCGG
>DASPVJ010000017.1:0-2843 GCA_035622435.1 Xanthobacteraceae bacterium | reverse complement strand
ATGCCGAGCTTCATCGCCATCATCGTCGGCGGCGTCGGCTCGCTGACCGGAACGCTGCTCGGCGGCTTGCTGATCGGCGTCGCCTCCGGTCTGACCGCGGTGATCTTTCCTTCCGCCAGCGAGGCGGTGATCTACGTGATGATGGCGATCGTGCTGCTGGTGCGGCCGCGCGGACTTCTCGGCGAAGAAGGCATGCTGACGTGAGCCGGGCAGAGCACACGCGCCTCGCTGTCCTGGCGGCGATCTGGGCCGCTCTCATCTTCGCACCGTACTGGATGCCGCTGTTCGGCGGCTACACGGCGCTGGGGAGCCGCGTGCTGGTGCTCGGCCTCGGTGCCATGTCACTGAATTTCCTGCTCGGCTTTACCGGCGTGCTGTCGTTCGGTCATGCCGCCTGGTTCGGCCTCGGCGCCTACGCCTGCGGGCTGACGCTGAAATTCATCGCCCCGAGCACGCCGCTCGGGCTCCTCGCCGGCACACTCGTCGGCGGCATCGCCGGGGCACTGCTCGGGGCGCTGCTGGTGCGCCGCCGCGGCGTCTATTTCGCCATGGTGACGATCGCCTTCGGCCAGGTGTTCTACTACATCGCGTTCCAATGGAGCTCGGTGACCGGCGGCGACGACGGCTTGCGCGGCTTTGCCCGCCAGCCGCTCGACTTCAAGCTGTTCCAGATCGATCTTCTGCACAACGATCTGGCGTTCTACTATTTCGTGCTCGTCGGTTTCGCCGCCGCCGTCGCCGTCATGGCGTTCATCCTGCGCTCGCCGTTCGGCCGCACCATGATCGCGATCCGCGAGAACGAGCGCCGCGCCCGCTTTCTCGGCATCCCGATCGAGCTGCACATCTGGATCGCGTTCACGCTGTCCTGCTTCTTCATGGCGTTTGCCGGCGGCCTCTATGCGCTCCTCAACAATTTCGCCGACCCGCGCGTGCTGCACTACAGCCTGTCCGGCGATTTCGTGATCATGGCGGTGATGGGCGGCATGCGTACGTTCTGGGGCCCGCTGCTCGGCGCCGTCGTCTTTGTTGTGCTGCAGGACTACCTCTCCAGCGTTACCGTCAATTGGATGTCGTTCATCGGCATCCTGATCGTGCTCATCGTGCTGTTCTTCCCGCGCGGCATTCTCGGGCTGTTGTGGCAGCGGAGAGCCGCATGAGCGTGCTCGAGGTCAGAAATCTCTCCAAGCGCTTCGGCAGCCTGGTCGCGGTGCGCGATATCAGCTTGAGCGTGGAGAGCGGCGAGCTGCGCGCCGTGATCGGCCCCAACGGTGCCGGAAAGACTACGTTCTTCAATCTGATCAGCGGCTTCTTGCCGCCCTCCGCGGGCTCGATCCTGTTCGATGGCCGCGACGTCATCGGCGTGCCGCCGCATCGGCGGGTCGGCCTCGGCATCGCACGCACTTTTCAGATCACCGAGATTTTTCCGGAGCTGACGGTGTTCGAGAACATCCGCATCGTGACCGAGGTCGCCGCCGGCTATCGGCTGCGCCCCTGGCTCGGCGCCGCGGAGAGGGCGGAGGTGGGCCGCCGCATCGACGAGACGCTGGCGCTGGCGGCGCTTTCCGGCAAGGCCGGCCGCCTGGTCGGCGAACTGGCGCACGGCGATCAACGCGCGGCCGAGATCGCGATGGCGCTCGCGCTCAAGCCGCGTCTTCTCCTCCTCGATGAGCCGACCGCCGGCATGGGCGACCAGGAGACCTACGAGATCACACAGCTGATCCGCCGCCTGCATCGCGATCGCAAGCTCACCATTGTGCTGATCGAGCACGACATGCGCGTCGTCTTTCATCTTGCCGATCGCATCACCGTGCTCGATCAAGGCAGCTTCCTCGCCGAAGGCACGCCGCAGGAGATCGCCGCCAACGAGGCGGTGCAGACCGCCTATCTCGGCCAAGCCGCCTGAGCCAAGCCGCGCGAGCAAAGCCGCATGAGCAGACCCGCATGACCGCCGCGCTCGCCGCCGAACGGCTCGACACCTATTACGGCAAGAGCCACATCCTTTACGGCGTCAGTCTCGAAGCCGCCGAAGGCGAGGTGACGGCGCTCCTCGGCCGCAACGGTGCCGGAAAGACGACGACGCTGCGCAGCGTGATGGGCCTCACCCCGCCGCGCCAGGGCCGCGTCTGCGTCTTCGGCCGGGACACCACACATTGGCCGGCGTTCCGCGTTGCTGCGCTCGGTGTCGGTTATGTTCCGGAGGGGCGCAGGATTTTTCCCAATCTGAGCGTCGACGAGAATCTCACCGTGCCGCTGGAGCGCCCCGGCCCGTGGACCAAGGCCAGCATCTATCGGTTGTTCCCCGGGCTCGCCGAGCGGAGGCTCAGCCGCGGCCGGCAGCTATCAGGCGGCGAGCAGGAAATGCTCTCGATCGCCCGCGCGCTCCTCATTAATCCGAAGCTGCTCATTCTCGACGAGCCCTCGCAGGGGCTGGCGCCGCTGATCACGCGCGAGGTCTTCCGAATCGTGGCGCAGATGCGCGCCGAGGGCATCTCGGTGCTGCTAGTCGAGCAGAACGTGCGGATGAGTCTCGCCGTCGCCGATCACGCCTATGTGCTCGATGACGGCCACGTCGTCTATTCCGGGCCGGCGCGCGAACTTGCCGCCGACGAGGCGCGGGTCCAGTCGCTCACCGGCGCCAGCGCCGAGGAGTGGGGGCCGCTCTGACCGGCCGATGCTCAGGTCGCGTCGTTGGGGTCGAGATCGTATTTCTTGCACATGCTGCGCACGATCTCGATGTCCTTGCCGCCGGCGATCAGCCCGACCACGGCCGCGGAAACTTTGCCGCCCGAGATCGTGGCTTCGATGATATAGGCCTGCTGGCCGCTATAGGCGGGATAGGGACT
>DASPVJ010000016.1:0-3711 GCA_035622435.1 Xanthobacteraceae bacterium | reverse complement strand
TCGGCGGTGATCGGCCGCTCGAACTCGATGTTGACCGCCTCGCTGTGGCCGATGAACACGGGCACCCGTACGCAAGTGGCGACCAGCTTGATCTTCGGGTCGAGGATCTTCTTGGTCTCGGCCACCATCTTCCATTCTTCCTTGGTGAAACCGTCCTCCATGAAGGCGTCGCACTGGGGGATGACGTTGAAGGCGATGCGCTTGGGATACTTCTTGGGCTCGATCGGATCGGTGACGTAGATCGCCCGCGTCTGGGAGAACAGCTCGTCCATCGCTTCCTTGCCGGTGCCCGACACCGACTGATAGGTCGAGACCACGACCCGCTTGATGCCGGCCGCGTCGTGCAGCGGCTTGAGCGCCACCACCAGCTGGGCGGTCGAGCAGTTCGGGTTGGCGATGATGTTCTTCTTGCGGAATCCGGCGACCGCGTCGGCGTTGACCTCGGGCACCACCAGCGGCACGTCGGCGTCGTAGCGCCAGCAGGAGGAATTATCGATGACGACCGCACCTTCGCGCGCGATGCGCGGCGACCATTCCTTGGACACCGGGGAGCCGGCCGACATCAGGCAAATGTCGATGTCGGAAAAGTCGCAATGTTCGAGCGCTTTGACCTTGAGCGTCTTCTCGCCATAGGAGCATTCCACGCCCTGGCTGCGGCGCGAGGCGATAGCCGTCACCTCGTCGGCCGGGAAGGCGCGTTCGGCGAGGATCTCGAGCATTTCGCGGCCCACGTTGCCCGTGGCGCCGACGACGGCGAGCTTGTAACCCATCGTTCACTCTCCGGTGAAACCGGCCCCGTCCGCGTGCGCGCGACCCCGGGGCGGGTGCGCTTCTAAGGGAGAAATGCGGCAAATTCAACGCCGGTCTTCGGCCTCCGTCTTGCCGCCATCGTGGGTTTCGTTGCCAGCAAGCGTAATTTGGCTTAAGTGCCGCGCCGCCTATCGAAACGAACCGCCGCATGAACTTTTTCCGCCTTTACGCCCGCGTGCTCGGGCTTCTGGGCTCCGAGGCCCGACTGGGCTGGTTCCTGGCCGGCGCCAACGTCGCACTCGCCGCGGCGCAATTCGCCGAGCCGGTCCTGTTCGGCCGCATCATCGACGCCCTCGTCGGCGCCCAGACCCAGGGCGCTCCGCCCTCGCTGCCGACAATCATGCCGCTGCTCGCCGCCTGGGCCGGCTTCGGCCTGTTCACCATCGCCTGCGGGGTGCTGGTCGCGTTGCACGCCGACCGGTTGGCGCACCGGCGGCGGCAAGCGGTGCTGACCGACTATTTCGAGCACGTCCTGCAGCTGCCCCTGTCCTATCACGGGGGCGTGCATTCCGGCCGGCTGATGAAGGTGATGCTCACCGGCACCGACGCCCTGTGGGCGCTGTGGCTGTCGTTCTTCCGCGAGCACCTCGCGGCCTTCGTGTCGCTGTTCGTCATGCTGCCCATCTCCCTCGTGCTCAACTGGCGCCTGGCGCTGCTGCTGATCGGGCTGTGCGCCGCGTTCGCCCTGTTCACCAGCCTCGTCGTCCGCCGCACCGAGTCGATGCAGCGCACGGTCGAGCGCCATTACACCGACCTGTTCGAACGCGCCTCCGACGCGCTCGGCAACGTCGCCCTGGTGCAGGGCTTCACCCGGGTGGAAGCCGAAGTGTCGGGGCTGCGCGGCGTCGCCGACCAGTTGCTCACCGCGCAGATTCCGGTGTTGTCGTGGTGGGCGCTGGTGGCCGTGCTCACGCGCGCATCCACCACCATCACCATGCTGGCGATCTTCCTCGTCGGCATCTGGCTGCACGTCAATGGCCTCGCCACCATCGGCGAGATCGTGATGTTCATGAGCCTCGCCACCATGCTGATCGCCAAGCTCGAGCAGGCGGTTGGCTTCGCCAACCGGGTGTTCCTCGACGTGCCGCGGTTGCGCGAATTCTTCGCGGTGCTCGACACCGCGCCGGCGGTGCGCGACCGCGCGGACGCGGTCGATCCCGGACGGGTGCGCGGCCTCGTCGAGTTCAACGACGTGTCGTTCTCCTACGACGGCAGGCGCGCCGCCGTGTCGGAGCTGAGATTCACCGTGCTGCCGGGCGAAACCGTCGCGCTCGTCGGCGCGACCGGCGCCGGCAAGTCGACCGCGCTCGCGCTCCTCCACCGCGCCTTCGATCCGCAGGCGGGCGTCATCAAGGTCGACGGCATGGACGTGCGCGCGCTCAAGCTCTCGGGCCTGCGCCGCAACATCGGCGTGGTGTTCCAGGAGGCGCTGCTGTTCAACCGCTCGATCGCCGACAACCTCATGGTCGGCAAGCCGGACGCCACCCCGGAAGAGATGCGCACCGCCGCCGAGCGGGCGCAGGCGCTGGCCTTCATCGACCAGCACCCGGACGGCTTCGACGCCACCGTCGGCGAGCGCGGCCGCTCGCTCTCCGGCGGCGAGCGCCAGCGCCTGTCGATCGCCCGCGCGCTCCTCAAGGATCCGCCCATCCTCATCCTCGACGAGGCCACGAGTTCGCTCGACGCCTCGACCGAAAGCCTGGTGCAGGTGGCGCTCGACGAAGTGATGAAAGGCCGCACCACCTTCGTGATCGCCCATCGGCTCGCCACCATCCGCAACGCCACCCGCATCCTGGTGTTCGACGCCGGGCGCATCGTCGAGAGCGGCCGTTTCGACGAACTGGTGGCGCACGGCGGCCGCTTCGCCGAGTTGGCGCGGGCGCAGTTCATGGTGGCAGACGCCCCGGCGGCGGAGCCGGCGCAGGTCGTCGACCCGGAGGAGGCGAAGGCGGCGGAGTAGCGCCCGCTTTCTTCTCCCTCTCCCCGCAACGGGGTCCCCGCGACGCAAGCGTCGCGGGGTGCCCCTCGGGGAGAGGGTCGGGGTGAGGGGCGTTTCAACCGGCTCGGCGGGCGGAAATGCCCCTCACCCGACGCGCTCCGCGCGTCGACCTCTCCCCGCGCGCGGGGCGAGGTGAAGGAGCGGCAAGCTAGACCGCAAGGGCTGGCGGAGCGGTGGCGCAAGAACGCATAGGATGGGTTTGAGCGAAGCAAAAATAATCCTACGCGTTGCGAATCATCCGCCGTGCACTTTGCCGCCGCGATTGCGCCGCAAATCATTCGCCAGCGATTGCAACGCATTGGCGGAATTTGATTGCGCTTCGCCGCGATTTGGCTATTTGGCGAAACGAAATCTCGCTCACGTAACGGACGCCTGCGGCGAGGGTACTTGCCGCAGGCGGAGCGAGTGCGGCGCCCGCGCGCGGAAGGATACGGTCCGCTCCCGGGCAGCTTCGGGCATCAGCTCGCCGGTACTACGGCCGGTGCGGGAGGTGCATTCCCTGGACTGGGACAGGCAGGGGCGGGTAACGCCCGCCTAGCGAATGGCCTCGAAATCCGCGGCCGCGTCCCAGGAAGCCTGGCCTGAAGCTGAGCGAAAGGGGCGAAAGCCCCCTGGCAAGAGCCGCAGTGGAACGCCGGCAGGCGAGCGCATCCTGCAGGATGCGCCGCCGTGCTTCGCACGGTTCATGAGACATTGCGCCTGCCGGCGGTCCGCTTTCCTTTATTTGCCGGAAGCGAGCCTAAAAGAAGAACTCGCAGTCCGGACGAAATAAGGAAAGACAGGACAAGACCTCCCTCGTGGGCGCGCGAGGGACAGATTGCAGGGTGGGAGATTAGCATCGCGCGCAAAAACCGCGCTGCGAGAACGATGGCGTGCATCCGCCCCCGTGCAAACGGGGGAGG
>DASPVJ010000015.1:0-6100 GCA_035622435.1 Xanthobacteraceae bacterium | reverse complement strand
GACTGGTCCGCGTTCTTGACGTGAACCGGAATGCGCACGCGAATGCGCGCCCCTTCCCCGAGCCGCATGAAGTCGACGTGGATCGGGAAGTCGCGCACCGGATCGAGCTGGAAGTCGCGCGGGATGACCCGATGCCTGGTTCCCTCCAGGTCGAGGTCGTAGATCGAGGTGAGAAATCCGCCCGCGTAGATCTTCTGTCGCAGGTCGGCGTAGTCGAGCGAAATGTTGAGCGGCGGCTGCCCGTCGCCGTAGACGACGCCGGGCACGCGGCCTTGACGACGCATCGCCCGAGCGGCCCCCTTGCCGGCCCGCGGGCGCGCCGTCGCCTTGATCTCCTTGACGGTCGCCATGTCCAATCCTCATTGGGTTCGATTGCAACGCAAACGGCCGCAAACGCGGCCGTTCCGCCCGGCCGGCCTCCAGGGGTGCTACCTGGCCGAGGTCGCGCGGCTTATAGCGGGTCGAACGGGGAAAAACAAGAAAGAGGAAACGAGCAGGCTGCGCCGGCCCTCACGTCCCGGTCTTGCCGATGGCGGCCTCGAGCGCGGCGATGCGGGCGTCCAGCGCCTCGTTCTCCTCGCGGGCGAGCCGGGCCATTTCCTTCACCGCCTCGAACTCCTCGCGCTTGACCACGTCGAGGTCGCGCAGCATGCGCTCGGCCTGATTGCGCAGCAGCGTATCGAACTCCCGCCGCACGCCCTGGGCGACGCCGGCCGCGTCGTTCATCAGCCGCGCCATCTCGTCGAAGAACCGGTTGCTCGTCTGGGTCATGGCCTCCCTCCGAACTCGCAAGTGACAATGGGCATTGTGCCGGCCGCCCGCAAGAGCCGCAGGACCGTCGCCTTGACTTCGCCGATGCCATGGCGGATCGGTCGATCCAATGCCCACTCTCGTGCTCCCGTTTCCCGCATTCGATCCGGTGCTCGTCCAGATCGGACCGTTCGCCATTCGCTGGTACGCGCTCGCCTATATCGCCGGCATCCTCATCGGGTGGTTCTATGCCAAGGCGATCCTGCGCTCCCAGCGCGCCTGGGGCGGCCCGGCCCCGATCGGCGCGACCGCGTTCGACGATTTCGTGCTGTGGGTGACCCTCGGCATCATCCTCGGCGGCCGCGCCGGCTACGTGCTGTTCTACAACCTGCCGCACTTCGTCGAGCACCCGGTCGAGATCGTAGAATTGTGGAAGGGCGGCATGTCGTTCCACGGCGGGTTTGTCGGCTGCGTGCTCGCGGTCGTGCTGTTTGCGCGTCGCCGCGACCTTTCGATCCTTTCGCTGGGCGACGTCACTTGCGCGGTGGCGCCGATCGGATTGTTCTTCGGTCGGCTCGCCAACTTCATCAACGGCGAGCTGTGGGGGCGGCCGACGGACATGCCGTGGGCCATCGTGTTTCCGGGGGACGGGCCGCTGCCGCGCCATCCGAGCCAGCTTTACGAGGCGACCCTCGAGGGGCTCGTGCTGCTCGGCCTGCTGGCCCTGTTCATCCGCCGCGGCGCGCTGAAGCGGCCCGGCCTCATCCTCGGCGCGTTCACGCTGCTCTATGGGCTTGCGCGCCTCGTCAGCGAATTCTTTCGCGAACCCGATCCGCAGCTCGGCTTCCTGTGGGGCGGCCTGACCATGGGAATGCTGCTGTCGCTGCCGATGGTCATCGGCGGCGCGCTCATCATCTTGATCGTGCTGCGCCGGCCGGCGCGCGCCTGAGCGGGACGACGATGTCCAACTCCATCCGTCCGGCATGACGCCGCTCGAGGCCGAAATCCGCCGCATCATCGCCGTCGACGGGCCGATCTCGGTCGCCGCGTTCATGCGATTGTGCCTCGGCCATCCGGTGCACGGCTATTACACGACGCGCGACCCGTTCGGACGCGGCGGCGACTTCATCACGGCGCCGGACATCAGCCAGATGTTCGGCGAACTGATCGGCCTGTGGGCGGCGGCGGTATGGCAGGCGATGGGGGCGCCGGCGCGGCTGGCGCTGGTGGAACTCGGGCCCGGTCGCGGCACGCTGATGGCCGACGCGCTGCGCGCCGCGCGCATCGTGCCGGCGTTCGAGGCCGCGCTCCGCGTTCATCTGGTCGAGACGAGCCCGGTGTTGCGGCGGCTGCAGCAGCAACGCTTGCACGGGCTCGCCGTGCCGACCGCCTGGCATGGAGATATGGCCGAAGTGCCGGATGGGCCCCTCATCGTCATCGCCAACGAGTTCTTCGACGCGCTGCCGGTGCACCAGGCGGTCAAGGCGTCCGACGGCTGGCACGAGCGCATGATCGGCATCGACGCGGCCGGCGCGCTGGCGTTCGCGCTGCATCCCGACCCGATCCCCGGGTTTGCGGCGATCCTGCCCGGGCATCTCGCCGGTGCGCCGGCGGGAGCCGTGTACGAATGGCGCGCCGGCGACGTCGTCGCCGAGATCGCCCGCCGGATCGCGCGCGACGGCGGCGCCGCGTTGGCCCTCGACTATGGCCACCGCGACAGCGCATGCGGCGAAACCTTGCAGGCGGTCGGCCGCCATGCTTTCGCCGATCCGCTGGCGAGGGCCGGCGAAGTCGACCTCACCGCCCACGTGGATTTCGCGGCGCTCGCCCGGACGGCCGCAGGCGCCGGGGCCCGGGTGCTCGGGCCGATGGCTCAGGGCGAGTTCCTGCGGCGCCTTGGCATCGAGGCGCGCGGCGCCGCGCTGCGGGCAACCGGAACCGCCGCCCAGGCGCCGGACATCGACGCCGCGCTCGCGCGGCTCACCGGCACCGGGCGCGAGGCCATGGGCGAGCTGTTCAAGGCGATCGCATTCGCCGACCCCAAGCTCGGCTCGCTGCCGGGATTTGACAGCTGAGGTGCGATGCAGCAAGCGGATGCCATGCTTCAGGCTTCCCTGCTGTCCATGCTCCCCGGCATTCGCCACGGCTTCTTCACCCGCGACGGCGGCGTGTCGGACGGCCTCTACGGCAGCCTCAACGGCGGCCTGGGCTCCGGCGATGCGCCGGCGCGGGTCGCCGAGAACCGGGCGCGCATGGCCGGGGCGCTCGGCGTTACGCCCGAGCGGCTCGTCACCGCCTACCAGACCCACTCGCCCGACGTGGTCGTCGCGACGCAGCCGTGGACGCGCGCCCAGGCCCCGCGCGCCGACGCGGTGGTGACGCGGGTGCGCGGGCTCGCGGTCGGGGTGACGACCGCCGACTGCGGGCCGGTTCTGCTCGCCGACCGTGAGGCCGGGGTGGTCGGCGCCGCCCACGCCGGATGGAAAGGGGCCCTTGCCGGCGTGGTCGAGGCCACGGTCGCCGCCATGGAGCAACTCGGCGCCGCGCGCATGCGGATGGTAGTCGCGCTCGGGCCGATGATCCGCCAGCCGAACTACGAGGTGGGGGCCGACGTCGTGACGCGCTTTGCCGCCGCCGACCCGGCCAACGCCCGCTTCTTCGCACCCTCCGCTCGCGCCGGCCACGCGATGTTCGATTTGGCCGGCTACATCGTCGCCCGCCTTCAGGACGCCGGCGTCGGCCGGATCGAGGATCTCGGGCATTGCACCTACGCCGACCCGGCGCGCTTCTACAGCTACCGCCGCAGCACCCATCGGGACGAGGCGGATTACGGCCGCCACCTCAACGCGATCGTGGTGGTCGAGTGAGCCTCGCCGGACTGGACCGCCGGGCCGATTGCGGGTAGCACTTCACCCCTAATGAAAGCGGCCTTGCGGCTGGCGTGCCTCGGCGCGACTGCCGCCGGAAGCCGTCGGGGGTGTCGATGACGAGTGGGACGGGCCGGGGCGCGGAGCGCGTCCCGGGCGGTGTATTCGGCCGGACGCGGCTGGGCGTCGCTGCAGCGCTGGCGCTCGCGCTGGCCGCTGGCGGCTGCGCCTCGAGCGGGGTGCCCACCGCCAGCCCGGCGAGCGGGCGCGGCGCGAGCATCGCCTTCGAGTCGATCGACGGGCCGCCGGTTGCCGTCTTCGAGAACCTCGTGACCACCCTCTCGGCCGAAGCGACCGCGCGCAAAATCCAGGTGGTTTCGCGCACCGGGCAGCCGGCCTATCGCGTGCGCGGCTACCTTGCCGCCATCGTCGCCGGCGGCCGCAGCCACATCAGCTGGGTCTGGGACGTCTACGACGCCGACAAGCGCCGCGTGCTGCGCATCGCCGGCGAGGAGGCGGGCGGCCGCCCGGGCGCCAACGCCTGGGCCGCGGCGGACGAGCAGATGGTGCGGCGCATCGCCGGTGCCAGCATGGACCGCCTGGCGGCGTTCCTCGCCGCGCCGCAGGCGCCGCCGGCCGAGCCCGTGCAGCCCGGCGGTCCGGCGGTGGCGGCAACCGACGACCCCGCCGCCACCGAGGCGATCAACGCCGCCTTGGCGCTCGCCGACCCGCGGCGCTGACGCGCGGCCGTGCCCCGCGGCATCGGCCTCCCAAAAACCCCCGGGACAAGCGGCTGCGGCGATATTGCCGCCCAACGGCCGGCTTGTTATCACCACGCCGCGCAGGCGGCCGCTGGCCGAGTGGAGAGGGCGATGGCGAGCAACAACGGGGCGATGCGGCTGGTCGCCGGCAATTCGAACCGCGCGCTCTTCGAGGCGATCGGCGCCTATCTGGCGACGCCGCTGGCCAAGGCCGTGGTGCGGCGCTTCGCCGACATGGAGATTTTCGCCGAAATCCAGGAAAACGTCCGCGGCGCCGACGCGTTCGTGCTGCAATCGACGTCGTATCCCGCCAACGACCATCTGCTGGAATTGCTGATCCTCATCGACACGCTGCGCCGGGCGTCGGCGCGGCGCATCACCGCGGTGATCCCCTATTTCGGTTACGCCCGGCAGGACCGAAAGACCGGGTCGCGCACGCCGATCTCGGCCAAGCTGGTCGCCAACCTGATCACCCAGGCCGGCGCCGACCGGGTGATGACGCTCGATCTCCACGCCGCGCAAATCCAGGGATTCTTCGACATCCCGTGCGACAATCTCTACGCCTCGCCGGTGATGGTGCGCGACATTCGCGAGCGCTTCGACCTCAACCGGCTGATGGTGGTCTCGCCCGACGTCGGCGGCGTGGTGCGCGCGCGCGGCCTGGCTAAACGCATCGACGCGCCGCTCGCCATCATCGACAAGCGGCGCGAGCGCGCCGGCGAATCCGAAGTGATGAACGTCATCGGCGACGTCGACGGGCGCACCTGCATCCTGGTGGACGACATCGTCGATTCCGGCGGCACCCTGGTGAACGCCGCCGACGCCCTGCTCGACAACGGGGCGAGCGACGTCTACGCCTACATCAGTCACGGCGTGCTCTCGGGCGGCGCGGTCGCGCGCGTCAGCGCCTCGCATCTGAAGGAATTGGTGATCACCGATTCGATCCAGCCGACCGAGGCGGTGCGGGTCGCCCGCAATATCCGGGTGCTGTCGATCGCCACCCTGATCGGCGAGGCGATCGGCCGGACCGCGACCGAGGAATCGGTTTCCAGCCTGTTCGACTGATGCGAGCGGCCGCGCTGTTCGACTCGCCTTGCGCGCTTGAGTCGAAATGTCGCGCATTCCGCTGTGGACGGCGGCGCGCCGCCGATTGCGCCGCTCCGGCGAATCTTTGAACAGAAACAGCGCCGAGCGGTCGTTTTTGGCCGCGGAGTCGGCCGGTGTATAGTCGGCGGCGCGGGTGATTCGCCGCAATCCGCTTATCCGCCCCGCGGCGTTGGTGCGCGTGCAGTCGCGTGCGCTTCCCCTCGAGCCGAAGCGTGGAGACCGCATGTCGCTGATCGACCTTCCCGGAGAGCGCCGGACCAGCCCCCTCGACGTGGTCGAGCGCTTGGCGGCGTTCAATGATTGGTCGTTCGACCGTGCCGGCGAGGACGAGATCACCATTTCGATCTCCGGCCGCTGGGCCGATTATCACGTCTCCTTCACCTGGATGGACGACATCGAGGCGCTGCATCTCGCCTGCGCGTTCGATCTCAAGGTGCCGGACCGGCGCCGCGCCGAAGTGCTGCAGCTGATCGCGCGGGTCAACGAGCGGCTGTGGATCGGCCATTTCGATCTGTGGACGAACGACGGCCTGGTCATGTTCCGCCACGCGCTGGTGCTGACCGGCGGCGTCGGCGCCACCAACCAGCAATGCGAGGCCGTGCTCGACGCGGCGCT
>DASPVJ010000014.1:0-3338 GCA_035622435.1 Xanthobacteraceae bacterium | reverse complement strand
GCGGCATGACGAGCGACGAGAGCGATGCGGCGCGAGCGGGCCAACCGCCGGGCGGGCGGCGCCGGGAGCCGCCGGTTATCGAAGGCACGGCGACCGAGGTCGCGAGCGAGCCGATGACGCCGCCCGCGCCCGAACCCGCGGTCGAACCGGAGCCGGCATCGACAGCGGCCCCGGACGCGCACGCGGCGCCGCGCGGTGAAGACCGGCCGCCGCCCGCCGGCCGCTCGCCGCGGGACGCCGCGCGGCCGATGATCGCGGGCGGCGCTGCCGGACTGGCCGTTGCTTTGCTGACCCTCGCGGCTTGGTGGCTGTTCGCCGCGCACAAACTGCACGACGATACGGCGGCGCTCGCCGGCAAGGTCGCGGCCCTCGACGCGCAGATGCAGCAGCGGCCGCAGATGCAGAAGGAGCCCGCCGCGGGCGACGCCGAGGCGCTCGACGATCTGCGGGCGCGCGTCGACGCCATCGATGCGAGCTTGCACCGGCTCGACGATCGGCTCGCGCGCGCTGAAAGCGCGCTGGCGACGGCGCGGTCGGCGCCGATCGACCCGGCCCTGCTCGACCGGCTCGGCGCAGCGGAGAGCGCGCAGTGGGCGCTCGCGGCCACCGTCGCGGATTTGCGCCAGCGCATCGAGCAAGCCTCGACCGCGAAGACGGCCGGCCCTCAAGGGGACGCGGCCGCGCGCGGCGAAATCGAAGCGCTTGCCGCCCGCGTCGCCGCCTTGGAGCACGCCGAACGGGCGCCCGACCAGCCGCCGACGGCGGCAGATCGTGCCGTGCGGCTTGCGGTCGTCGCCACGGCGCTCCAGGCGGCGGTCGCCCGCGGAACGCCGTTCGCGGCCGAGCTTGCCGCCGCCAAGGCGCTGGGCGCCGACGCCGCGGTGCTCGTGCCGCTCGAAGCCGCGGCGGCGGGCGTGCCGCGCGCCGAGGCGCTGGCGCAGGACCTCGACAAGCTCGCGCCGGCCATGCTCGCCGCCGTTGCGCCGCCCGCTCACGACGACGGCATCTTGGGCCGCTTGCAGGCCAATGCGGAGCGGCTGGTGCGGGTGCGGCCGGTCGGCGAGGCGGCGGGCGACGACCCGGCGGCCGGCCTTGCCCGGGCCGTCGCCAAGGCGCAGCGCGCTGACATCGCCGGCGCGCTTGCCGAAGTCGAGCGGCTGCCGGCCGCCGTGCAGGCCCCGGCCGCCGACTGGATCAAGGCCGCCAAGGCGCGCACCGCTGCGCTCGAGGCGGCCCGCCAGCTCGTCGCCACCTCGCTTGCGGCGCTCTCTTCACCCTAGGATTTTTATCCGGTCGCATTTTCTACGGAAACCCGATACCCACTTTTCCCGAAAAGCCCGGAACGGCCCGCCCCGATGATCCGCGTCGCCCTGTTTCTCGCCATCGTCGTCCTGCTCGCGTTCGGCGCCGTTTGGCTCGCCGACCGGCCGGGCGACGTGGCGATCACCTGGCAGGGCGTGCGCGTCGAGACGTCGGTCATGGTCGCGGCCGTGGCGCTGGCGACGCTGGTGGCCGCGTCGGTGATCGCATGGTCGCTGCTGCGCTTCCTCTTGCGCGCCCCGGCGCGGGCGTCGGCGGCGCTGGCCGAGCGCCGCCGCCACCGCGGGTTCCGCGCCATCTCGCACGGGCTCGTGGCGATCGGCGCCGGCGACGCCCGCGCCGCTCACCGGCACGCCGCCGATGCGCTTCGCCACGCGCCGGCGGAGCCCCTCGCCCTCCTGCTCACGGCGCAAACCGCCCAGCTCAACGGCGACCGCGGCGCCGCCGAAGCCGCGTTCCGCGCCATGGCGGAGCGGCCGGAAACGCGGCTCCTCGGCCTGCACGGCCTCTACGTGGAGGCGCACCGCCGCGAAGACCTGACGGCGGCGCGGCACTTCGCCGAGGAAGCCGCCCAGGCCGCCCCGGCCTTGCCGTGGGCTGGACAGGCGGTGCTCGATTTCCGCTGCGCCGACGCGGACTGGGAAGGCGCGCTCGAGCGCCTGGAGAAGAACCTCGCCAGCGGCCTCATCGACAAGGGCGGCCATCGCCGCCTGCGCGCGGTGCTGCTGACCGCGCGCGCCCTCGCGGCGGAGGAGCACGATCGCGACCGCGCCAAGGCGCTGGCGATCGAGGCCGCGCGCCTAGCCCCCGATCTGGTGCCGGCGGCGACGTTGGCGGGACGCCTGCTCAGCCAATCCGGCGAGCCGCGCAAGGCGGGCAAGATCCTCGAGACGGCGTGGCGCGCCCATCCCCATCCCGACCTTGCCCACGCCTTTGCGCACCTGCGGCTTTCCGACTCCGCGCGCGACCGGTTGAAGCGGGTCGAGGCGCTGGTGCGCCAAGTCGAGGGCCACGTGGAGGGCGCGCTGGCGCGGGCGCGCGCGGCGCTCGATGCGCGCGAACTCGGCGCCGCCCGCACCGCCTTGGAGCCGCTGCTCGCCGCGCCCACCCAGCGGGTGGCGATGCTGATGGCGGAACTCGAAGATCTCGCCGGCGATGAGGGCCGCGCGCGCGAATGGATGGGGCGCGCGCTGCACGCCCGGCGCGATCCGGCCTGGACCGCGGACGGGTTCGTGACCGACCGGTGGATGCCGGTTTCGCCGGTCAGCGGCCGGCTCGACGCCTTCCGCTGGAAGGTCCCGGTCGAGGAGGTCGCGCACGGGCGGGTGATCGAAGGCCGACCGCCGCCCGCCGCCGAGCCGCTGCCGCCCTCGCCCCCGACGCCGGCCGTGACCGGACCGCCCCCCGCCCAGGCCGCGAGCGTCCCCGGCATCCGCCCGGCAGCGGCGCAGACGCCGCGCCCGCCCATCATCCCGCTCGTCCACGCCCCGGACGATCCCGGGCCGGAAGCGGAACGCGAGCCCGAAGCCGACGACGCGCCGCCCGTGGACGGCTGGCGCCGCCTCACTGCGATATTCCGGTCGTGATCTTCACCTCTCCCCGCTTGCGGGGAGAGGTCGACGGCCGAAGGCTGTCGGGTGAGGGGACCTCTCCACAGGCTGAGTCTGCGGAGCAGCCTCCTCACCATAGCCGACGCTTCGCGTCGGCGTTCTTTCAATAAAGAACGGCGGCCGAAGGCCGCCTACGCCTCTCCCCGCTGGCGGGGAGAGGAGTCCCTACCCCCGCGTCGCGCGGAACGGCGAGCTGCCGAACATGCCGAGCTGCACCGTGCCGGACATGGCGTCGCCGTCGACCGTGCCGGAGAACTCGAGGGTGAGCGGCATGGGTTGGGTGATCGACACCTTCCAGCCGACGCTGTTGCCGCTCACCGTGCCGTCGAAAATGGCGGCGGTCTGACCCTCCGCCGATTGGGTGCCTTCGAGCGCGCCGCCCGCGGCCTTCACCATCAGGGTGGACGT
>DASPVJ010000013.1:0-2214 GCA_035622435.1 Xanthobacteraceae bacterium | reverse complement strand
TATGTCGCGATAGATTTGCGCGTGCTCAGACTCCGGCGCGGTCGCCACCACCGGCAAGCCGGCGTCGGATTTTTCTCTAATCGCGATATCCAGCGGCACTTCGCCGAGAAACGGCACATTAAGCCGCTCAGCCTCGTGGCGGGCGCCGCCGTGGCCGAAAATGTCCGAGCGCTTGCCGCAATGCGGGCAGATGAAGGTCGACATGTTCTCGACGATGCCGAGCACCGGCACGTTGACGCGGCGGAACATGGCGATGCCGCGCCGCGCATCGATCAAAGCGAGGTCCTGGGGCGTGGAGACGATGACCGCGCCTTTGAGCGGCACCTGCTGCGCCATGGTGAGCTGCGCGTCGCCGGTGCCCGGCGGCATGTCGACGACCATCACGTCGAGTTCGCCCCACTCGACCTCGCGCAGCATCTGCGTGAGCGCCGACATCACCATCGGGCCGCGCCAGATCATCGGCGTCTCCTCCTCGATGAGGAAGCCGATCGACATTACCGCAAGGCCGTAGCCGGACATGGGCTTGAGCCGGGTGCCGCCGATGGTCTGCGGCCGGCCGCGGATCGCCAGCAGCTTGGGCACCGACGGCCCGTAGATGTCGGCATCGAGCACGCCGGTTTTGAGGCCGAGAGCTTGCAGCCCCAACGCCAGGTTGACCGCGGTAGTCGACTTGCCGACCCCGCCCTTGCCGGAGGCGACCGCGATGATCGCCTTGACGCCTTCGGGCGCCTGGGCGGGCCGCGGGCCGGCCTGATGCTGTGCCCGCGCCGCGGCGGCCGGCGAGGTACGGCCGGCAGGTGGCGCCGTTCGCCCGCCACCAGCGGCGCGCTCGGCGGTAAGCGCGACCAGCGCCGAGGCGACCCCGGGAATGGCGCGCACCATGTCTTCCGCCGCCTTGCGCACCGGCTCCCAGGCCTTGACTGCGGCCGCGTCGACGGTGAGGGAAAAGAACACCTTGCCGTCGCTCACCACCACGTCGGAGAGCGTGCCGGTTGCCGGCAGCGGCCGGCCGTCCGGCGCCTTCACCTCGGCGAGGCGTTCGAGCACTTGCTCCTTCGTAGGCATGCCGTCTCCAGTGCAAATTCGACCCCTACATAGGCGCCCAACGCGGGCGGGTTCAACCCGTTGCCGCCAGCAGTTGACGCAACGCCGCAAGCCGGCACATTGGCGCCGGCAGGTCAGGCGGGCGGCTTTCGGCCCGCGGAGGAGGACAGCATGGCGAAGGTGGCGTTTCTCGGCCTTGGGATCATGGGTTACCCGATGGCCGGGCATCTCAAGACCAAGGGCGGCCACGAGGTCACCGTCTACAACCGCACCGCCGCGAAGGCGGCAGCGTGGGTCAAGGAATACGGCGGCCGCAGCGCCCCGACGCCGAAGGAAGCCGCCCAGGGCCAGGACTTCGTCATGTGCTGCGTCGGCAACGACAACGACCTGCGCGAGGTGACGACCGGCGCGAACGGCGCGTTTGCGGGCGTGGCGAAGGGCGCCGTGTTCGTCGACCACACAACGGCCTCGGCGGAGGTGGCGCGCGCGCTTTACGCGGCGGCAAAGAAGGGCGGCTTCGACTTCGTCGACGCGCCGGTGTCGGGCGGCCAGGCCGGCGCGCAGAACGGCGTGCTCACGGTCATGTGCGGCGGGGATGCAGGGCCCTACGGACGCGCCGAAAAGGTGATCGCGGCTTACGCGCGCATGTGCAAGCTGTTGGGCGCCGCCGGCTCGGGCCAGCTCACCAAGATGGTCAACCAGATTTGTATCGCCGGCCTGGTGCAGGGACTGTCCGAAGGCATCCACTTCGCCAAGAAGGCGGGGCTCGACGTCGAAGCGGTGGTCGAGACGATTTCCAAGGGCGCGGCGCAGTCCTGGCAGATGGACAACCGCTACAAGACCATGATGGCGGGCAAATTCGACTTCGGCTTCGCGGTCGACTGGATGCGCAAGGATCTCTCAATCTGCGTCGCCGAGGCCCGGCGCAACGGCGCGCACCTGCCGGTCGCGGCGCTGGTCGATCAGTTCTATTCGGAAGTGCAGAAAATGGGCGGCGGCCGCTGGGACACCTCCGCCCTGCTGGCGAGATTGGAGCGGTAAGCGATGTAGCCCGGATGGAGCGAAGCGACATCCGGGGATCCCGCATTTCCGCCCGCCTGCGCGGGCGTCAATGCGGGCTACGAGAACTTCGCCGGCCGCTTTTCGCGGAAGGCCGCAATCCCTTCGGCA
>DASPVJ010000012.1:0-4978 GCA_035622435.1 Xanthobacteraceae bacterium | reverse complement strand
TCGCCGAGCACGCCTCGGCCGATCGTCGCCAGGACCTGATCGTCGCTGTCGTGGCGCACGTAAAAGCCGAGGTCGCGGTAGATGCGTTCGATCGGACTGGGCTTTATCAGGCTGCGCGCGCCGCACGCGCGAATGCAACGGCTGACCACCTCCTCGGCAAGGTGCTCGACGAGGTAGCGCGCCCGCGCTCCTGCCAACCGCGCCGCTTCGTCTTCGCCGGCCGTCCACAAACGGGCGACGCGGTGCAGCCAGAGGTGCGCCGTCTCGATCGCGAGCGCCATGCGGCCGACATGATGCTGAACGTAGGGATCGGCGCGCCGATCCGGCGCCGAAAGCGCGCTCAGAGCGTAGTCGAAGGCCCCCTCGGCGGCACCGAGGAAGCTCGCGGCATACTGGGGGGTGAAGCGGGTCTGCCAATGGCCGGTGAAAAAGGCGCCGCCCGCGCCGATCTGATTCTCTTCCGAGATGAAAAGATCGTCGAAACGCGCAAGGTGGCTCACCGTGCCGCGCATGCCGATCGGATCCCACCAACTCGCGTCGAACTGGACGCGCGGATGCGGAAGTTCACAGGCCAGCATCAACAGCGCGTCTGCCGCCCCCGTGCCATGGCGGGCCGCGCCCGGACCCGCCAAGCTGACCAGGAGGACGGCATGGGTGACGCCGCCGGCGCCCGTCGCGAAAACCTTGGTGCCGTTGATGAGGTAACCGCCGGTCGCGCGTTCCACCGTGGTGCCGTAGCGGCGAGTCTGCCCGGGCGCCAGAGTTTGCGGTTCGCCGCTCCAGCACGCCCAGGTATCTCCGCGTTCGAGCACGCCGCCAAACCACCGGCGCTTCTGGGCATCGGTGCCCGCGCCGTCGATCAGCGTCATGGCGTTGGCGTGGCCCTCCCAGCAGCGCGCCAGCGACAGGTCCGCCTTGGCCATTGCCTTGGTCACCATCCACAACGCGAACGGATCCTCGCCATGCGGCTCCAGCCCCAAGCCGCCCCAAGCGAGCGGAATGGCGGCGCCGAGCAGGCCGGCGTGATGCAGGTCGGCGAAGTCCTCGGCCGGGAATCGTGCCTCGCTGTCGTATTCCGCCGCGCGCGGCGCAAATCGCGCGGCGGCCAATTCGCCCGCCTGCGCGATGATCGCCCGATGACGCCGCTCGAGGTCGAAGCCGATCAGCGGGTCGGGCTGCCAGGAGACATCGTCCGCGAGTCGGGCGGTGGAATACATGGCGCGCCATTCACGTGCGGTAATAGAACTCGCGACGGAAATAATTCGATTGCCCGCTGCCGTCGTTGAACTCGTTGAACGCGATGACGACGAGCACGCCCTGATTGATGTATGCTTGAAGCATTCCGCCGACGTGATTGGCCTCGTAGCGGGCGCTGAACGCTTTCGCCAGACGTGACCCGGAGCTCGAGGCGAACAGGGCCGCCGGTATCGGTCCCCCTTCGATGGCAGGCGGCAGCGGCGGTCCCCATGCGCGCACGACCGCTGCGCCGTTTCGGTCGTCGTCAATTCGCAGCCGGGTTATGCCGTTCGAAACCGGGTTCGTGTTGACCCACTCGCCGAACATTTCCGAGCCGACAAAGGGAAGATCGGGCGCGGCCGGATCCGCCTCGATCGGATCGTCGCCGCCGACACGGCCCGCTGCAGCGGTCCAAGGCACTGTCATCGGCGAGGCTGCGGGGTCGCCGCGTCGATAGAACTCGCGGGCGAAGTAATCGTGGCCATGCGGACCGACCCGGTTGAAGCTGGCGACGACCAAGAGACCCAGATTGAGATTGCCGCGCAAATCGGTTTGAAACGCGCCGAAATCGCAGCGTGCCGCGAACGCCATGGCGCTGCGCGCGCGGGCGTCGCTGCCGCATAAGACGTCCGCCTCGGTTTCCCCCCACGCGCAGAGGCCGGCAGCGGCGGTGCTCGCGGCCACCAGCTTGACCCGTCCGCGATCTATTCTGATCGCGATTTCGCTAATGCCTCGTCCATGCTGATTGGTGTTGATCCACCGGCCGGCGAAACCGGAGGGGTCTAAGCTTTGGCGACCGGATTCCAGCATTGCGTCATCGTGAGATTGCAGCGCTTCCATGACCCAGGCTCCTATTGGCTCTCCAGCCCGCTGACGGCGGGCGCGTCATACTTGCGGTTCGGCGAGATGCGGGGGCTGCGGGGACGGCGGCCGGCAAGACGAGGCCGCACAGGTGCATCCTCGGCTTCGGCCATGCGCGCGTATTGGTGCTCGACCTGATGGGACAAGACGTCGAGCCCGTCGACGACGGTCAGGCCGCGCGCCCGCGCGGCGGTCGCCAACGGCGTCGCCTCGCGGCCATAGGCCAGGTCGACGACCACGGCGGCCGCGTCAAGCGCGCGCGCATCGACGATCGCGCCGAGGCCGTCGGCACCGACAGGCGTCGCATTGACGACCAGCGCGTATTTGGACGGACGAAATCGCGCCAGCGGCAGGAACGGAAGACCGAGGCGTACCGCCGCCGCTCGGCCGGTCGAAATGCTGCGGTTGACCAGCGTCACGTCCGCGCCCGCGGCGCTGAGCGCGGCAGCGACGGCGCGGCCGGCTCCGCCGCAGCCGATTACGGCCGCCGTCGCGCCGCGCACCGGCACCCGGAAGCGCGCCAGCGCATCCATGACGCCCTGCGGGTCGGTCGTGTCGGCGTGCCAGATGCCGCCGCGGCGGACCAACAGATTGGCCGCACCCGCCCGCACGGCCGCGGGACTGCGCGAATGGGCAAACGCCAGCGCCGCTTCCTTGAACGGCGCCGTCACGGTCAGGCCGCGCAAAGTCAGGCCGCACCGAGCAAGGGCGGCGCTCGCCCCGATGGCGTCTCGGACGTCCGCGAAATCCGGAGCGGGCAACGGCACGAAGATCGCCGCCCGCCCGTCAGCCCGATACCGCGCGTTGTGCAGGCGCGGCGACCGCGAGCACAGCACCGAACGTCCCACGATGCCGTACAGCGTGCGGATCGGAGGAAGCGCCGGCAAGCCGTAATCCTCGACCAGCGCGGCGAGCGTGGAGATGTCCGATCCTCCCGCGTCCTCGCCGCCGTCGAGGAACACCAGCGGCGCCCCCAGGCGCGGCGCGATCAGGCGAGTCCAGAAACCCGCGGACGTCCCGTCGTACGCGATGACGTCGCGGCGGCCGAGCGCGCTCAGGAAATGCAACGGGGCGGCGGTTTCGATGAATCGGCGGCCGCGCGACTCCAGCAGGTACAGCGCGGCCTCGGTCCGTGCCATTGCGGCAAATATCAGCCGGAGCGATGCTGCGTCCGCCGCCGCCCCGCGCCAGGATACCAGCCGGCGCGCCGGTTCGATCGCGCCAAGCACCCGCGGGACCAGATCGCGCTCCGCCTCCAATTCGATGAGGTCGAATTGTCCGGCAGCCGCGATGATCCGGCGATGGCGGGCGCCGTCGCCATCGCGCCAAGCGCCGCCGAAGGCGGCGCTGCGAAGGCTGTACAGCAGCCGGCAGTTGCGATGGGCGCGAAGTTGCGCGGCGTCGATGTCGCCAGTCAGGTCCGCGCGCCAATTGAGCATGCTGACGGCCGAAGGGAGAACGCGCAGCTTCGTCATGGCGCTGCCATTGCCGGAGCACAGCGCCGCGGTCACACCCCCACGCCGCAACATGACAACAAACCTTCCCGCCGGACCACGCTCCCCGGCACTACCGGCGATCTTGAAAAATACAACTTTTGCCTTGGTAGCATACGCAATCTGGAATATAAAGGTGAGTTTGTACGGCTTCGCATAGTGCGAGCACGATCGGCGCGCACGGGGGGACCCAATGCGTTCGTGCTCCATTGGCCAATTGGTGGCGGTCAGCGTCGGCATGCCGGCCGAGCACTTGATCGACGGCAGGTTGGTAAAGACCGGGGTCTTCAAGCGGCCGGCGGCGGGAGCGGTCCGCGTCGGCCCCCTCGGCGCCGCCGGGGACGCTCAGGCGACGCAGCCCAACCATGGCGGCCCCGATCAGGCGCTGTCGGCCTATTCGACCGCCCATTATCGCTTCTGGGGCGCGCGCTTCGCCCGCGACGACCTGTCGCCCGGAATCTTCGGCGAGAATCTCACGATCGACGGAATGACCGAAGAGGAGGTCTGCATCGGCGACGTCCTTGCGATCGGCACCGCCACGCTCCAGGTGACGCATCCGCGCATCCCCTGCTTCCGATTGAGCTACCGGCTCGGGCTGCCGTTGTTCCATGACGAGCAGCTGAAGTCGGGGCGCATCGGTTATTTGCTGCGCGTCCTGGAAGAGGGCGAGGTCGAGGCGGGGCAGCCGATCGTGCTGGTCGAACGGGAACGCCGCCCTGTCTCGGTTGCGCAATGCATTGACGCGACCTTGCTGGGACAGGACCTGCCCGACCTGCTGCGGCGGCTTTCGGAACTGCCGAACCTTTCGCAGAAATGGCGGACGTTGGTGTCTTCGCGGCTCGATGCTTGCGGCAGCGCGCCGGTAAACGCCTGACCGGGGCGCGGCCGACACGGCCGAACCCCTTTCGCTGGCCGGCCGGCGGACACCCGTCAGCTGATCGCGTAGCCCGTCAGGCCGGCCAGCGCCACCACCAGCCACGGCGGCGTGCGCCACATGGCGAGCAGCAGGAACGCGGCGGCGGCAACGGCGAAGTCGGCCGGGCGCAGGATCGCGCTCGTCCACACCGGCCGGTAGAGCGCGGCGAGCAGCAGGCCGACCACCGCCGCATTGACCCCGCGCAGCGCGCTTTGCGCCGCCGGGCGCTGGCGCAACTGCGCCCAGAACGGCAGCGCGCTGAACACCAGCAGGAACGACGGCAGGTACACGGCGAGGAGGCAGATGATCGCGCCGATCCAGCCGTTCGGCCTGGGCTCCATGGCGGCGCCCAGGTAGGCCGCGAAGCTGAACAGCGGTCCGGGCACCGCCTGGGCGGCGCCGTAACCGGCGAGGAAGGCATCGTCGCTGATCCAGCCGGGCGGCACCACCGCCGCTTGCAGCAACGGCAGCA
>DASPVJ010000011.1:0-7278 GCA_035622435.1 Xanthobacteraceae bacterium | reverse complement strand
TCATGGAGCACGCCGCGTGACCGCCGTGAACGAACTGCCGCTCGCCGGCATCCGCGTCGTCGACTTCACCCAAGTGATGATGGGGCCGGTGGCGACGCAGATGCTCGGCGACTACGGCGCCGACGTGATCAAGATCGAGCGTCCGCCGACCGGCGATCTCTCCCGCACCTCGATCCCGGACGATCCGGCCGGACTGGTGGGTCCGGTCTATTGCTCGCTCAACCGCAACAAGCGCTCGATGGTGCTCGATCTGCGCAAGGGCGAGGATCGCGCCGCCCTGATGGACCTGATCCGCACCGCCGACGTGGTCGTCAACAATTTCCGCGCCGGAGTCATGGAGCGCATGGGTCTCGGCCGCGATGAACTCATGCGCATCAATCCGCGCTTGATCTACGCGGTCGGCACCGGGTTCGGCCTCACCGGTCCTTACGCGCACAAGGGCGGGCAGGACGTCCTCGCCCAGGCCATGTCGGGCGTCATGGCGCGGCGCTCCAACGAAACGGATCCGCTGGCGGTTCAGGCCACGACGTTTGCCGACTATTGCGCCGGCATGCATCTGGTGCAGGGGGTGCTGCTCGCGCTGCTGCAGCGGGAGAAGACCGGGCGCGGCCAGCAGGTCAGCGTCTCGCTGCTCGATTCCATGCTTGCGGCCCAGACCCAGGAGGCCGCCGCCAATCTGATGCGCGGCCGGGAGCTCAACTGGGGCGCCATGCCGCTCTCGGGCGTGTTCGAGACGTCGGACGGCGCGCTCGTCATGGTGGGCGCATTCAAGACCGAGCCGCTCAAGGACATCGGCGCGGCGCTCGATCTTCCCGGCCTCAAGGACGATCCGCGCTTTGCCACCCACGCGCTGCGCATGGCCAACAAGCCCGCCCTGCAGGCGATGTTCCGCGAACGCTTCAAGACCGACACCACCGCCCGCTGGATCGCGCGGCTCGAGGCGCGGGACCTGCTGTGCGCGCCGGTGCGCGACCTCGCCGCCGCGCTCGCCGACGAGCAGACCGCGATCAACGGCATGATTTTGGAAGCGCCGGGCGTGGTCGAAACCGTCAAGGTGGTGGGCTCGCCCATTCACATGGAGGACGCGCCGGTCGCGATCCGCATTCCGCCGGCGAGCCTCGGCCAGCACACCGAGGCGGTGCTCGCGGACTTGGCCCGCGCGCGGGCGGCCGCGGCCGAGTGATGCCGATCCGCTGCGAGATCAAGGACCACGTCGCCCGCGTCACCATCGACCGGCCGGAGGTGCTCAACGCCATCGACGCGGCCGCCGAGCGCGAGCTGGAGGCGGCGTGGGGCGCGATCGAGCGCGACCGCGCCGTGCGCGTCGTCATCTTGACCGGCGCCGGCGAGCGCGCGTTCTCGACCGGTGCCGACATGAAGGGCAGCGGCGCCGGCGGGCTCGCCTATTGGGCGCTGCCGCGGCCGGCGGGCTTCGGCGGCATCGCGCTGCGCGAGACGCTCGACGTCCCGGTGATCGCGCGGGTCAACGGGCACGCGGTCGGCGGCGGCTTCGAGATGGTGCTCGGCTGCGACATCGTCATCGCCGCCGCGGAGGCGACCTTCGGCCTGCCGGAACCGCGCGTCGGGCGCCTGCCGCTCGACGGCGGCATGACGTTGCTGCAGCGCCAAGTGCCGTTCCATCTCGCCATGGGCCTCTTGCTCACCGGCCGGCGCATCTCGGCGGCGGAAGCCTTCCGCATGGGGCTCGTCAACGAGGTGGTGCCGCGCGCCGAGCTTGACGCCGCGGTCGGGCGCTGGGTCGACGACGTGCTCGCCTGCGCGCCGCTGGCGTTGCGGGCGATCAAGCAGGTAGTGCGCCGCACTGCCCACCTTTCGGCGGTCGAGGCGCGTGGCCAGCTGTTGCCGGCGCTCGCCGAGGCGCTGGAGTCCGAGGACGCGCGCGAGGGCGTGCGCGCCTTCCTCGAAAAGCGCAAGCCGCTGTGGAGGGGGAGGTGAGGGCGTCGATAGAGTTTCATGCCGGAACTTCACGCCGCGGGGGCAGGATGCGCGAAAGGCCGCGCCAGGGTGCGGATTAAATATACCGTCACCTGCGTTCGCTGCAGAAAGAGACGCATAACCGTTGCAAGCAAACGATCCCGGGGATCCCAATGGACACGCCACCTGCGAGCGTACTTGAGACTGTCAAATGCAGAAGAAAGCATATGGGCAAAGAAATAGATGCCGCGATAAATCGGTCGGGGTATCTCGCAAAGCGAAGCTATATCTCCGGGCTTGGATTGCTTTTTATTTCGGTCGCGGCCAGCGCGTCGGGCGGCTTGCTGGGTCTTCTACATCATGACAGCCAAGTCGTAGGTGTAATTGCGCTACTTCCGGGCTTTGCAACACTTTTTGCATCGACGTTTAAGTTTCAGGACAAGGCAAATTGGTACTACACGAGAAAAGACCATCTATACGATCTACATAACCTTCTTTTCTTCTCTGGACCGGCGGACACCGAACAAGACGCGCCCGCTGGGTTGAAACATATTGAGGCACTTGCGGAGCACTGGAACAAGATCAACCACTCGCTCTCCGAAACTTGGAGAGCTGAACTTAACATCGATTGGCAGGGAGCGAGAGGACTCGAACCTGACCTGGACCAGCGCAGCCGTGAAAACAAAAATTGACCGCCGATTTCTATCTCAGCGGCTAACACGCCGTGGGGGCGGCTCGTACTTGGATTAGCGGGCGTGCACTTTGAGCGGATTCGACGACTTCATTGAGCTACGCCATCGTCGCGCGCGGAGCGAGTCCTCACGGCCGCAGCAGAATCTTCCCCATGGCCTTGCGGTCGGCGAGCACCTTGAGCGCGGCGGGGGTCTCTGCCAGCGGATAGACCGCGTGCACGTGGGCAGAGAGCTTGCCGTCCGCGCACCATTGCAGGAGTTCCGCCATGTTGGCGCGGTGCGCCTGCGGATGGCGCTCGGTGAACTGGCCCCAGAACACGCCGCGCACGTCGCAGCTCTTGAGCAGCACCAGGTTGAGCGGCAGCTTGGGGATTTCGCCGGCGGCAAATCCGATCACCAGGAAGCGCCCGCCCCAGGCGATCGAGCGCAGCGCCGCTTCCGCATAGGCGCCGCCGACCGGATCGTAGATCACGTCGACGCCGCGCCCGTCGGTCACGCGGCGGAGCCCTTCTTTCAGGTCCTCCGCGCCGTAGTTCACCGCGTCGTCGGCGCCGTGCTCCCGCGCGAACGCGAGCTTGTCGGCCGACGACGCGCAGGCGATCACCCGCGCGCCCATCAGCTTGCCGAGTTCGATCGCCGCAAGCCCGGTGCCGCCGGCGGCGCCGAGCACCGCCAGGGTCTCGCCCGGCTTGAGCTTCGCGCGGTCCTTGAGCGCGTAGACGGTCGTGCCGTAGGTCACGGTGAGGCCGGCGGCGCGGTCGAAATCGAGGCCGTCCGGCAGAGGCACCAAGCGCTCGACCTTGACCGCGACGCGCTCGCGGGCGGCGCCCGCGGCCATGTGGCCCACCACCCGATCGCCGGGCGCGAATCCGGCGACACCCGGGCCGACGCTGTCGACGACGCCGGCAAATTCGGACGCCGGCGAGAACGGGAACGGCGGCTTGACCTGGTACTTGCCGGCGATCAGCAGCGTGTCGAAAAAATTGAGCGCCGCCGCCCGGACCGCGACCACGGCCTCGCCGGCGCCGGCGACCGGATCGGGAATGTCCTTGAGTTCGAGGTCGTCGGGGCCGCCGTAGCGGCTACACAAGATGGCCTTCATGGGGCGTTCGGGCTTGCAAAAGGGGCGCTTGTCATACCACGTTGCCGGCGTTCGCAGGGGTGGCCATGGGCGGCGGAACGCCGGCGTCTGCCGCCTTTACAATGCCGGTTTCGCCCCGTAATCGGCTCGATCCGAGGGTTCCAAACGACGAATGTCGGGCAAATGCTGAAGAATTGCATGTTTCGCCTTGCGCTGGGCGTTATGGCCGCCACGCTCTTGGGCTTTCCGGCAGCGTCCCAGGGCCCCGCCAAGGCCGTCCCGCCCAAGCCGCCGCCGGCCCCGGCTGGTGGCGCCCAGCCGACCCTGCTCGGCCAGTACGACAGCTGGGGCGCCTACGCGGCAACGAGCGCCGGCGGCAAGGTGTGCTACGCGCTCGCGACCCCCGGCAGCACGCGCACCAATCCGCCCAACCGGCCGCGCGATCCGGTCTATCTGTTCATTTCCACCCGGCCGGCCGAGAACGTGCACAACGAGGTGTCGGTGATCATCGGCTACCAGCTCAAGCCGGATTCCGAGGTCAACGTCGAGATCGGCACCAACAAGTTCGTCATGTACACCAAGGCGGACGGGGCCTGGATCAGCAACGCCGCCGAGGAAGCGCGCATGGTCGAGACCATGCGCAAGAGCGCCGACATCGTCGTCACCGGCACATCCGCGCGCGGGACCCAGTCGACCGACCGCTATTCGCTCAAAGGCCTGTCCCAGGCGCTCGACCGCGTCGCCAAGGAGTGCAAGTGAGGCACGCTTGTTTACCTCTCCCCGCTTGCCGGGAGAGGTCGACGCGCGCAGCGCATTGGGTGAGGGGCCTCTCCGCGCGTCGAGTCACCGGGTAACCCCCCTCACCCCGACCCTCTCCCCGCGAACTGGGAGAGGGAGTCCGCGCCCTCCCGCTGCGCCACGATGTCGACTATCTTGCTTCTCATGACCGCTTTGCTCGACAACTCAACGGCGGGCTCCGGCGCGGCCGGTGCGTTCGCGCTCGAGAAGACCCCGCTCGAGCGCTACGTGCCGCCCGCCATGCCCTCGCTCGTCGGGCTCGACCGGGCGGCGCTCGCCGACGCGTTCGCGGCCGTCGGGGTGCCCGCCGGTCAGCGCCGCATGCGCGTCCAGCAGCTTTGGCATTGGCTCTACGTGCGCGGGGCCACAAGCTTCGACGCCATGACCAGCATGGCGAAGGACCTGCGGGCGGCGCTCGCCGCCCGCTACACCTTGGCCCGCCCCGAGATCGCGGCCGAGCAGGTCTCCGTCGACGGCACGCGCAAATGGTTGCTGCGGCTGCCGGGCGAACATCCCGGCGAACGGCCGCACGAGGTCGAGTGCGTCTACATCCCGGAAGCGGACCGCGGGACGCTGTGCGTGTCGAGCCAGGTCGGCTGCACGCTCGCCTGCACCTTCTGTCACACCGGGACCCAGCGGCTGGTGCGCAACCTGACCGCCGGCGAAATCGTCGGCCAGGTGATGCTGGCGCGCGACCGGCTGGGCGACTGGCCCGGCGCGGCCGCACCCGCCGGCCGGCCGAACCCGCGCGCCGACGGCGGCCGCTTCATCTCCAACGTGGTTATGATGGGGATGGGCGAGCCGCTCTATAATTTCGAGGCGGTGCGCGACGCGCTCCACGTGGTGGCGGACGGCGAGGGCCTCGGCATTTCCAAGCGCCGCGTCACGCTCTCGACCTCCGGCGTCGTTCCCAACATCGCGCGCTGCGGCGCCGAAATCGGCGTCATGCTGGCGGTGTCGCTGCATGCGGTCGACGACGAACGCCGCAACGTTCTGGTGCCGCTCAATCGCAAATATCCCATCCGCGAACTGCTCGAAGCGTGCCGGACCTATCCGGGCCTCTCCAACGCCCGGCGCATCACCTTCGAATACGTGATGCTCAAGGGCGTCAACGATTCGATCGCCGACGCCAAGGCGCTGGTGCGTCTCCTCGCCGGCGTTCCGGCGAAGATCAACCTGATCCCGTTCAATCCATGGCCGGGCACGACTTACGAATGCTCCGACTGGGACCAGATCGAGCGGTTCTCCGAAGTCGTGTTCAACGCCGGCTATGCCTCGCCGGTGCGCACCCCGCGAGGGCGCGACATCCTGGCCGCCTGCGGCCAGCTCAAGAGCGCGACCGAGAAGCTGTCCGCCCGCGAGCGCCTGGCGTTGCGCGCCATGGCGATGACGGACTGATTTCGCGTGGCTCTCTTCGCGCGCATCTTCGTCGTTCTGTTCAGCTTCGTGTTGGCCTGCGTCGCCGCCGCCGTCGTGGCGGCGTTCGCGCTGCTGCCCGAATGGACCGAGTTGACCGACCGGCCGCCCGACCATCAGGGCATCGCCATCGTGGTCGGGCTGTACGCCACGTTCTTCTCGATCTACGCCATGCTGCCGGCGATGGTCGTGATCGCGCTCGCCGAGGGATTTCGCTTGCGCTCGGCGCTGTTCTACGCGCTGGCCGGCGCCGCGCTGGCGCTGGGCTCCGCCTATGGGTGGGACCTGCGGCTCCTGCGCGTTCCCGACGACGACTTCGGCGTCCGCGGCGCAGAAATCATGGCGGCGGTCGGGATCGTCGGCGGCTTCGTCTATTGGGCGCTGGCCGGCCGCAACGCCGGCAAATGGCGTAAGCCGCGCGCCGAGGTCGAAGCCGCGCGCTCAGTCCGTGCGCCAGAACAATAGCCGCACCGCAAACATCCCCATCAGGCCGGCGAACAGCCAGTCGACCGCGCGCGTGAGCCGCGGCGAACGGCGGATGGCGAGGGTGAAGCGTTCGGCCGCGAGGATCAGAATGGCGCAGATCGGCAGCGCCAGCGCGACGAAGTAGAGGCCGAGGAACAGGAGCTTCGCGCCGGCTTGCGGGTCGGAGGCGGAGACGAACTGCGGCAGGAAGGTCACGAAGAACATGATGATCTTCGGGTTGAGCAGGTTGCAGCCGAGGCCGAGCAGGTAGACCTGGGGCAGCGGTCGCCTCCCGCCGGCCGCGCGGCGCAAGGTGAGTGCCGAGCCGTGGCGCAACGCCCCGACGGCGAGCCACATCAGGTAGGCGACGCCGGCAACTTTAAGCGCCGTGAACGCGACGACGGATGCGGCGAGCAGCGCCGAGAGGCCGAACGCGGCGATCAGGCTGTGCAGGACCGTGCCGGTCGACACCCCGAGCATGGCCGCAAAGCCGCGCGCGCGTCCGGCCGTGAGCGTCTGGCCGAGGAACAGCGCCATGTCCGGCCCGGGCGTGACGATCAGCACGAAGGCGGCAAGGGTGAAGGCGAAAAGGACATGGGCGTCCGGCAGCAGGGTCATGGGTGCGCTCCAACGCTATCCGCGCACACCCTCGCCGTAACCGTCGGCCGGCGCAACCGTGCCGGCGCGCTTCCCATCGCGGGCGGGCTCGGCTAGACCCGCGCCATGAACCGCATCGGCCTTCTCGTCGCGCTCGCGCTCGCCGCCGCCATCGGCGTGCTGTTCGCGGCGTTCCCCGATCTCGACCTCGCGATCACGCGGCTGTTCTACGAGTCGCCCGGCCGCGGCTTCCGGCTCACGTCCTACATCTTTTTCGAAGGCCACCCATGGCTG
>DASPVJ010000010.1:0-5891 GCA_035622435.1 Xanthobacteraceae bacterium | reverse complement strand
CACCCGCCAGGTGCCGAACATGTATTCCAAGGCCTATCGCTGGATCGCCGAGATGGAGGAGATCGCCGGCTTCGTCGATGAGGACGACGCCGGGCACCAGATATTCGCCGGCGCCGCCGACCTCTACGACCGCATCGCCGCCGACTTCGAGGCCTCGCGGGAGGAGACCGGGGCGCTGAGCAAATTCCTCGGTCAGGCGAAGTGACGGCGGAGGCTCGTGACCCTTTGGTCAATGCCGAAGTCTTTGTTCTCTACGCCATCGCTGCTTGCGCATTCGTCGGCGCGCTCATCGTGCAGCTCAAGTTTCTGTGGGCGAGCGGGCTAGCGCTCCCAACGCTGATGTCTAAACCCTGGAAAGTCATTGCCGTGATGGCTGATTACAACAAGACTTTGCGGCCACACGGTCAGATCACGAGGTTCGTAGCCTTCGGGTTGCTGTTGTTTATCGCTATCGCCGCCCTGGCGGCCGGACGATCTATCCAGACAGGCCATTCACCGTTTTGATAGGCTTTTCAAAAAGGGGGCCAGCAGGACTTAAATGGGGTCAGTACCGAATAATCCCAACGGCCGCTCATTCTCACCCGTCATGCCCGGCCTTGTGCCGGGCATCCACGTCTTGGGAATGCAAAACGGATCAAAGACGTGGATGGCCGGGACGAGCCCGGCCATGACGATCTGATGAGTCAGCGCGAAAGACCGTTGGTATAATCCCATTTACCATCGACGCATCGCCGCCTCCCGACATCCGCAAGAGACGCGCCCGGTAAGGAAGTGACGAAATTTCATCGCTCGCCATGCGCGCCTTCAACGCCTGTTGCACAAAAGGCACGCCGGGGGAAAATTTGTTCAACCTGAAATGGGACCGCCCCGCCGCCCTTGAACCGCCCTATCCCCGAGTGTGATATTCCCGCCGGGGAGTGGGGCGATGAGCATCATCGGGCTCCAGCAACGACGGTGGCGGCGGCTCATGAGCTGCGTCGTCGCCTATGCGTTCGCCTTGTACGTTGCCTTGGCGGGCTTTGCCGCCGCGCGCGCGCTCACCCTCGCCGACGTTCCCGGCGCCGCCGGCGCCGCGCTGTGCCTGCACGACGCCGGCGACGCGCCGCCGGCGCCCGCCGACAATTCCGGCGACTGCGATCACTGCAAGTTCTGCCCGGTCGCCGGCCACGAGCTTCTCGCGGCAGCGCCCGCCTCGCAGCATTTCGTCGCGCATCAGGCCGACCGGGCCCCGCTGCTGGCGGCCGACTGGCTCATTCCCGGCCCGATCGCGCACGCGACGCCGCAACCACGAGGACCTCCGCGGACCGCATGACGCCGTGCGGCAGGCTTGCCTGCCGCGATGCCCGCATGCTGTCCAACCAACGGAGAGTCCCATGTTCACTCGTATCACGCGCGCAGCCCTGCCCGGGCTTGCGCTTGCGCTTGCACTCGTGCCGCTTGCGGCCGCGACCGCGGCCGACCTGCCGACGAAAGCGCCGAGCGCCCCCGCCTTCAGCTGGACCGGCTGTTATGTCGGCGTCAACGGCGGCGGCGGAGCGAGCGGAAGCAACTTCACCAGCTCCGTCGGTCCCGGCAACCATCTGGGAGTGGCCGACGCGGTGACGGTCGGCGCGACCGGAACGGGTTCCGGGAACGATTCCAATTTCCTCGCCGGCGGACAAGTCGGCTGCAACTGGCAATCCGGCACGATGGTGTACGGAATAGAAGCCGACGCCGACTACTTCAGCAGCACCCCGACGTTCAACGACGGAACCGGCACGCTGAGCACGGGCGACACCTTTGCGATCGGACAATCGTTGACGACCGATTACCTCGCCACCGTGCGCCCGCGCGTGGGCGTCGCCGCCGACCGCTCGCTGTTCTACGTCACCGGCGGCGTGGCGTTCACCCGGGTGAGCTACGTGCAGACCTACGCGGACACGCTCAATGCCGGGGCAGGCACCGCGACGGGCGGGCAATCGATGATCGGCTGGACGGTCGGCACCGGGTGGGAATACGCGTGGACGGACCATTTCACCACGAAGGTCGAATATCTGTTCGCCGAGTTCCCGACCACCGTCGGCGCCGGCCGCATCGTCGATACCGTCGCCGGCGCCAACCCGTTGAGCGGTTCCGCCGACCTGGTCATCCAGACGGTCCGTCTCGGCCTGAACTACAAGTTCTGACGGCCAACCCGAAAACTCATCCAACAAACGGGGGACCGTCATGTTCAGCACCGGCTTGCACCGCGTCGCGCGACATGCGCGTCGCATCGCGCTCTTCGCGTCGCTCGTCATCGCACTTGCGCCGCTTTACGCCTTCACCGCCACGACGGCGAACGCCTGCGCCTGCGGCTGCAGCGTGTTCGACGTCGGCGGCGGGATGCTGCCGCAGGAAAACGATCACGGCGGCCGCGTCTGGCTCGAATATTGGGGCAGCGACCAGACCCAGAATTGGATCGGCAACTCCAAGGGCCCTGCCTCCGCCAACACGGACAAGCGGCTCGATACCAACTGGTACAGCCTCGGCTTCATGTACATGTTCAATCGCGACTGGGGCTTCATGGTGCGAATCCCCTATGGCAACCGCAGCTTCACCACCGACACCGGGCCGCCCGCCGGCATCGAGACCTTCAACGTAAGAGCCTTCGCCGACATGGAGGTCATGGGCATCTACACCGGGTTCTTCAAGGACATGTCGACCGGCATCATGTACGGCCTCAAGCTGCCGACCGGCACGTACACCGCTCCCGGCATGGACCGCGACAGCCAACTCGGCACCGGCAGCACCGACCTGCTGCTCGGCGGATTTCACCGCGGCCTGCTCACCGGCGACAACGCGTGGCAGTACTTCATGCAGGCGATGTGGCGATACCCGTTCCTGTTCCAGTCGGCCCCGGACCCGCAGGGCTTCTTCGACGGCACTCCCGGCTTGGTGCAGACCTACAAGCCGGGCATGCAGGTCGACGGCGCGGTCGGCATCCTCTACAACAACCTCTACAACGTGCTCGGCTTCGACAAGATCACGCCGCTCGGGCAGTTCATCATGTCGCACCGCAACCATGACACCGGCGACGCCGCCGATCCGTTGAACAGCGGCTTCGACCGGGTCATGATCTCGCCCGGCATCGAGTTCACCAAGGTGATCGACGAGCCCAACAACCGCGTGCTCAAGACCTATTTCGACGTCGAGGTTCCGATCTATTATCGGACCAACGCGGCGAATAACGCCGGGACCGAAGGCCAGCTGATGGCGCCATACCTGATCAAGATGGCCGTGAGCTATAACTTTTGACAGCATGGGCGCGCGGGCGATGCCCGCGTGCCCCTTCGGATGCATGATGCCGACAGGCGACGCGAGAGGGATGGCGATCGTTCGGGCGGCCGGTCTGGGCGCGGTGCTGGCGGCCGGCTGGCTTGGGGCTGAGCCCGCTCCGGCGCGCGCCGCGCCCGAAATCGGTCAGCCGGCGCCGTCGCTGGTCGCGACCACCCTCGACGGCCAGGCCTTCGACCTTGCCAAGCTGCGCGGCAAGGTCGTGCTGGTGCACTACTGGGCGACATGGTGCGCGCCGTGCCGCGTCGAAATGCCGAGGCTCGACGCCTTCTATCGCCGCCATCGCGGAGACGGGCTCGAGATCATCGGCATCAGCATCGACTTCGCCCGCGACACCGAGAAGGCCCGCAAGATGGCGGCGATGCAATCCTATCCGAGCGCGCTGTCCGGCCAGATCAGCGACAACGGCTTCGGACCGCCCGACGGCGTCCCCGTCACTTACGTGATCGACACCGAAGGCAAGGTCCGCGACAAGTTCATCGCCGTCCCCAACAAGCTGCTCAACGATGTGGTCGTTCCGCTGCTGCCCCGCTGAGCTTCGCCCGGCGATGCTCTGCGCCGCGCTCGCGCTCGCTGGCGCAAGTGCGTTCGCCCCGGCGGCGCTGGCGGGCGAATGGATCGCCGACGCGAGCGCGGGCTGCCGCGTCTGGAATCCGCATCCGCGCAGCGGCGAAACGATCCAGTGGTCGGGCGCGTGCGCCAACGGCTACGCCCAGGGTCGCGGGGTCGCGAAATGGCTCCGCAACGGCGTCGCCTACGAGACCGACGAAGGCGAATGGCGCGAGGGCCGTCAGGTCGGCCACGGCACCCAGGTATGGTCCACCGGCAGCTACGACGGCGAGTTGGTCGAGAGCGAACCCGACGGTCGCGGCAAATTGACTTTGCAGGGCGTCCGTTATGAAGGCAGCTTCCGCGCCGGCAAGCCGAACGGCGCGGGGACGCTCACGAACGGCAGCGAGGTATACGAGGGAAGCTGGACCAACGGGTGCTTCCGCGACGAAAGACGCAAGGCCTCGTTCCTGGTGCCGTTGTCCGCGTGCCGCTAGAGCATGATGCCGAAAAAGCCTGCCCCGGACGTGATCCGGGGTGGGTACCGGTTTTCGGAAAACATCATGCTCCAACAATAAGATAAAGCGGGATGGCGATTCGAAGTAAAGCCATCACGCTTTAAGGTTTGTTGGACCGTCACGCTCGCAAGGAGATCGACAGATGACCCGGAGCATTTCCCTTGCCGTCGTCGCAGCCATCCTGGCTTGCGCGGCCGGCCTGAACTCCGCGCGCGCGGCGGGCGTCGACGCCTGCAAGCCGGGGCAGTCGTGCCATTGCCACATGGAGCAGCAATGCCATTGGGAGAACTTCAAGAAAATTTGCGTGTACGTGAAGGTCTGCCGCTGACCGCCATGCGCCGCACGCTCATCGCCGTCCTGCTGTCGGGGCTGCTGCTGGGACCCACGGCCGCGCACGCCCACGCCCATCTCGAGCGCGCCAGCCCGCCGGCCGGCAGCACGGTCGGTTCGGCGCCATCGGAAGTCACCTTGTGGTTCAGCGAGAAGCTCGAAGCGGCGTTCAGTTCGGCCGAGGTGCGCGACGCCGCGGGGGCGCGCGTCGATGCGGGCGCCCGGCTCGACGGGTCGAATCCGACGCTGCTCCACGTGCCGCTCAAGGCGCTGCCGCCGGGAACCTACAAGGTCCACTGGCGCGTGCTCTCGGTCGATACCCACACGACGGAAGGCGACTTCAGCTTCCGGGTCGGCGAGTAGCGTCGGCGCGCGCAATCCGGCGGTGCCGCGTGATCGAATCCCTGATCGCCGTGCGCGCCGTTCATTTCGCCGCCACCGTGGCGGCGAGCGGGGCGATCTTCTTTCGGCTGTGGGTCGCCGCGCCGGTCGTTCGCCGCGGCGCGGATTCCCGGTGGAGCGCCCGGCTCGACGCGCGGCTCGTCGGCATCGCCTGGGCAAGCCTCGCGCTCGTCGTCGTCTCCGCCGCCGCGTGGCTGCTGCTGGTCGCGGCCGAAGCGAGCGGTCGTCCGCTCGCGGCGGCGCTCGGCGGCGACGTCATTGCGGCCGTGCTGACGCGCACCCGGTTCGGCCACGTTTGGATCGCGCGCATCGCCATCGCCGTCGCGCTCGGCCTTTATCTGTTGCGGTCGCGACCCGACGATCGCCCCTTGTCGTTGCGGGGACTGGCTGCGGCCCTGCTGGCGGCAGCCTTGCTCGGGGCGCTTGCCCTGGTCGGGCACGGCGGCGCGACTCCCGGGACCGCCGGCGTCATCCACCTCGCGAGCGACCTTGCCCACGCCATCGCCGCCGGCACCTGGGTCGGCGGCCTGGTGCCGCTGGCGCTCCTCCTCGCCGCCGCGCGCCGCGCCGGCGACGGCTCGGCGCTCGCCATGGCGCACGCCGCGACCCGGCGCTTCTCGACCCTCGGGCTCGTCAGCTTCGCCGTCCTGCTCGCGACCGGCGTCGTCAACGCGGTTTTTCTGGTGGGCAGCGTGCCGGCCCTTCTCGGCACCGCCTACGGCCGATTGCTGACGGTGAAAATTTTCCTGTTCGCCGTGATGGTGGCGATTGCCGTCGTCA
>DASPVJ010000009.1:0-10848 GCA_035622435.1 Xanthobacteraceae bacterium | reverse complement strand
GTGATGGTGTGGCCGCTGGCGACCGCGAAGGAGGAGGCGCCGGTCAGGCCGGAGACCGTGCCGGTGTCGACGGCGGTCGACTCGGCGCTCTCCTGCGCCTGCTGGACGATGGCCTGGGCGCTCTGCACCAGCTTGGTGATGGAGGTGATGCCGTTGTTGGCGGCCTGCACGGTCTGCACCGCGTTCGACACGGCGTCGAGCAGGTTGCCGAGGTTGCTGGCGGTCGCATTGAGCGAGGACGCCGTGAAGTAGGCGATCGGGTTGTCGAGCGCCGAGTTCACTTTCAGGCCCGTCGCCAGATCCTGCTGCGTCGTGTTGATCAGACTGGCAGTGTTCTGCAGCGACAGGAGGTTCGCCCGAATTCCGGACGAAAGGACGATGTCGGACATTTCCGTGACCTTTCTGGTTTACAAAAAGTTGTTCCGATCGCTCCAGATCGGGTGCGTCACGGTCGTAGATCGGCAGTAATTTAGGCTGAAAAAATATGGTTAACGGCCGTTAAGGTGAAGAATCCCTCAACGAAGGCGGCGCTTTCGCCGGCGCAGCGCTTCAGGCGGCGTCGTTGACCTGTGCCGGCGCCATGAACTGGGTCGCCACGTCGCCGTAGAAGGTGGTCGGGCCGACGTGGTTGAGGCGGCTTTGCAGGTCGGCCCAGATTTCGCCGCCCATGTCGGTCCAGCGCTTGCAGAAGCTGAAATCCTCGCTGAGATAAACGCCGGTCGCCGGCTCGATCATGCATTCGAACAGGGCGAAGCGGTTGGGGCTGTGAGCGAGGGAATCCGCGATCGAATGCTCGCGGCGGAACTGGAGCGAGGGGTAGTGCCGGCACATGCGCTCCAGGGCCGGCCGCCGGATCATCAGGAAGCCGGTGCCGGCGTAGCGCACGCGGGCGAAGCCGTCGATGACGGCGATGCGCTCGGGATCCTCCACTTCCAGCACGTAGTCGAGAACCGCCGAGCGGGGGTTCGGCCGCTGGCTTTCGATGACCTTGCGCGCCTTGTCCCAGTTGACCCGCTTGATCGGATAGGCCCCGCCCGCCATGTCGGCGCCGCAGGCGACCAGGCGCATGACTTGGTCCGGCTCGAAGCCGATGTCGGCGTCGACGAACAGGAGGTGCGTCGCCGCCGGATCGTCGAGGAACAGGGCGACGAGGTCGGCGCGGGCGCGGGTGATCAGCGCGTCGCCGTCGCGCATGTGGATGACAAGCTCGATCTCGGGGATCGACCGCAGGGCGCGCTGCAGCTTGAAAATCGACGCGGCGTAGAGGCTCGTGACCTGCCCGCCGAAGCACGGCGTTGCTATCGCCAGACGAACGCGATCGGTCATTGCGATGCTCCCGCGCACGCTGATGCCGGCGATCGGCGCCGATCGTTAACCGGCCGCTAACCTCGGTAAAGAAGTTGGGTAAACGAACCCTTAAGCGGCCCGGGCCGCGCCGCTCGCGCGCGACAGCAGCATGGCGCGCACGGCGCGCAAGATCCGCTCGACCGGACCGCGGCGATAGTCCCACTTGGCCTCGGCCGTCGGCGCGGCGACCGTCATGGCGGCGTTCGCCTCGAACAGCACGACCTCGCCGGCCGGACCCAGGGCGAAATCGACCCCGGCGTAATCGAGGCCGAGCGTGTCGCGGATTTGTTCGAGCCCGCGTACGGCGCGCCGCCCGAGCACGCCGCCCATGTCGTTAAGGAACGCGGCGTCCTCGGCGCGGTGCTGCGGGCTCTGCGCCATGTCGGCGGTGTAGTAATGAACCTTCCAATGATCCGACACCGCAAGGTGCAGGGGATAGAGCGCCCCGTCGACGATCATGATCCGGTACTTGCGCGCCTTGCCGTCGCCGCCGCGCGCGTCGACATATTGGATGACCCACAACTCGCTGCCGGGAAGGCAAGCGACCGTCGCGGCGAGGTCGTCGGGGGCGTCGATGCGCGCGAAGTGACGGCCGGTGTGGAAGCCGGGCGCGCGCACGAGCAGCGGGAACGTGAAGCCGCGGCTCGCAAGGGCGTCGCGCGCGGACGCGCCGAGCAGCAGGCCGCGGGGCATCGCGGCGATGCGCGGGGCGATCACGTCGGGAAGGCGGCCGAGCCGGCCGGCATTCGCGCGCCGTCCGGTGTCGAGCACCGCTGCCGGGCGATTGATCACCGGCACGGCCGCGCGGTCCGCGAGCGCGCCAGCCGACCGCAGGGCTTCCCCGCACAGGTCCGCGTCGCCGATGCCGTTGAAGATCAAACAATGAGGCGGCAGGGGGCAAGTCGGCTCCCAGTATTCCGTCACCAGCGCCGAGGTCAGGAAAACGCGATCGTCAAGCAGCGCCCCGGTCGGAATGTTTCCGTCCAACGCCGACACCAGCAGCAGGACCGGGACCGGCGCCCGGGCGCCGCGATAAGGCAGCGTCGCGATCGATCGCCCGCGGTAGGCCTTGTCGCGATGCCGGCGCGCATCGGCGTGCTCGCCCGTCTGCGCCAGCAGGTTGGAGATGCCGCGATGGGCGTGCAGATCATCGGGATCGATGGCGAGCGCGCCCTCATAATGCCTGCGCGCCGCGTCGACCTCGCCGGCGGCGAGCAGGAGATTGGCGAGGTTGACGTGCCCTACTGGGTTGCTGGGGTGATGCCGCACCGCCTCCCCATAGGCGGTGCGCGCGGCGCTGCAAAATCCGTGCTCGAACAGCAACGTGCCGAGATCGTTGAGGGCACCGAAATGGCCTGGCGCGCGGCGGACCGTTTCCAGGTATTCGTTCTTGGCCGGTTCGAACTCTCCCAGCGCGCGGAGCAGGCTCGCCCGCTCGAACCGCGCGTCGACAGCGTCCGGCTCCCGCGCCACGCGGTCGGTGATCTGCCGCAGCCGCTCTTCCTGGCTCAGGCGGGGCAGCCAGCCGGGCACGATCGTCCGCTCTAGGCCGCCCGGTCGGGGAACAGCAAATCCCGTTCGCCGGTGTAAAGCCTTTCGGCTTCGTCCATGCGCTGATTGTTGGCGATACGCCGGGCGGCGTCGGCTTCGCCGTAGAGGAAGGCGAGGAAGGCGTAGCGCTTCCCGCGCGTGATCGGCGTCACCTGATGCAGCGCGCCGCAGGAAAAGACCACGGCGCCCGCGGTCGGCGGGCGGTAGGTCTTGCGCCCGAACTCGGGAAACATGAGGTCGCAGCCGTCGAAGTTTCCGTTGAGATTGATGGAGACGGCGAAGCGCCGGTGCTGGGCGCCGGCGTTCACGTTGTCGCGGTGGCGATGGAAATGGCCGCCGTCGGCGCTGTCGTAACAGGCGACGAGATAGCGGTCCATCCGCGTCGCCTGGAACTGGAAATAGCATTCGACCGCCGGCAGCAGACGGCGGACGATCTGGCGGCGGATGAGCTCGCGCGCCTCGGGCAACGCGACGGAGAGATCGGTGCGGCGTTTGAGCCGGTAGTCGACGACGGTCGTGGTCTTGCCCTCGACGTCGAGCAGGAAGCCGGAATCCTGCCCTCCCACCTGGTCGTAGAACTGGATCAGGAAGTCGCACAGCGAAAAGTCGAAAATGCGCGGCACGATGAGCACCGGCGCGCTCATGGGGACGCCGGCGGCGTCATCGACCGCCGGCAGGCTCTGCAGCACGCCGCGCACCGTCTGCGCGTGGCCGTTCGGCTCGTCCCAGGCAACGTCGGCGACGGCGCGCAGCATCGGGTCGAGGACGACCGTGCGCGGCATGTCGGCGGCGCCGTAGGCGCGGCTGATCGCGCCGCCGTAATCCGCGAGGAAAGAAAGCGCGCGGCCGGCGGTATTGATGTACGGCGCGGGGTCGTCGGGCGGCGCGGTCAGCACGACCTGGAAGACGAGCCGATCCTCGTCGAAACGATGCGCCTCCTTCAACAGCTCGGCCAGTTCCTGTTGCGCGCGCGGCGCGGCCGGCGATCCGAGGAAGCACAGCACGATCCAGCGGCCGGCCGCGACGTGCAAGTCGAAGGCGGCGCCGGCGAGCGTGCGCGCGGAAAACCAAGGCACCGGGTCGCCGAGAACGAGTTTCATGGTCGAAGTCCCAGCAAAAGCCGGGGAAAACCTTCGGACCGATATGGTTAATTTTTTCTAAACGAGGTCATGCCGCGGCCGCGGAACGCGGCTTTGCGCCGGCGCTGCGCAGCATGGCTTCGAACGCGGCGAACACCTTGCCCATCTGCGGCGCCTTGTAGGGAAACAGCTCCGGCGGATCCATGGCGTGGACGATCATGCCGTTGCCGGCCTCGAACAGCAGCAGCCGGCCGTCCGCCGTCTCGCCGCAGTCCAGGGTGACGTAGTCGAGGCCGATGCGCTCGGCGACGGCGGCGAGCGCGTCCTGATGACGCACGGCGAAGTCGCGGTCGAACGTGGCCATGAACCGCGCCTCCTCGGCGCGCTTGTCGGCGCTCTCCATCATGCCGGCGTTGAGGTAGTGGATCATCCAGTGGCTCGAGATCGCCATGTGGCAGGCGTACGGACGCCCGGCGATCAGCGCGACGCGGTACTTGCGGTAGAACCCGTCAGCGCTGCGGTAGTCGACGAACGGCGCAATGAAGAATTCGGGCGCCGGTTGCTCGTCGAGGTAACGGACCACGTCGGCTGCACCGGCGAGCCGGGCGAGGCCGTGGCCGGCGTGGGAATCGACCGGCCGCGCGATGATGGGAAATTCGCCGCCGAGGACATCGGCGAGGCTTGCTTCGCCGTCGGCGATGGCGGCCAATCGCGCGCGGCCGATCCGGGCGTTGGTCGGAAACGCGACGCCCGGCGCCGCGTGCAGCAGCGCCCACGCCCCATCGCGGGTGAGGCGGGCGATGCGGTCGGGCGCGTTGAGCACCGGCTGCGGCCAAGTCCGGACCAGCGCCGCGACCTCGGCGAGCACGGCGCGGTTTTCCATGAGTTCGGTCGCGGCGACCAGCGCCACGTCGTGGGCGGGCAGGGGCGGCAGCGGCCATCCCGGCACGACATAGAGCATGTCGAGGGTCACGTTCGCGCCGTGCAGCATGAACTCGACCGGCGTGTTGGCGAGAAAATCGCCGGGCGCCATGAAGGCGAGGAGCCGGATGCCGCCTGCTGCGGCTGGCTGGCGATAGAGACGCTCGATCGAAAGCGCCCGCGCCTGCAGCGTCAGGCGGTCGTCGCGCCGGCCCTTGAGTTGGGCGATGGTGGAGAGGTCCATCAGCGCGGCCGGGTCGGGCGGCTGCGCGAGCGCGCGCGCCATCAACGCGTCCCACACGGGCGCAAGGTCTTGGCCCTCGAACGCCATCTTGGCAAGCCGGGCGAGCCCGACCGGCGTCGGCGGCGAGGCCTCGTCGTGGTCGGCTGCGCTCGCGATCGTCGTCATGGTTTCAGGCCGCGCGGCGCGCGGCCTCCGCTGCGCCCAACGCCAAGACGGCGTCGACCAGTGCGTCGATGTCGCATTGCTCGGTGCGGTGATTGACGATGGCGGCGCGGATCGCAAGCCGGTTGTCGATCATGGTGGTCGACGGCGCGACGATGCCCGATTCGTGCAGGTCGGCGACGATTTTGGCATTGAGCGCATCGGCGTCGTCGCCGCGATAGCGGAAGCAGACGATATTCAGCTCGACCGGGGCGAGCAGTTCGAGCTGCGGCGTCGCCAGAATGCGCCGCTCGAGCTGGCGCGCGAGCGCGCAGGTGCGCGAGATGACGGCGCCGAGCGCGTCGGTGCCGTAAACCTTGAGCGTGAACCAGGTCTTGAGCGCGCGGAAGCCGCGCGACAGGTCGGGGCCGAAGTCGCACGGCCACGGCGAGCCGCCGGCAAGCCCGCGGGTCTCGCGCCGCAGATAGGCGGCTTGGCTGGCGAACGTGCTGCGGTGGAGCGCGCCGTCCCGCACCAGGATGAAGCCGGCGTCGTAGGGCACTTGCCCCCATTTGTGGAAATCGAGCGCGAGCGAATCCGCGCGTTCGATGCCGGCGAGCCGCGGCGCCAGGTCGGGCGCCAGGATGGCGAGCGCGCCGAAGGCGCCGTCGACGTGAAACCACAGCGCTTCGCGGGCGGCGATGTCGGCAAGCGCGGCGAGGTCGTCGATGGCGCCGATGTCGACGGTGCCGGCGGTGCCGATCACCAGGAACGGCGTCAGGCCGGCGCCGCGGTCGGCCGCGATCGCGGCGGCGAGCGCGCCCGCATCGATCCGATGGCGCGCGTCGACCGGGATGAGGCGCAGCGCGTCGCTGCCGAGGCCGCAGAGATCCATGGCCCGGGCGATGCAGCCATGGGCGGCCGCCGACGCATAGGCGACCGGGCGCTTGTTGTAGGCGGCGACTCCCTTGCGGCGCACCGCGGTCCCGAACGCGTCGGCGCGGGCGACCAGCACGCCGATGAGGTTGGCCATCGAGGTTCCGGTGACGAACAGCCCGCTGGCGCTCGCCGGGAAGCCGAACAATTGCGCCGCCCAACGGACGATCTGGCGCTCCACTTCGATCGGCGCATGATCGCGCCCGCCGAGGTTGGCGTTGAGGCCGGCGGCGAGCATGTCCGCCAGCATGCCGGCGACCGTGCCGCCCCCGTGCACCCAGCCCATGAAGCCCGGATGGGCGTTGCCGGTCGAAAACGGCAGGATGCGCCGCATGAACTCCTCATGCACCGCGGCAAGCGCGGTCGGCGCGGTCGGCACCTCCGCCTGGAAGCGCGCGCGCACGCCGTCGGGAATCGGCTGCCACACCGGCCGCGCGCGGATGTGCTCGAGATAATCGAACATATCGTCGAGCATCCGGTGGCCCTGGGCGCGGACGCCGGACCAATCGGGCGGATCGAGGCTGCGCGGCTGTGTTTGCTCGTCCATTCGCCGCAAAGTTTCATGAATTCATTAACCATAAGTTTCCGTGCGCCGGGCGGTATGTGCCGCTGCGGGAGCGCAAAATCGGCACGGCCCAACGCCGTTAACGGTCTGTTGACCATTTGCGTTAACCATTTGGACCGCGCCCATGCCCTAAAGCGTGATGGCTTTTCTTCGAATCGCCATCCCGCTTTAGCTTATCGTTGGAGCATGATGTTTTCCGAAAACCGGTAGCCACTTTTCGGCATCATGCTCTAGGAGAGGCGATGCCCGAAACGGCCCATCACGTGCGTCCCGCCACGCCCGCCGACGTGCCGGCGTTGCTGCGCTTGAAGCGGCAATTGGCGATCCAGGAGAAGGCCGAGTTTGCGCTACGGGCGACCGAGCGCGACTGGCTGCGCGACGGGTTCGGGCCGCGGGCGCAGTTCACCGCCTTCGTGGCCGAGGACGCCGGGGCGGTCGTCGGCATGGCGACGGCGAGCGAGCGCTACTACACGAGTTGGGCCGGCGCGACCCTTTATATCCAGGACATTTACGTGGACCCGGCCCATCGCGGCCGCGGCATCGGCGCGGCGCTGTTGGGCTGCGTTGCAGCGCTTGCGCTCGCGCGCGGCAGCCCGCTGGTCGAGCTGACCGTGCGCAACGACAACCCGGCATGCCGGCTCTATCGCCGGGTCGGCTTTCAGGAGGTCGATTGCGCGAACTACGTGGCGGCCGGCCCGGCACTCGCCGCCCTGGCGCGGCTGGTTGATGCCCGCCCGGCATCGGCGGGCGTCTGACGAGTTATTGGGAACGTAGCGCCCGCGAGGTTAAAGCCGCCGGCTCACGGCGACCGGTGGACAGGCGCGTGCCGCCGGCGTCGTCGCGCGCCCGGTGAGGCCGTAGGTTTGCGGAGCCCGCTTGCGGGCCATTTCGCCGGCTGCGGCGCGGATGATTCCCTCGGAGACCGCGTGCGCCGTCGCCAGCACCGCCAGGTTGATCTGCAGTACCGCGTGAAATTCCTCGTGGCGGCGGCGCAGGTCGGCGAATTCCCGCGGCAGTTGGCGGGCGAGGAAAAGGCCGTTGGCCTTCACCAACCCGGAATCGGCGACGTAGAGGCGCGCCAGTTCCGATTTCTTCGGTTCGATCCGCCCGATCTCGCTGATGCGGCCGGCGCGCACCAGTTGCGTCTCTTCCTCGAGCACTTCGAGCAGCGACGCCATGACGTTGGCGAGGTGGCCGATGAGCCGCGCCGCCTCGGCGGCGGTGGCGATCGGCGGCGGAGAGGCCGGGGCAGGGGGGCTGGGGCGCGGTGGGGCCATGGCTGATCCGGATCAATGCGCAAGCGCGGCGGCGCTCGCTTCCTGGTGGGCGAGCAGCGAGCGATAGACGTGATTGGCGAGGCCGACGCCGCCCGCCTTGGCGAAGGACTTGGCGTATTGCTCGGTCAGGAACGAGCGCCAGATGCCGACCCCGACGCCGCCGCCGAACGGGCCCTCGCCGTCGATGCCGGTGAACATGTGCTGAAACATCTGGCCGAGGAACACGGCCTCGAAGTCCTGGGCGGCGCTCTTCGCCCGGGCCACGCCGGTCTTGCCGGCGCCGCGCAGCACGGCGGTCGGATCGCCGCCGCGCGCGGCCATATCGGCAACGAGGGCGGCGGGCGTCGCCATGTCACATCATCTCGATGTTGGCCTGGATGGCGCCGGCCGCCTTGATCGCCTGCAGGATGGCGATCATGTCGCGCGGCCCGATGCCCAGCGCGTTGAGGCCGTCGACGAGTTGCTGCAGCGACACGCCTTCGCGCACCAGGGCGAGCTTGCGGCCTTCCTCCTGCACGCCGATGCGCGTGCGCGGCACCACCCGGGTCTGCCCGCGCGACTGGGGCGCCGGCTGGCTCACCTGCGCGCTCTCGCTGATGGTGACGGTGAGGTTGCCCTGCGCCACCGCCACCGTCGACACGCGCACGTCGCGGCCCATGACGATGACGCCGGAGCGCTCGTCGATGACGATCTTGGCGCCGAGGTCGGGCTCGATCTGCAGCTGCTCGATCTCGGTGAGAAGCTGCACCACGTTGCCCCTGTACTGGGGCGGCACGGCGATCTGCACGGTCGCCGGGTCGAGGGGCTCGGCGGTCGGCGCGCCGATGAAGTCGTTGATCGCGGCGGCGACGCGGGTCGCCGTGGTGAGGTCGGCGTTGCGCAAGGCGAGGCGCACGTTGGGCAGCCGGTTGAGGGAGAACTCGATCTCGCGCTCGATCAGGGCGCCGTTGGCGATACGGCCGACCGTAGGCACGCCGCGCACGATCTTGGCGGCCTCGCCTTCGAACTGGAATCCGGCGATGGCGATCGAACCCTGGGCGACCGCGTAGACGTTGCCGTCGGCGCCGAGCAGGGGGGTCACCAGCAGGGTGCCGCCTTGCAGGCTCTTGGCGTCGCCCAGCGCCGACACCGTCACGTCGATCGGCGTGCCCTGGGTGGCGAACGCCGGCAGGCTGGCGGTCACCATCACGGCGGCGACGTTGCCGGTGTTGACCGTGAGCCCCCGGATGTTGACGCCCATGCGCTCCAGCATCGCTTGGAGCGACTGCTTGGTGAACGGGATGTTGTTGAGGAAGTCGCCGGTCTTGTTGAGCCCGACCACCAGGCCGTAGCCGATCAGCTGGTTCTGGCGTACGCCCTCGATGTTGGCGAGGTCCTTGATGCGCGAGGCCGCGCCCGCCGGCAGGCAGGCTGCCGCCAGGATCGACGCCGCCGCGATCGCGGCAAGGCCGCGCTTGGACGTCCCGGTCATCGCTCGCTCCCCGCTGTCGGTCCTGGCGCTCCCGGCACCAGCCCCGATGCAGCGGGCTTCACGAAGCGAACTTCGTGCCAGCCGGCGCCTCGCGTAACCGTTTGATATGCGGGCTCTATTTTCGGTGCGCCGGCACCGCGCTGCGGTAGCGATTGCCGGGGGCGGCAAATTCTGCCCGCCGTTTACCGCCCATTAACCATGTGGCGGCGAGGCTCGACCGGGGATTCGGGACGGGGCCCCGGGAATTGGGCCGAACGCCATGCGGGTTTACGGATTGAACGGTACGGGCGCGGCGGTGGTGTCGACGCCGGTGCGCCGCCCGGCGTCGGACCCCTTTACCGTGGGGGCCGAGACGGCGCCGCGGGCAACGACCGCGGCTGGCGCCCCGCGGGTGATCGGCGGCATCGACGCCCTCCTGGCCTTGCAGGGGTTCGACGACCCGGTCGAGCGCCGCCGCCGCGCGGTCAAGCGCGGCCGCACCGCGCTTGATGCGCTCGACGCCCTCAAGCTCGGGCTGCTGACCGGGACGCTCGAAACCGGGGCGCTCGCGGCGCTCAAGTCGCTCGCGGCCGAGCTTGCCGACCGCACCGGGGAGCCGGGCCTCGATACGGTGCTGGCGGAGATCGAGCTGCGCGTCGGAGTGGAGCTCGCCAAGATCGGCATGCCGCCGGACGGGCGTTAGAGCATGATCCCGAAAAGTGGGTACCGGTTTTCGGAAAAGATCATGCTCAAACAATAACCTATAGCGGGATGACGATTCGAAGATAAAGTCATCCCGCTATAGGGCCCGGCCCCATTCCTTGTCGCAACGGACGCTTTCCCGCCGCTCCGGCGGGGGAGCGCGGCCGCGCTCGTCGTCCGCAGTTGCCACGCTGCCGGCTCCCCCTATATAAGCGCGCCGCGAGAGGGAGAGTCGGCCGAGCATTCGGCGCAAAGTTCGGCCCAAGCGTTCAGTGGACGGAGCCGCGGTGCATGCCCCGGGGAAAAGAAAACCATTACCGCCCGTCGGACAAAGAGCCATTCATGAACGAGCGCCAGCGGGAGTACTTCCGCCAGCGCCTGTTCGCCTGGCGGGAGGACATCCTCAAGGAGGCGCGCGACACCCTGCAGCACCTGCAGGACGAGAACCAGAACCATCCCGACCTCGCCGACCGCGCCTCCTCGGAAACCGACCGGGCGATCGAGCTGCGCGCGCGCGACCGCCAGCGCAAGCTGATCGCCAAGATCGACGCGGCGCTGGCGCGGCTGGAGGACGGCACCTACGGCTATTGCGAGGAGACCGGCGAGCCGATCTCGCTCCGACGCCTGGAAGCCCG
>DASPVJ010000008.1:0-11245 GCA_035622435.1 Xanthobacteraceae bacterium | reverse complement strand
CTGCGATCCCGAGCTGTTGATCGCCGACGAGCCGACGACCGCCCTCGACGTGACCATCCAGGCGCAGATCCTCGACCTCATGCGCGACCTCAAGGCCGACAGCGGCGCGGCGATCATCCTGATCACCCACGACCTCGGCGTCGTTGCCGAAGTGTGCGACGAAGTCGCGGTGATGTACGCGGGCCAGATCGTCGAGCGGGCGCCGGTCGACGCATTGTTCGCGGAGCCGCAGCATCCCTACACCCTCGGCCTGATGGGCTCGATCCCCCGCCTCGATCGGCCGGCCGATCGGCTCGCCACCATCGAAGGGTCGCTGCCGGACATGACGGCGCCTCCCCTCGCGTGCCGGTTCGCGCCGCGCTGTCCGTTCGTCGAGGAGCGCTGCACCGTGGCCGCGCCGCCGGTGGTAACTCTCGACCCCGGCCATTGGTCGCGCTGCTTCCGCGCGCCGCTGCAGGATTTGGTGCCGTGACCGCTCCCCTCGTCGAAGTCGACGGACTGACCAAGCATTTCGTTGCGCGCCGCTCCGTGTTCGGCGCGCCGACCGCGACCGTCAAGGCGGTCGACGGCGTGAGCTTTAGCATCGCGCCCGGCGAGACGCTGGCGCTGGTCGGCGAGTCCGGCTGCGGCAAATCCACGGTCGGGCGCTTGGCGCTGCGCTTGATCGAGCCGACCGCCGGCCGCGTGCGGTTCGAGGGACGCGACATCACCGCCATGCCGGAGCGCGACGTGCGTGCGTTCCGCCGGCGCGCCCAGCTGGTGTTCCAGGATCCCTACGCGTCGCTCAATCCGCGCATGACGGTCGGAGATATTCTTCTCGAGCCGCTCAAGCTGCACGCCGTGGTTCCGGCCGCGCGCCGGCGCGCGCGGGTCGCGGAACTCCTGCGCGTCGTCGGCCTGGAGCCGCGCCACGCGCCGCGCTACCCGCATGAGTTCTCCGGCGGCCAGCGCCAGCGCATCGCGGTCGCCCGCGCGCTTGCGGTCGAGCCGAAGCTGATCGTCTGCGACGAGCCGGTCTCCGCCCTCGACGTGTCGATCCGCTCGCAAGTGCTCAACCTGCTCGAGGACCTGCAGCGCCGGCTCGGCCTCACCTACATTTTCATCTCGCACGATCTGGCGGTGGTGAGGCACGTCGCCGACCGGGTCGCCGTCATGTATCTCGGCCGCATCGTCGAGACCGCGACGGCCGAACGCCTGTTCGCGGCGCCGCGCCACCCCTATACGCGCGCGCTGATCGCCGCCATTCCCGTGCCGCGCCCGCAGCACGGCCGCGAGCGGCGCATCCTCAAGGGCGACGTGCCGAGCGCGCTCGCGCCGCCCGCCGGCTGCCATCTCCACACCCGCTGCCCGCACGCGATCGACGTGTGCCGTACTACGCGGCCGCAACTGGTCGCGGATGCCGCCGGCCACGCGACCGCGTGCCATCGCTGGACCGAGCTTCCGCCCGAACCCGGGCTCGATCGTCACGACGCGCCGTCGCCCGCGCTCGACCGCCTGATCGCCGCCTTTGCCCGGTCGCGGGACGCATCGGCCGGGCGCGGTGTTGATGGAAAAGACGCCGGGCTTCGGACGGGCGAGTTGAAGCTCTGATCGATCGACGGAGGGGAACCGATGAATACCATGAGGCTCGCGCTCGCCGCTGCGTTTGTTACCGCGGCATGCGCCGCCGCCCAGGCGCAATCGACCTTGCGCATCGGCATTGCCGAAGACCCCGACGTGCTCGACCCGACGCTGGCTCGCACGTATGGCGGGCGCATCGTCTTCGCGTCGATCTGCGACAAGCTGTTCGACATCGACGAGAAACTCGCCATCGTGCCCCAGCTCGCGCTCAGCCACGAGACATCCGCCGACGGCAAGGCGGTGACCATCAAGCTGCGGCCCGGCGTCAAGTTCCACGACGGCGAGACGCTCGACGCGGAGGCCGCCAAATTTTCGATTGAACGGCACCTCACCATGGCCGGCTCGTTCCGCAAGCCCGAGTTGGCGGCGCTCGACCGCCTCGAGGTGGTGGACCCGCTCACCATCCGCCTCGTCCTCAAGACGCCCTTCTCCCCGCTGATCGCCCAGCTCACCGACCGCGCCGGCATGATGGTTTCGCCCAAGGCCGCCAAGGCTGCGGGCGACAAGTTCGGCCTCAATCCCGTCTGCGCGGGACCCTACAAGTTCGTCGAGCGGGTGCAGCAGGACCGCATCGTGGTCGAGAAGTTCGCCGATTATTGGAACAAGGACAACGTGCATATCGACCGCATCGTCTACCTGCCGATCGCCGACGGCACCCTGCGGCTCGCCAACCTGAAGTCCGGCGGGCTCGACCTGATGGAACGCCTGCTCGCGACCGACATTGCGGCGGTGCGCGCCGATCCGAAGCTCAAGCTGCTCAATCCGGTGGGACTGTTCTATGATGGCATCGACATGAACCTCGGCAACGGCGAGGGGGCGAATTCGCCGCTCGGCAGGGACAAGCGGGTACGCCAAGCCTTTGAGCTGTCGCTCGACCGTGACGCCATCAACCAAGTCGCGTTCGACGGTGAGTTCGTGACGGGCAATCAGTGGGTCAATCCGGAAAACCCGTATTACCAAAAAAGCCTGCCGATTCCGAGGCGCGACCTCGCCAAGGCCAAGGCATTGCTGAAGGAAGCTGGGGTCGCCTTGCCGGTCCCGGTCGACTTCATGGTCCCTCAGGGCCCGGAATTCCGGCAGGTCGCGGAGCTGATCCAGGCCATGGCCGGCGAGGCCGGATTCGACGTCAAGCTCCGCGTCACTGAGTTCGCGACCTCTCTGAACGAAGCGGAGGCCGGTCGTTATCAAGCCTACGAGATAGGTTGGTCGGGCCGCGCGGATCCGGACGGCAACGTCTACAGTTTTCACAAATGCAAGGCGCCGCTCAACTACACCGGCTTTTGCGACAAGGACGTCGACGCTTGGCTCGATCAGGCGCGACTGACCGACAAGTTCGAGGAGCGCAAGGCGATCTACGAGAAGGTCGCCCGCAAGGTCCTCGACGAGGAAGACATCATCTACCTCTACCACCGGCGCATCCTGGTCGCCCATACTGACCGGCTCAGCGGCTACAAGCAGGTTCCCGACGGCATCGTGCGCGTCGTCGGGATCAGGTTGAAGTGAGAACCATCAACTGCAGACTTCGTCATGCCCGGCCTTGTGCCGGGCATCCACGTCTTGTTGTTGTGAAAAGCGAAGACGTGGATGGCCGGGACAAGCCCGGCCATGACGTCGGAGAGTGATTCGACACCATGCTGACCTTCCTTGGCAACCGGCTGCTGCAGGTGATCCCGACCCTGTTCTTCGTGTCGGTGATCATCTTCTCGCTGCAGCAGCTGTTGCCCGGCGATCCGGCCACCATCATGGCGGGGGAAGAGCGCGACCCGGCGGTGATCGAGCAGATCCGCCGTCAGTACCGGCTCGATCAGCCGATCCCGGTCCAGTACGTCTATTGGGTCAAGGGCGTGCTGACCGGCGACCTCGGCGAATCCATGCGCATCAAGAAGCCGGTGCGCGAGCTGATTTTGCAGAAGCTGCCGGTCACTTTGCAGCTCGCCCTGATGGCGATCGTCATTTCGCTGATCATCGGCGTCTCGGCCGGCATCGTCTCGGCGGTCAAGAAGGGAACGGTGTGGGACTACGCCGCCAACGTGTTCGCGCTATGGGGCCTCTCCACGCCGAATTTCTGGCTCGGCATCATGCTCATTTTCCTGTTCTCGGTCGAACTCGGCTGGCTGCCCGCGTCCGGTTACGTGCCTTTGACGGAGGATTGGCGCCAGAGCCTGGCTTCGACCGTCATGCCGGCGTTCGTGCTCGGCAACGCCATTGCCGCGGTGCTGATGCGCCACACCCGCGGCGCCATGCTGCAGGCGCTCGGCAGCGATTACGTGCGCACCGCCCGCGCCAAGGGGCTGTTCGAGCGCGCCGTCGTGCTCAAACACGCCATGCGCAACGCGCTCACGCCGGTGATAACGCTCGGCGCGCTCGAACTCGGCACCTTGCTGTCGGGTGCGGTCCTGACCGAGCAGATTTTCACCATTCCGGGTTTCGGCAAGCTCATCGTCGATGCGGTGTTCAACCGCGACTACGCGGTGGTGCAGGGGGTCGTGCTGGTGACGGCGACGACCTATATCGCGCTCAACCTTCTCGCCGACATCGCCTATGTGCTCGTCAACCCGCGCCTGCGGAGCTGATCGATGACGGAGGCAACGCTCGCCGTTCCGCTGCCGCTGGCGGCCGACGCTGCGGTCGAAAGCCCGGCCCGCCGCGCGCTGCGGCGCCTGGTGCGACGGCGCGGCGCCATGGTCGGCCTCGCGGTCATCGCCGCGTTGGTGCTGCTCGCGCTGGCGGCGCCCTTGATCGCGCCCTACGACCCGATCGCGCAGAGCTGGATGACGGTGCGCAAGGCGCCGTCGGCGCTGCATTGGTTCGGCACCGACGAGGTCGGCCGCGACGTGCTCACGCGCGTCGTGTTCGGTGCCCGCGCCTCGCTGATGGCCGGCGTCATCTCGATCGCCATCGCGCTCACCGTCGGCGTTCCGCTCGGTCTCGTTGCCGGCTACCTCGGCGGCTTCATCGACGCGCTGATCGGCCGCATCACCGACGCCATGCTTGGCTGCCCGTTCCTGATCCTCGCCATCGCGCTCGCGGCGTTCCTCGGGCCGAGCCTTACCAACGCCATGATCGCCATCGGGATTACCGCGACGCCGATCTTCGTGCGGCTGACGCGCGGCCAGGTCATGACCGTCAAGGTCGAGGACTACGTCGAAGCCGCGCGCGCGGTCGGCAACCCGCGCTGGCGCATCGCCCTCGTCCACATCCTGCCCAACATCCTGCCGGCATTGCTGGTGCAGGCGACCTTGTCGATCGCTGCCGCCATCATCGCCGAGGCGGCGCTGTCCTTCCTCGGCCTCGGCCAGCAGCCGCCGGCGCCGTCCTGGGGCAGCATGCTCAACGCGGCCCAACGCTTCCTCGTCAACGCCCCCTGGATGGCGATCTGGCCGGGGCTTGCCATTTTCCTCACCGTGCTGTCTTTCAACCTGCTCGGCGACGGGCTGCGCGATGCGCTCGATCCGCGCGAGCGGTGAGGCCCGGATGCCCATGCGACGACAGCGACGGACAGGACCGAAACGATGACGACCACGAACGGACAGGCGCTCCTTGATTGGCTGGCGAGCCAGCGCCCCGCCATGCTGGCGCTGCTCGAGGACTTGGTGAACACCGACAGCGGCAGCTACGACAAGGCCGGGGTCGACGCGGTGGGGCAGCGCATCCGCGGCTTTCTCGACAGCCAGGGCATCGCCCATGACACCATCGCCAACGACCGCTTCGGCGACGTGGTGCGCGCGAGCGTCGGGAAGGGCGCCAACACCTCGATCCTGCTCATGGGCCACCGCGACACCGTGTTCCCCAAGGGCGAGGCGTCGCGGCGCCGCTTCCGCATCGACAACGGCCGCGCTTACGGGCCCGGCGTCGCCGACATGAAGGCGGGCCTGGTGATGAACGCCTTCGTGCTCGCCGCATTCCAGAAATTCGGCGGCGCGCCGGCGCCGCTCGTCGGATTGTTCACCTCGGACGAGGAGATCGGCTCGCCGTCCTCGCGTCCGGTAATCGAGGCCGAGGCGCGCCGCGCCCGCGCCGTGTTCAATTCCGAGCCCGGACGGCCGAGCGGCGCCGTCGTCACCGGCCGCAAGGGCGGCGTGTTCATGCAATGCGCGGTCGTCGGCAAGGCGGCCCATTCGGGCGGCGCCTTCGAGCAGGGCATCAGCGCCATCGAGGAGGTCGCGCGCAAGATCATCGCGCTGCATGCGCTCACCGACATCCCCAAGGGGATCACGGTCAACATCGGCCTGGTTTCCGGCGGGCAGACCGTCAACACGGTGGCGCCGAACGCGGCCTGCGAGATCGACCTGCGCTACATCACCCCCGCCGACCGCGCCATGATGCTGGAGAAGATCGAGCGCATCGTGACGACGAGCTACGTCCCCGGCACCAGCGCCAAGCTCGAAATCTTCGGCGAGTTCCTGCCGGTGGTCGAGACCGCCGAGGGCAAGCGCCTGTTCCAGCACTATGTCGCCTGCGCCAAGGAGGTCGGGCTCAGCGTCAAGGGCGAGTTCACCGGCGGCTGCGCGGATTCGGGCTTCGCCGCCGGCGTCGGGGCGACGACCTTGTGCGGAACCGGTCCGATCGGCGGCAAGGCGCACACGCCCGATGAATATCTCGAGGTCGAGTCGCTCGTGCCGCGCGCCCAGACCCTGGCCTTGGCGGTCATGCGGCTGGAGTAACCATATCGCCGCTCCTCGATTATCCGCGGGCTCGGCGATTCGAGCTTGCGGGCATGCGCTGCGCGCCGCGTCGCCGGCGTGTCTTGATGGAATGTCGACCATGGCCGGCAATCTCGGCTTCGAAGAGCTCAAGCGGGAGGCGAAGGCCGGGACCATCGACACGGTCATCGTCGCCATGGTCGACATGCAGGGCCGCCTGGTCGGCAAGCGCTTCCACGCGCGCTACTTCGTCGACGCCGCCCATCAGGAGACGCACGCCTGCGACTACCTCTTGGCCAACGACATCGACATGGAGCCGGTGCCCGGCTACGCGGTCGCCAGTTGGGACAAGGGCTACGGCGATTTCGTCTTGCGGCCGGATCTCGCGACGCTGCGCCGGCTGCCGTGGCTCGCCGGCACCGCGCTCGTCATCGCCGACGCGCTCGACCATGATCACCGCGATCTCGCCCATTCGCCGCGCGCCGTGCTCAAGGCGCAGGTCGCGCGGCTGGGCGTGGCGAAGATGCGCGCCTTCATCGCCTCCGAACTCGAGTTTTATTTGTTCGACGAGAGCTACGACAGCGCGCTCGCCAAGCGCTACGCCGGGCTGAAGACCGCCGGAACCTATATCGAGGACTACCACGTCCTGCAGACCACCAAGGAAGAGGACGTGATGCGGGCGGTGCGCAACGGCCTCGAAGGCGCCGGCATTCCGGTCGAGAACTCCAAGGGGGAATGGGGACCGGGGCAGGAGGAGATCAATGTCCGCTACGCCGACGCGCTGGAAATGGCCGACCGCCACGTCATCCTCAAGAACGGCGTCAAGGAGATCGCCTGGGCGCGCGGCAAGTGCGCAACCTTCATGGCGAAGTGGAACTACGCGCTGGCGGGTTCGAGCGCGCACATCCATGCCTCGTTGTGGGACAGCGCCGGCAAGAAGCCGCTGTTCTTCGACGCCAAGGCCGAGCACGGCATGTCGGCGCTGATGCGCTCGTTCCTCGCCGGCCAGCTCAAGTACGCGCGCGACATCACCTACTTTCTCGCTCCCTACATCAATTCCTACAAGCGCTTTCAGGTCGGCACCTTCGCGCCGACCAGGGTGGTGTGGAGCCGCGACAATCGCACCGCCGGCTTTCGCCTATGCGGGGAGGGCACCCGGGCGATCCGCATCGAATGCCGCATCGGCGGCGCCGACCTCAATCCTTATCTCGCGTTCGCCGCCTTGATCGCCGCTGGCCTTGCCGGCGTCGCCGAGAAGCTCGCGCTGCCGCCGCCCCACGCGGGCGACGCCTACGTGGGCCGCGCGCTGCCGGAGGTGCCGAAGACCTTACGCGAGGCGACCGAGGCGCTGGCGGCCTCGAAAATGCTGCGCGCGGCGTTCGGCGACGGCGTCGTCGACCACTACGCGCACACGGCGCGATGGGAGCAGTTCGAATACGACCGCCGCGTCACCGACTGGGAGCTGATGCGCGGATTTGAGCGGTACTAGGAGCATTTTCCGGAAAAGTGGCTACCGGTTTTCCGCAGAAAATGCGACCAAACAAAGAGTGAGCGATGCAATCGCGCGCCGACTGGAACTATCCGACGTCGGTGCGGTTCGGCGCCGGACGCATTGTTGAGCTTGCCGAGGCAGCGAAGGCTGCCGGGATGGCGCGGCCGCTGGTCGTCACCGATCCAAACTTGGCGCGGCTGCCGATGGTCGCCGACGCGTTGGCTTCGCTCGGTGCCGCCGGCCTTGCGGCCACGCTCTTTGCCGACATCCGGCCTAACCCGGTCGCCGCCAACATCGCGGCGGGCGTCGCCGCCTTTCGCGCGGGCGGGCACGACGGGGTGGTGGCGTTCGGCGGCGGCTCGGCGCTCGACGCCGGCAAGCTCGTGGCCTTCATGACGGCACAGACCAGGCCGCTGTGGGACTTCGAGGACGTGGGCGACTGGTGGACGCGGGCAAACGCCGACGGGATCGCGCCGGTCGTCGCCGTGCCGACCACCGCCGGCACCGGCTCGGAGGTTGGCCGCGCGGCGGTGGTCACCGACGAGGCGGCGCGCATCAAGAGAATCATCTTTCATCCGCGCATGATGCCGAAGGTCGCGATCTGCGATCCCGGGCTCACCGCCGGCATGCCGCCGCTGATCACCGCCGGGACCGGCATGGACGCGCTCGCCCATTGCCTCGAGGCTTATTGCGCGCAGTCCTGGCACCCGCTCGCCGACGGCGTCGCGGTCGAGGGCGTCCGCCTCGTCAAGGAGAACCTGGCGCGCGCGGTCAAGAACGGCGGCGACCTTGACGCGCGCGCCCACATGATGGCCGCGGCCGCCATGGGGGCGACCGCGTTCCAGAAGGGGCTCGGCGCGATCCACGCGCTCTCGCATCCGGTGGGCGCGCTCTACGATACCCACCACGGGCTGACCAACGGCGTCTTCATGCCCTACGTGCTCGTTTTCAATCGTCGGGAGATCGAGCCGCGCATCAAGCGGCTCTCCGCCTATCTCGGCCTCAAGCCCACCTTCCGCGCGTTCCTCGATTGGTTGCTGGAACTGCGCTGGGCAATTGGCGTGCCGCGCACCCTCGCCGGCCTCAACGTCGGCGATGAGCAAATCGACCGCATCGTCGCCATGGCGATCGAGGACCCCACCGCCGGCGGCAATCCGCGGCAGTTCGACAGGCGCGCCGCCCGGACGATCTTCAAGCGGGCGCTGGAGGGGAGGGTTTAGATTTCGCCGAGCAGATACGCGAATCCATCTGCGCGCAGCCGCGCGAGGTCCTCCGGGCGGTCCACGTCCCATAGCTGCGCCGGCTCGCCCCACGTGAGGCCGTGCCGGGCAAGGCGGCGGCGCGTTTCCGCCATCACTGTCGCCGTGCTCCACGTCATGTCGGCGAACAGGGCGGGCTGCGGCCGGCATGAGCCGATCAGCACGTAGCCGCCGTCCTCGGCCGGAATGACGACCGCGTCGGTGCCCTCGCACAGTATTTGCGCCGATTGCTGCAGGTGGGTGGGCGTCAGCAGCGGGCAGTCGGTGCCGATCACGATCGTCGGCCCGTTCGTGGCCGTGCAGGCCGCCAGCATGCGAGTGCCGAGGTCGCCGTCCGGCTGCGCCGCCAAGGCGATCGGATGGCGCGACGCCAGCGCTGCGAAACACGGATGCGGCGCCGCCGGCGTCATCCATACTGTCACCGGGCCGACGGCGGCCGCACACGCCGTCGCGACCGTGCGTTCGATCAGCCGTCGCTGCAACGTCGCGGCGCCCTCGGCACCCAGCGCCGGGATCAGCCGCGTCTTCACCGAGCCCGCCACCGGCGCCTTGGCGAGCACCGCGACCGCGACCGGCTCAGGCGTCGCCGGCGCCATAGCCGTATCGCCGCGCCAGGCGCGCCGGCGGCGCGCCGAGGAAGAAGGCGAGCCGCAGTCGCCACATGGTCAGGATGGTCCGCACCACCCCGTCCCGCTCCCAGCGGCGGCCCGAGGTCGTCACCCGCGCCGCAATAAACGCCGGCCTGCCGATGCGCTTGAGCCGCTGCGACAGGACGATGTCTTCCATCAGGGGGATGTCGGGAAAGCCGCCAGCTTGCGCAAACGCCGCGCCGGTCGCGAACATCGCCTGGTCGCCGGTGGCGATGCCGGTGAGCCGCGAGCGCAGGTTCGTCGTTGCGGCGACCACGCGCAGCAGCGGGCTGCGCCCGGCGATCGTCACGTCGAAGCGTCCCCACGGCGATCTTTTCAATGCGTGGAGGATGAGGCGGTCGGCGTCGGGTGGCAGGCGCGTGTCGGCGTGCAGGAAGAGCAGCGCGTCGCCTTGCGCCATCGCCGCGCCGGCGTTCATTTGCGTTCCGCGGCCGCGCGGCGTCGTCACGACGCGGTCGGCGAGGGGGCGCGCCGCTTCGATGGTCGAATCCCGGCTGCCGCCATCGACGACAATGACTTCGGCGCCGCGGGCGCGATAAGGCGCCAGCGCCGCGAGCGCGTCGGCAATGATCCCGCCTTCGTCGAGCACCGGGACGATGATCGAGAGCGCTGGCATGGCCGGCTATCGCGGCTGGGCGGTCGCCGTCTGGGCCGCGTCTTCGACACCGATCCGCCCGAAGCCCGGCAATTTGATCGCGGGTCGCCGGACGTCGAGCCCGGCGACCAGGGTGAACAGGTTGACCTCGACCCCTTCGACCCACCCGAGTTTTAGACCGAGCAGGCCCCACAGGCTCGCCTCCACGCCGGTCTTGCTCCCGGTGAGGCCGAAGATGGTGCCGTCGACGCGATAATCCCTGCCGACTGCCTCGGGCGGCATGGCGACCGCAAGCTCCGGCACCGCGCGGAGCACGTTCGCCACGAAGGTGTTGCTGTTCGGCCCCGGCCACAGCCGATAGTCGCCCGGTCTCGCCAAGGGGTAGGCGGCGATCGCCGCCTGGATTTTCGGGATCGCCGCAGCCGCGGCCGCGCCCCTGATGTCGGCGACGACGTGCGGCGTGTGGCCGAACCAGCGCCCGTGGGGGTCCCAGCCGTTGACGTGGATCGGCCGGCCGAATCCAGTCAGGTCGTAGCGAATGTAGTTCTCAGCGTTTTCCGGCTTGACCACGATCCAGCTGTGGACCGCGAAAATGCCTTTCCAGCGCCCGGTGCGGCCGGAGAAAACCAGGACCCGCGCTGCGGGATCGGATGCGGCGGGCGCCAGGAGATGCGCACTCGACCAATCCGCGTCGCGCCAGGTGCCGGGGCGTTCGGTGGCGTAGTAAAGGGCGGCGCGGACCGCGATCGGCAGCAGGAACAGAACGATGAGGATCATGAGGATCGGCTTGACGCGAAAGCGCATGGCGGGCGAAGTGGGATCGAATTTCGACGCGAATATGGCCGCGTAGCACATTCGCGACCCAGGGAGGACGCCATGGCCGACGGCACCGGACTCTTCGACATCATCCACACCACGCGGTCGATGCGGCGGCTCAAGCCCGACCCGGTGCCCGATGCGCTCATCCGCCGCATCATCGAGGCGGG
>DASPVJ010000007.1:0-2553 GCA_035622435.1 Xanthobacteraceae bacterium | reverse complement strand
CGAACCTTGCCGTTGTGTTCGATGTCGGGAGTCGGAATTTTCACGGTGCTGTCGTCTTTCACGGTTATCTCCAATATCTAGACCCGACTCAGTGCGGGCCACAAAATATAGTATGGGGATATTGGGTTGTTAACCTTAGGGCGCACCCTCAACCAGTATTCGTAAGATTTTGAGCCTTCACCCGGGGGCCGGGGTCGATTAGCGTGATAGAAAGCCGAGTTACCAATAGCGCCCCGACGATGGAGGACGGATGGACACCGCGGTTAGTGGCGGCCACAGCGGGGCTTTGACGCCCGATATCGCCAGGCTCGTTGAGCACCCCACGGCCTGCCGGATCGCGCGCATCCATCTGCTCGGCCCGATGCGGGCGACGAGCTACCTCGGAGACGACATTCTTCCGCGCGGGAAAAAAGCGCGCGCCCTGCTGGCATTGCTTTGCCTCGCCTCGGGAGAAAAGCTGCCGCGCATTCGGCTCGCCCGCATGTTGTGGGATCAAGCCAGCGACGAACTCGCGCGCGGCAGCCTGCGCCACGCCTTGCTCGAAGTGTGCGCCGCCCTGGGTCCGCTCGCCGCGGAGCTGATTTCGACCGGCCGCGCCACCATCCGGCTCGACGCCAATGCCTGCTGGATCGACGCCGTGGCGCTCCGCGAATCCTCTGCTCCCGATTCGGAACGCGCCGACCTCGCCCTGTTCTGCGCCGGGAAACTGCTCGACGGCCTTGACGGAGTCAGCGCGTCGTTCGACCGCTGGCTGGCGCGGGAGCGCGACCGGTTCAAGTGGAAAACGCGAGGTTTGCGTCAACCGAAAACCGCGCGGGCTTCATCCGATGTCAAGCACGATGGGCCGCCGCGCTTCCCCCCGCGCACCGAAACCCATGCTCACCAACATTTGCCGGGGCGCAACCGGCTGCGCGTCGCGGTTCTGCCGTTCGAGGGAAAGGGGGAAGGAAAGGGCGCCGAAAGGGGGGAAGACTTTGCCTTTTCCCTGAGCCACGACATCGCCGCCGGGCTGGCGCGGTTTCGCTGGTTCGACGTCGTTGCCCCCGTGTCATTCATATACAGGCCGCTGGACAACTACACCGGCGAGCACCTTCTTCAGCGCAAAGAGTTGGACTATGCCGTCGACGGCGCCGTCGGCCGGCATGGGCGGTTCATCGAGATCGACGTCCGGTTGCTCGACCTGAGCCGGCGCACCGAGCCGGTCTGGAGCGAGCGCTTCGAACTGCAAGCCAGCGAGTTGCACCGGTTGAATGAGATGGTCACCGGCCGGGTGGTCGGCAGCATCGATCCGGTCACTCTCTTCATCGAGGGCCAGCCCAATCGCCGCGAACGTTACGGCGCCACCGGGCTCCTGCTGTTGGCCATTCCCCTGCTTTTCAGCGTCGAACGCACGAAATACGAACGCGCGGGCGTATTGATTCACCGGGCGATGGAGATCGATCCAAAGAACGCCACGGCACCGGCCTGGGCGGCCTTTTGGCACATCACTCGGGTGGGGCAGGGCTGGACGCAGGACGTCGCCGGGGCCTTGGCGACCGCGGAGACCCTGTGCCGCAAGGCCATCGAAATAGATCCCGATAACGCGGAAGCCCTCGGCTTTTATGCCCACACGTGCCTCTGGAAAAAGGACTTCGACGCCGCCATCCGTTATTACGATCGTTCGCTGCGCCTCAATCCCAACCTGGCGTTCATTTGGGCGCTCAGCGCACCGGCTTATTGTTACATCGGCGAACCGATCGTCGCGCTGCAGCGCTTGAAACGCTACCGCGAATTGGCACCATTCGATCCTTATTTTTGGTTTGAAGGAGCCTATGCCCTCGCGTACTTTTTCAAGGGCGACTACGAGCAGGCGGTGCTTGTGGGGCGCGGCGCCGTGAAATCCAATCCGAATTTTAGTGCCGGCTACAAGCCCCTGATCGCCGCTCTCGGCCATCTCCGGCGCCCCGACGAAGCCAAACCCTATATCGCCAAGCTGTTGTCGCTCGAGCCGCACTTCACTGTCGAGCACTTCGCAAAGACGTACGCAATCAAAAGGGCGAACGACCGCCGGCGTTACATGCGCGGCCTCTTGTTGGCCGGCGTTCCCGCCCGATAAAACCTCGGCGCTGCGACGCCTGTCAGATTTGACATTACTGTAAGATTTGACAGTGCCTGCGAGCGGAGGCAGGGGCCTCGCCGCGGCCACAAGCTCGACGTCATCCTGAGCGCCTTGCCGTGCCACCGCGCCAGTGGCGGTGCGAGCGCCGGTATCGTATGCTGGCGCATCGACCCTCGTTTTCCGGGACCGCCATCATGCAACCGACCTTCGACCGCGCCGCCGAGGACCTCGGGAACGCGATCCACCTCGAGCACGTCAACGTCCGCGTCCCCGACCAGCGGCTTGCCACCTTGTTCTACGCCGCCGGCCTCGGGCTCACCCGCGACCCGATGATGATGGTGGGCGACGGCAACATGTGGATCAACGTCGGGCGCAGCCAGTTTCACCTGCCGAGCGGCCAGCCGCAGGTCGTGCGCGGCCACACCGGCCTCGTCATCGCCGGGCGCGCGGCGCTC
>DASPVJ010000006.1:0-6154 GCA_035622435.1 Xanthobacteraceae bacterium | reverse complement strand
ATGAACGGCTCGCGGAACGCGTCGGGGGTCGCCGCCAGGACCGCCCGGAAGTCCGCGCATTCGTCGCGGATGGCGCGGTCGTCCTTGTAGGTCACGGCCCCGACCGCCTTCGGCAGCAGGCTGAACGAGGACACCTGCGCCCTGGCGGCGTGCTGCTCGTTCCACATCTTCTTGAACACCGGATAGCGCTCGACGTCCGCGCGCGAGGCGCGCTCCCAGCTGCCGCCGAGGCCGGTCAGCCGGTCGCGCAGGTAGAGGAAGAACGACTCCCGCTGCTGCTCGCCGTTGTTGCCGATGTCGATGCCGGCCGCGATCTGTTGGGGCACGACCCAGGCGAGCGCGGCCTTGCCGGCGGCGGCGAGCGCGGCCGGGTCGACCGCCTCGCCATGCGACCGGCGCACGTAGAGGCGCGTCAACTCCGGCGGCCGCGGCAGGCTGCCGGTATGCGTGGTCAGGATGCGTTTTTCGCTGTGCAGCATCGTTCCGGCCCGGCTTGTTGTTGGAGCATGATCTTTTCCGAAAACCGGTGCCCCCCGCACCAAGTGCGGGGCAGGCTTTTTCGGGATCATGCTCTGGGTTCGAGCATGGCGGCATCCGGGCCGGTGTCAACTGCAGGCCCGGGCAGGTCGTGAGATTCGCAGATGTTCTCGGTTTGTCTGAACCAAGTATTTTATCGTCATCCTTGGCTAACGCATTATGTTTGCTCACGATTGCTGCCAAAAGGCCGCCGGCGGACGCAGCGGCAGCTGCGACGGCGCCGGCCATGCAAATGGCATGCAAATAAAAAATACCGGTGCGTAAATTACGTATTTTTCATGAAAATGCTCACGATTTGTTGATTGGGAGGGATTTCGGCCGCTATCTGTGATACAAAGACTCGCTGTGATATAAAGACTCGTTCCAACCAAATGGAGACTATGGAAATGGCAGGTGCCAGGAGAAGGGTTCGCCGCGATTGGTCGAAGGGCGATCTTCGCACGCTCAAGACGATGGCGCGGCAGAAGACGCCGGCACGGCGCATCGGCGCCAAGCTCAAGCGCTCGGAGGGCGCGGTGCGGCAGAAGGCCTATGCGGTCGGCCTTTCGTTGAACACGCGAAAGCGGCGGCGCAAATAGCGCCGCGACAAGGAGCCCGGCCCCCGCGCCGGGCTTTTTGTTTGGTAGGCGACATCGTACTTCGTCATTTTGGCGCCCCACGGATCGCCGGGCTTGTCCCGGCCCGCTCCCGCATCCTTGAAAGCTCCGCCGCCCTGTCGCAGTATGGGCGAGAGGAATCCCGACCATGACAACGCCCGCCGCCGCAGCGTCGGCACCGGCCCGCCGCAGCCGTCTCCTCCATCGCAACCTGCGCGAGGACCCGCCCATCGTGGTCCGCGGGCACGGCATGTGGCTCGTCGACGCGCACGGCCGCGAGGTGCTCGACGGGTCGGGCGGCGCGGCGGTGTCGTGCCTCGGGCACCAGCATCCGCGCGTGCTCGAGGCGCTCGCGGCGCAGGCGAAGACGCTCGCCTATGTGCACACGAGTTTCTTCACCACCGAAGTTGCGGAAGCGCTGGCCGACGACCTCGTCGGCCACGAGCCGGGCGGGCTTGCCTGCGTCTATCTGACGTGCGGCGGCTCGGAGGCAATGGAGACCGCGCTCAAGATGGCGCGGCAATATTTTCTCGAGATCGGGGAGCCGCAGCGCACGCGGTTCATCGCCCGGCGGCAGAGCTATCACGGCAACACCCTGGGCGCGCTCGCGGCCAGCGGAAATCGGGCGCGGCGGACGCCGTTTGCGCCGATTCTCTCGGATGCCTTCAGCCACGTCACGCCGGCCTTCGCCTATCGCGAGCAGGGTCCGCAGGAAAGCGAAGCGGACTTCGTTCGCCGCCTCGCTGCCGAGCTCGAAGCGGAGTTCGAGCGGCTCGGCCCCGACACCGTCGCGGCCTTCATCGCCGAGCCGGTGGTCGGCGCCACGGCCGGTTGCGTACCCGCGCCCGAGGGATATTTCCCGGCCGTGCGCGCGGTCTGCGATCGCCACGGCGCCCTGCTCATTCTCGACGAGGTGATGTGCGGCATGGGCCGAACCGGCACGCGCCATGCCTGGGAACAGGAGGGCGTCGCGCCCGACATCCAGACCGTCGCCAAGGGGCTTGGCGGCGGCTATGCGCCGATCGGCGCGACGCTCGCGTCGGGCAAGATCGCCGAAGCGATGCGCAACGGATCCGGGACGTTGCTGCACGGCCACACCTATATGGGCCATCCGCTCGGGTGCGCGGCCGCGCTCGCGGTGCAGCGGGTGATCCGCGAGGACAATTTGCTCGATCGCGTGCGCCGCATGGGCCGTTTGCTGGAGACGCACCTCATCGAGCGGTTCGGCAATCATCATCACGTCGGCGACGTGCGCGGGCGCGGCCTGTTCTACGCCGTCGAGATCGTCGCCGACCGCGCCACCAAGGCGCCGTTCGATCCGGCCCTGAAGCTGCACGCGCGCATCAAGCGCGCGGCGCTCGCGCGCGGCCTTGCCTGCTACCCCAGCGGCGGCAGCGCGGACGGGATCGCCGGCGACCACGTGCTGCTGGCGCCGCCCTACATCGCCGCCCCGCGCGACATCGAGATGATCGTCGAGCGGCTGGGCGAAGCGGTCGACGCCGTGCTCGCCGACGTCGCCCATTGACCGCGGCGCAGCGACGGCGGAATGCCGCAGTCCGTCATTATTTGGTCATGATAAAGACACGCCGCTGCCTGCCCGCTGTGGTTCCCCCTGCGCCGAATCCGAGTGCGCCCAAGACGTGAAGAAAGGCCACGTATGACCAGAACGAAGCAACTGCTGCTTGCCGCGGCTCTCCCGACCTTTGCCCTGTGCCAGCCGATCCAGGCGGGCGCCGCGAGCGGCGTGACGATTCTCGCGCAACAGGAACCCCCGCAACAGAAGAAGCAGCAGCAGCCGAAGCCGGCGGCGCCGCAGCAAAAGCCGGCGCCGCCCAAGCAGCCGCAGCCTCCGGCCGTGCAGAAACCGGCGCCCCCGCCGCCTCCGGCCGCCCAGCAGCCGCAGGCTTCGCCGCCCCCCTCGGTCGGCCAGCCGCAGCCGCCCGGCCGCCGACCGCTGCCGCCCGCCGCGGAGCAGCCGCACCCCGGAGCCCCGCCGCCGCCGACCGCGCAACCGCCTCACCCGGGCGCTCCGCCGCCCCCGCCCGCCGCGCAAGGGCATCCGGCGCCGCCGGCCGCCGCCGCTCCGGGGCTGCACGTGGCGCCGCGCACCAGCCAGGAATTGGAAGAGCAGCGCCGGCACGCCGAGCAATGGCGCTCGGGCAAGGTCCAGGACCTGCGCGCGCAGCGCCAGGAGGTGCACGAGGGCAACAGCACCTTCATCCGCGAGCCCGACCGCACCATCATCCAGGAGGGCGGGCACGTCGTCATTCGCCACAACGAGGTCGACCGCTTCGGCTTGCACGCCCGCAACGTGCACGTCGAGCAGCAGGGCCGCGACACCCTCACCATCGTCGAGCGGCCGGACGGCATCCGCATCGTCACCGTCGTCGGTCCCGACGGCGGCCTGCTGCGCCGTCTGCGCCGCTATCCGGACGGGCGCGAGGTGATCATCATCGACAACCCCGTGCGCGAATTCCGCGGCATCGCCGACTTCTACGTCGACCTGCCGCCGGTCGTGATCGGCATTCCGCGCGAGCGCTACATCCTCGACCTGGAACGCGCGGCCGAAGCCGACATCTACGCCGTGCTGATCGCGCCGCCGGTCGAGCCGCTGGCGCGCGCCTATTCGCTCGACGAGATCCGCTACAGCCGGCCGCTGCTCGAGCGCATGGCGAGCATCGACATCGACACGATCAACTTCGACTTCGGCTCGTGGGAAGTGGCGCCCGACCAGGTCGGCCGCCTCGCCTGGGTTGCCGAGGCGATCAACAAGGCCGTGGCCGCCAACCCGCGCGAAGTGTTCCTGATCGAAGGGCACACCGACGCGGTCGGCTCCGACATCGACAACCTGTCGCTGTCCGATCGCCGGGCGGAGGCGGTGGCGATGGTGCTGTCCGAGCAGTTCCAGGTGCCGCCCGAGAACCTGACGACCCAGGGCTACGGCAAGCAGTACCTGAAGATTCCGACCGACGGCCCCGAGCGGCGCAACCGCCGGGTCACCGTGCGCCGCATCACGCCGCTCCTGGTGGGGCAGCAGTAGCGCTCGTCATTGCGAGCGAAGCGAAGCAATCCAGGGCAACGGGCTGTGATCCTGGATTGCTTCGTCGCCCTTTGGGCTCCTCGCAATGACGCCCGCAGCGACCCGGACTATTCGCTGTTCACAGGTTTCTCGCTCGCCGCCCGCCGCGCTTCGCGCGCCCGCTTGAACGGCTCGAGGCGCTCGCGCAGCGCTTCCATCATGGCGATCTTCTCGCCGAACGACCGGCGCGCGATCTCGCGCCGCCCTTCCGCCTTGCGCGCAAGGATATCGGAAATATCGGGGAAAACGTCTTTGGACGTATCCTTCATGGGCCTCTATGTAAGCCACAGGGATCGCCAATTCCAGTCCGTTTGCAAAACGATCGCCAGGCATCCTTGAGATTGTGGCGCTCCAACAATGCGCAAAGAGCGGTGAGGTCGACGGCCTTCTCCTGCAGGAATTGCGCGATGCGAATGAAGTCCTGGGGTCGGCCGACCCGCAATGCGTTCGCCATGATGTGCTCGGGCCGCAGTATCCGGGTTTTGACGACACCCTCCGCCGGGTTGACCTCCACATCGATGTCCTCGGCCTGTGCGAGCGCCTCCACGTCCAGGTCACTTGCGACCGGAAGGAATTGCACCGGCCAACCCTCGATCAGTATTCCCTCCTTCCGGTGCTCCCCGTAGCCCTTCGTCTTCAGATAGGCGTAGATCGGATCGAGCGAGATCAGACCGGATTTTTTGCTATTTGCAGGTTCATCGAACGAGACAAGGATATCGAGATCGCTGGTGAGCGCAGGTTCGATGTAATTGTAGGCGGCAACCGCGCCGGCAATGGCGTATTGGCCGATGACGCCGTCGGCCTCCATCCGGTTGATCACGTCGAGGGTTTGCTTCATCCCCACTGACGTAAGTCCCGCTCAGCTGATCCGTCCCCTTGCCGCCACCAGGATTTCGCCGACGATCTCGCCGCCGCGCGTGGCGATCAGGCGGTCGAGCATGTTGACCACCACGCACACGTGGTTGGGGACGATGCGCACCACGTCGCCCACGTCGGGGCGGTCATTGCAGGCGGCGAGATCCAGGAACCCGTGCTCCTCGGCGAACCTCGCGATGCGCGCCTGCGGGTGCTCGAGGATGAGGCCGTGGCCGTCGAGGCCGCCGGTGTCGCTGGTGAGCGTCTTCGAACCGGCGTCGACGATGCCGCGGTCGGGGCCGGCGCGGCTCACCACCGTCGCCACGATGGCGAACGCGCAGTCGTCGAGCCCGGCCGCGCCGCACGCCATCATCATGCGGTCGTTGAACACGTAGGTGCCGGCGCGGTGTTCGGTGGCGCCGGCGATCTTGCCGAGGTTCGCTATGTTGGGCGTGCCGCCGGACGAAACGATGGCCGGCTCCAGCCCCGACTCCCGCACGCCGATAGCCGCCTGGTCGAGAAACGTTTGCGTCTCTCGGATCGCGGTCTCCGGCGGGTAGAGCAGGAAGCCGGCGAAGGCGAGCCCGTTGCGCTCGCCGATCATGCGCGCGAGCGCGATCGCTTCGCCCGGCGTCTCGACGCCGGCGCGCTTGCGCCCGGTGTCGCATTCGACCAGCACCTTGAGCGGCCGGCCGGCGCGGCCGGCGGCGTCCGCCGCGGCGGCGACGCTGACCGGGTTGTCGACGCACACGATCATCGCGGTCCTGCCCATCAGGGCGGCGAGGCGGGCGACCTTCTCCTCGCCCATGATGTTGTAGCTGATGAGGATCTCCTCGAACCCCGCCTCGGCCATCACCTCCGCCTCGCCGAGCTTCTGGCAGGTGATGCCCTTGGCGCCGGCCTCGCGCTGCATCTTGGCGATGACCGGGCTCTTGTGGGTCTTGATGTGCGGCCGGTTGGCGAGGCCGGCGGCGTCGCACCTGGCCTGCAGGCGCTTGATATTGCGCTCGACCCGGTCGAGGTCGACGACCGCGGCGGGCGTACCGTATTCGCGGGCGATGCGTTCGGCGAGTTCGGTCATGCTGGC
>DASPVJ010000005.1:0-2321 GCA_035622435.1 Xanthobacteraceae bacterium | reverse complement strand
TCCGCGTTGGGCGCCATGAGCGCGCACTCCATGGCGACGGCGTAAGGGTGCGCCGGGATGTCGTCCGGCAGGATGAGCACGGGGGTGCGGCAGTTGCGCACGAAATCGCGCGTCACGGTGAAGACGAAGTCGGGGTCGGTGCGGTACATTCTGGTGAGAAACCTGTCGACCATCTCCATGGTGATGTCGGGGCGCCTGGCGGTCAGCGCCGGGCCCCAGCCCTTCATGTTGTTGTCGTAGAAGAGGTCGCGCATCTGCGGACGCGACCCGCTCGGCTGCGCCAGCACCGCCGCGACGATGCGATCGGGCGCGCGCTTCAACAGGTTCCAGATGAAGGGGCCGCCGACGCAGAAGCCCAGCACCAGGAACTTGTCGACGCCCAAGTGGTCCATCAGGCCGAGGTGGTCGTCGGAGTAGGCGTCCCACGGCCGGTCGATCTCGAGCGGGCCGGACGACTGGCCGCCGTTGGCGTTGCGCAGGTCGGAGGCGATGCAGCGGTACTCGTCCTTGAACTGCGCGATCGGATCGAACGGCGCGCCGCCGGTGAGGTAGCCGATGGTCGAGTTCAACCCGCCGCCCGGGATGATCAGCAACGGCACGCCCGACCCCGCCTCCTCGAAATGGATGCGAACGGCGCCTCTTTCATAAAACGGCATGGCACGTCCTCTCTGCCGGGCGAAAGCGTGATGGCTTTTTCGGCATCATGCTCTAACACGCGCGGCGCCGCGGCCATCGCCGTCGCCGCGGCGGCCGTCGTCCGTATGGGGCGTGTGATCGAATCCGCGATCGGCGGCGTCGTTGCCGCGATCAGAGCTTGGTCGACGCGCGCGACAGAAGCTTCCAGTCCGTCCCCTGTTTTTGCCAGTTCATCAGGATATGCAGATTGGTGACGTTTTTCTTGCCGTCGGCAACGGTTTCGCTTTCGCCCAGCCAATGGAACCGTACGATCGCGGCCGCACCGACCACGCGGATCTGCGGGTCCTTGTATTCGAGCGACAGGAACTTCATTTTTCCGTTGGTGGCGTTGGCGATGAAGGTCGCCTTGTCCTCGATCCGGCCGTCCGAGTGGCTGTAGCTGAGTTCCGACGCGCACAGCGCATCGAGCGCCTTGGGGTCGGCCGCGATCTGGGCGAGGCGAAACGCCTCGACGTTCTTCGCGACCGAGTCCTCGTCCGGCGAAGCCGCGAAGCTGGCGGCGACGCCCATAAGCCCGACGGCAAGCGCCGGCAACATCAGGTGACGACGATCGATTTTCATTGTTTCCTCCGTGCTTCGGTTTCCGACCCGGGCAGCTTCTTTTCGCAAGGCGCCCTAAAGCGGCCCGACTCTATCTTCGAATCCGCATCGCGTCCGCATTATTTTCGCAGCATGATCCGTTCCAGCGATCGGCATCATGCGCTAACGGTGTTGCTCGGTCGCCGGACGGGCGCCGCCGCGCAGCAGCCCGAAGGCGGTTTGCAGGGCCTTGTCGTCGTCGGGGTCGGTCGGGACATAGGCCGTGGCCGCCTGCTCCTCGTACTGGTCGCCGCCGCACGAGGCGACTTGGCTCGTCACCTCCGCGTCCGACCCCAACGGAGCCTTCTGCAGCACCTCGACGTCAGGCGTGATGCCGACGCCCTCGATCGGGTTTCCGCCCGGGGTGAACATGTGCGCGGTCGTCAGTCTCAGCATGCCCCGGCCCTCGCCGAGCGGAATCATCGTCTGGATCGACCCGCGGCCGAAGGAACGGCTGCCGACGACGATCGCGCGCCGGTGGTACTGCAGCGCGGCGGCCACGGCTTCGGTGGCTGCGGCCGAGCCGTGATTGACGAGGACGACGAGCGGCTTGCCGTAGGCGAGGTCGCCGGGGCGCGCGCTGAAGCGCTGAGTTTCGTCCGCGGCGCGGCCGCGGGTCGACAGGATCTCGCCGCTCTCGAGGAATACGTCGGAGACCGAGATCGCCTGGTCGAGCAGCCCGCCCGAGTTGTTGCGCAGATCGAGCACGTAACCCTTGAGGCGATCCGCCGGAATGCGCGCCGCAAGGAAGCCGAGCGCGTCCTTCACGCCGTCGGTCGTGCGCTCGTTGAACTGGCGGACGCGGATGTAGCCGACGTCGTCCTCGACGCGGTAGCTCACCGGGCGCAAGGTGATGACCTCGCGATAGATGGTCAGCTCGATCGGGCGGTCCTCCCCGGAGCGCTGGATCCTGAGGCGAATCGGCGTATTGAGCGGTCCGCGCATCTTCTCGACGGCCTGATTGAGGGTGAGGCCCTGCACCGGCGCGTCGTCGAGCGCCACGATGACGTCGTTCGTCCGCACGCCCGCCCGGCCGGCCGGGCCGC
>DASPVJ010000004.1:0-2421 GCA_035622435.1 Xanthobacteraceae bacterium | reverse complement strand
GCGTAGGGTTTACTCTGGTCGGCTATCACCTTAATCGCTTCCGCAACCTCCTCCTCGGTGACATTGGCGATCAGTCGCTCAATGTTGATATTCTTGAAATCCGCGAGGTCGATCGTCGGGATCACCTCGACCGCGACGGTGTAAGCGAGGTCGGAATGTCCAGCGATCACCTTGTCGATTTCGCTTTGCTCCTCGGGGAGCGTCACCTTGGGTTCCATAGCCAGGCGGAACCCGCGCTCGGACACGATTTGGGCGTTGGCTTCGCGAACGGCAGCCTCGATAGCTTCCGCCATAACGGCACGCCCGTAGACGCGCTTGAGATGGTTCAGCGGGACCTTACCAGGACGGAACCCGTTTAGCCGTACGCGATCTTTAAGCTCTCCGATGCGCTCGTTGAGTTTTGCCTCCAAATCCGCGGCGGGCACCACAACCCGGAATTCACGCTTGAGGCCGTCAGTGGTGGTCTCGGTCACCTGCATGGCACGTCTCGCTGCCTCGTCCTTATCGCTCGTAGCTCATCGTCCCCGGGGGCGCCGTCCCTCAATCGGGGATCACTGAACCTGGGCCTTGGGCGTGGTGCGGGCGGAGGGACTCGAACCCCCACGACTTTCGCCACGGGAACCTAAATCCCGCGCGTCTACCAGTTCCGCCACGCCCGCAACGGGAAAGCGTCCCGGCGGCGCGGCTTATATCACCGCGCAGGCCGCGCGACACCCTAAGAATAGGCAAATCGCGGCCGCTCCGCCATATGGTGGATGTCGCTGATCGAGGCCCATGACCGCCAGATAGGCCATGATTGAGTTCGCACCAAGCCCGCGGCTCTCGCGCCGGCGCATCCTGAAATCCGTCGGCCTTGCGGCTGCCGGCCTGTGGGCCGGCGGCGGGGCGCGCGCCCTACCCGCCGGCGCTGATGAAGTTCCCGCGCTCCGCATCATCCGCGCGCAGCCGGGCAAGGCGACCCTGTCCGGCGACGCCGGCTCGACGGACATCTGGGGCTATGACGGCGCTGCTCCCGGGCCGCTGCTGCGCGTCAAGCGCGGCACGGAGGTTCAGGTGCGCCTCGTCAACGAACTCCCGGAACCGACCTGCGTGCACTGGCACGGCGTCCACGTGCCGAACGCCATGGACGGGGTGCCCGGCCTCACCCAGGCGCCGATCGCGCCGGGCGCAAGCTTCGACTACCGCTTCACGCCGCCGGACGCCGGCACTTTCTGGTACCACGCGGCGCGCGATTTTGCCGGACAACTCGGCCGCGGCCTCGCCGGCGGCCTCCTCGTCGAGGAAGGATCGCCGGTCGACGTCGACCGCGACGTGACGATCCTGCTGTCCGACTGGCGGCCATCCGAGGGGGCGATCGAGGGCGCGGCGCCCCCGCACCTGACCGCCAACGGCGCGCCCCGTCTCGACCTCGCGGTCGCGACGAACGAACGGCTGCGGCTGCGCCTCGTCAACGCGGCTGTGCGCGCCCTTGTCGTCCGGATCGAGCGGCATCAGCCGGTCGTCATGGCGATCGACGGCGAACCGGCCGAACCATTCGCGGCGCGCGGCGGCCGCGTCGCGCTCGCCCCGGGCAATCGCGTCGATCTCTTCATCGATGCGACGCTTTCGCCTGGCGACAGCGCGGCGATCACTGTCGCCATCGCGGGAAGCGAAGTGGACCTGGCGCGCCTCGTTTACGCCGACGCGCCTCCCGCCCGTGCGGCGCCGCGGCCGGACCCGGCCCCCTTGCCGGACAACCCGCTGCCCCGGCGGATCGACCTCACCCACGCGCTCAAGGTCGATGTCCCGCTGCCGGCGGGCACCGCGACGGCGCCCGGCAGCGGCCGGCCGTTGTTTTCACTCCCGCGCGGGCGCGCCGCCCTGCTCGGGCTTCTCAATCGCACCGATCAGGCCATGGCGGTGCATGTGCACGGCCACCATTTCCGCCTGCTCGATCGCCTCGACGACGGCTGGAAGCCGTTCTGGCTCGATACCCTGCTGGTCCCGGCCGGGCAGAGCGACCACGTCGCGTTCGTCGCCGATAACCCGGGCAAATGGCAGATCGAAGCCCAGCCGCTGGGGGCGGCCGGCGGCGCCTCGCCCGGTTGGTTCGAAGTAACCTGACCCCTAAAGCGTGATGGCTTTTCTTCGAATCGCCATCCCGCTTTATCTTATTGTTGGAGCATGATGTTTTTCCGAAAACCGGTACCCACTTTTCGGCATCATGCTCTAGCCGGCGATTTCCGCGAACAGACGACGATAGATGGGCGGCAGTGCCTCAGCCAAATCTTCGGCGATGAGCCCGGGGCCGACCTGGGTTGCGGCTTCCCCGTGCATCCACGCAGCCGCGGCCGCGGCCTCAAAGCCCGGCATGCCCTGGGCCAAAAGCCCGGCAATGAAGCCGGCGAGCACGTCGCCGGCGCCGGCGGTCGCCAACCACGG
>DASPVJ010000003.1:0-4382 GCA_035622435.1 Xanthobacteraceae bacterium | reverse complement strand
AGTTCTTCGGCGAGCGCGCGACCGTCTCGGCGATTTGATCGTTGATCGATTTGACGACGTCGATGGCGGGCGATTTCGATGCCCACGAGATGCTTTCCGCCGCGAAAGGGTTGCTGATCAGGCGTCCAGTAATGCCAGCGGCGGTGCAGACCTCTTCCTGGTGGTCGAAATCAAAAATCTCGCCATAGCCCACGGCCGGCAGGCCACGGAAACTCGACACCATATCCCTTCCGACCGGCGTACCGCGCATCACGGCTGCAACGCCGAACGGATCGCCGGCGACGCGCGGCGCGCAATGGGTGTGCATGTCGATGATCGGCATCAGATGTTGAGAACCCTTCCGTAAGCATCCAGCACCGCTTCCTTCATCATCTCCGACAATGTCGGATGCGGGAATACGGTGTGCATCAGCTCTTCTTCAGTGGTCTCCAGATTCATCGCCACCACGTAGCCCTGAATGAGTTCGGTGACTTCCGCGCCGACCATGTGGGCGCCAAGGAGTTGTCCGGTCTTCTTGTCGAAGATCACCTTGACCAGACCCTGGTCCTCGCCGAGCGCGATGGCCTTGCCATTGCCGACGAAGGGAAAGCGGCCGACGCGGATGTCGCGCTTTTGCTCTTTCGCCGCCTGCTCGGTCAGCCCCACCGAGGCGATCTGCGGCGTGCAATAGGTGCAGCCGGGGATGAGCCGCTTGTCCATGGGATGCGGATGCAAACCCTTGATCGCCTCGACGCAGATGACGCCTTCGTGCTCGGCCTTGTGCGCCAGGAGCGGCGGGCCAGCGACGTCGCCGATGGCATAGAGGCCGGGCACATTGGTCCTGCAGGCGCCGTCGATGACGATCGCGCCGCGCTCGGTCTTCACGCCGAGCTTTTCCAGACCGAGATTCTCGATATTGCCGACGACGCCGACCGCGGAGATCACGCGATCGACGGTCTGCGTCTGGGTTCCGCCCTTGCCGTCGTCGATGGTCGCGGTGACGCTGTCGGCTTTTTTGTCGAGCTTGGTCACCTTGGCGCCGGTGAAAATCTTGATGCCCTGCTTCTCGAAACTTTTGCGGGCGAAGGCGGCGATTTCGGCGTCCTCGACCGGCAGAATTTGCGGCAGCACCTCGACCACGGTGACCTCGGCGCCGAAGGTGCGATAAAACGAGGCAAACTCGATGCCGATGGCGCCAGAGCCGATGACCAGGAGCGACTTCGGCATGCGGTCGGGCACCATGGCCTCGAAATAGGTCCAAATAAGCTTCTTGTCCGGCTCGAGCCCGGGCAGCACCCGCGGTCGCGCTCCCGTGGCGATGATGATGTGCTTGGCCTGATAGGCGCCCGGTCCGAGCGCTCCCTTGGGAGCCTCGCTCTTGCCGGCCTTCACTGTGACCTTGCTCGGCGCGTCGATCATCGCCTCGCCCCAAATGACGGCGACCTTGTTCTTGCGCATCAGAAAGCCGACGCCGTCGTTGAGGCGTTTTGACACCGCGCGCGAGCGCTTGACCACCGCCTGGGCGTCGTAGCCGACGTTCTGCGCCGAAAGCCCGTAGTCCTTGGCGTGCTGCATGTAGTGGAAGATTTCCGCCGAGCGCAGCAGCGCCTTGGTCGGGATGCAGCCCCAGTTGAGGCAGATGCCGCCGAGATAGTCGCGCTCGACGATCGCGGTCTTGAACCCGAGCTGCGCCGCCCGGATGGCGGTGACGTAGCCGCCCGGGCCCGACCCGATGATGAGGATGTCGAAACTCGTATCCGCCATCGCGCTTAGACCACCATCAGCACCGGGTTCTCGATCAGCCTCTTGAACGCGTCCATCAGTTGGGCGCCGAGCGCCCCGTCGACGGCGCGATGGTCGGTCGACAACGTCACGGTCATCTGCGTCGCGACGCTCACGGCGCCGTTGCGCACGACCGCCCGCTCCTCCCCCGTGCCCACCGCCAGGATGGTCGCGTGGGGCGGATTGATGACCGCGGCGAAATCCTTGATGCCATACATGCCGAGGTTGGAGACGGCGGTCGAGCCGCCCTGGTATTCCTCCGGCTTGAGCTTGCGCGCCCGCGCCCGCGCCACGAAGTCCTTCATCTCGTTGGAAATCGCCGACAGCGATTTGAGTTCGGCGTTGCGCACCACTGGCGTGATCAGACCGCCCGGGATCGCGACCGCCACGCCCACGTCGGAATGCTTGTGCTTGAGCATGGCGCCTTCGGTCCAGGTGACGTTGGCCTCCGGCACCTTCTGCATGGCGAGCGCCAGCGCCTTGATGACGAAATCGTTGACCGAGAGCCTGTAGGCGGGCTTGCCGTTCTTGTCCTTGGGCGCTGCGGCGTTGATCTCCTCGCGCGCGGACAGAAGTTTGTCGATGGTGCAGTCGACGGTGAGATAGAAATGCGGAATTGTCTGCTTCGACTCGGTCAGGCGCCGCGCGATGATCTTGCGCATGTTGTCGTGCGGCACGATCTCGTAGCTGCCGGGCTCGAACAGGGCGCGGATCTTGTCGTCCGACGGCGCCTGGATCGGCGCCGGTGCCGCCGCGGGTGGTACCGTGGGCGCCTTGAGCGCGGCGCCGCTTTTGGCCGCCGCTACGTCGCGCGCGATGACGCGGCCGTGCGGGCCGGAGCCGGCGATGCGGGCAATGTCGATGCCGGCTTCCTTGGCGAGCCGCCGGGCGAGCGGTGAAGAAAACACGCGGCCGCGCTGGCCGTCGGCGCCCGTCACCGGGGCCGGTTGCGGCGGCACGATGATCGGCTGCGGAGCGGCAGCCTGGACCGGCGGCAGAGGCGCCGGCGGTGCCTTGGCGGCTGGGGCTGGGGCCGGTTGCGGCGACGGAGCCGCCTTGGCGGGCGGAGCGCCGGCACTTGCCTGCGCGGCTGCCGCCTTCACGTCCTCGCCCTCGCCCGCAAGCACCGCGATGAGCTGATTGACCGGCACGTCCGCCGTGCCCTCGGGCACCACGATTTTCGCCAGCACGCCCTCGTCGACCGCCTCGACCTCCATGGTCGCCTTGTCGGTCTCGATCTCGGCGATGACGTCGCCCGGCTTGACCGCCTCGCCTTCCTTCTTGAGCCACTTGGCGAGGTTGCCCTTCTCCATGGTCGGAGAAAGCGCCGGCATCAAAATGTTGATCGGCATCGCGGGCACCCGCCTTCGCCGTGCTAACGGACCGCCGTCACGGTCCCGGCGTCGCCGGCCTCGTTGAGGTCGGCATCGAAGGCTTCGCGGATGCGTGCGAGCATCATGTCCTCGGGCCCGCCGCTCTCCTCGGCGTAGATGCGCGCGACCTGGCGGGCGGCGGTTGCCAGCATCAGCCCCCAGGCCGCCGGATCGTCGAACCCGCGGCGCAGCGACAGGGCGAACTTCTGCCCGACCACGGCGGCGCGCATCAATTCGGCGCCGCCCTCGTTACGGGCGGCGGGCGGGATTCCCAGGGAGTCGTAGGGTTTCTTGCTCATGTCCTCACCGATAACAAACGGTCTTGGCCGCCGCGACCACCTCGGCCACGGACGGCAATGCAAGCTTTTCCAGGTTCGCCGCGTACGGCATCGGCACGTCCTTGCCGGTCACGCGGGCAACCGGCGCGTCAAGATAGTCGAAGGCCTGCTCCATCACCTGCGCGGCGATCTCGGCCCCGACGCCCGATTGCTGCCAGCCCTCCTCGACGGTGACGAGGCGCCCGGTCTTTTTCACAGACGCGACGACCGTTTCCGTGTCCATGGGGCGCAAGGTGCGCAGATCGATCACCTCCGCCGCGATGTTCTCCTTGGCCAGTTCGTCGGCCGCCTTGAGCGCGTAGCTCATGCCCATCGACCACGCCACGATGGTCACGTCGCCGCCTCCTCGCGCCACCTTGGCCTTGCCGATCGGCAGGACGAAGTCGTCGAGCTTGGGGACCGGGAACGAATGGCCGTAGAGAATTTCGTTCTCCAGGAAGATCACCGGGTTGGGATCGCGGACCGCCGCCTTGAGCAGGCCCTTGGCGTCGGCCGCCGAATAGGGCGCGATCACGGTGAGGCCGGGAATGTGGGAGTACCAGGAGGAATAATCCTGGCTGTGCTGGGCGGCGACGCGGGCGGCCGGGCCGTTGGGGCCGCGGAACACGATCGAGCAGCCCATTTGGCCCCCCGACATGTAGAGCGTCTTGACCGCCGAATTGATCAACTGGTCCATCGCCTGCATGGCGAAATTGAAGGTCATGAACTCGACGATCGGCTTGAGGCCGGCGAGCCCGGCGCCGATGCCGAGCCCAGCAAAGCCGTGCTCGGTGATCGGCGTGTCGATCACGCGCCGCTCGCCGAACTCCTGCAGCAGGCCCTGCGTCACTTTGTAAGCGCCTTGATATTCCGCGACCTCCTCGCCGATGACGAAGACCGCGTCGTCGCGCCGCATTTCCTCCGCCATGGC
>DASPVJ010000002.1:0-4368 GCA_035622435.1 Xanthobacteraceae bacterium | reverse complement strand
TCGCCGCCCGAGATGATGATGTCCTTGGAGCGGTCCTTGAGCTGGATGTAGCCGTCCGGATGCATCACGCCGAGGTCGCCGGAGTGGAACCAGCCGCCGGCGAACTCCTTGTCGGTCGCCGCCTTGTTCTTCAGATATCCCTTCATCACCACGTTGCCGCGGAACATCACTTCGCCGATGGTCGTGCCGTCGCGCGGCACCGGCGCCATGGTGTCGGGGTCGAGCACGTCGAGCGCCTCGAGCGCGAGATAGCGCACGCCCTGGCGCGCTTTCTTGGCCGCCTGCTCGGCCGGGGCGAGCGCGTCCCATTCGTGATGCCAGTCGTTGACCACGGCGGGTCCGTAGGTCTCGGTCAGCCCGTAGAGATGGGTGACGTTGAAGCCCGCGGCCTTCATGGCGGCGAGCACCGCCTCCGGCGGCGGCGCCGCGGCGGTGAAGAACTCGACGACGTGCGGCAGCGGCCGCTTCTCCTGCGCCGGCGCGTTGAGCAGCGTCGCCATCACGATCGGCGCCCCGCACAGGTGGGTCACGCGGTGATCGGCGATCGCGTCATACATCGCCTTGGCGCGCACTTGGCGCAGGCACACGTGGGTGCCGGCCACCACCGACACCGACCAGGGAAAGCACCAACCGTTGCAGTGGAACATGGGCAGCGTCCACAGATAGACCGGGTGCTTGCCCATCCCGCAGGTGACGACGTTGCCGACCGCCAGCAGATAGGTACCGCGGTGGGAATAGACGACGCCCTTGGGGTCGCCGGTGGTTCCGGACGTGTAGTTGAGCGAGATCGCGTCCCATTCGTCGCGCGGCATCAGCCAGGAGAACTCCGGGTCGCCTTCCCGCACAAAATCCTCGTACTCGATCGTGCCCAGCCGGTCGCCCGGGCCGGCGTATTCGGGATCGTCGTAGTCGATGACCAGGGGCTTCGCCTTGGCGAGCGCCAGCGCGTCCTTGACGGTCTTGGAGAACTCGCGGTCGGCGATCAGCACCTTGGCGTTGCCGTGGTCGAGGGTGAAGGCGATGACGGCGGCGTCGAGCCGGGTGTTGAGGGTGTTGAGCACGGCGCCCGTCATCGGCACCCCGAAGTGGGCTTCCAGCATGGCCGGCGTATTCGCGAGCATGACCGCGACCGTGTCGCCGCGCCCAATGCCGCGCCGGGCGAGCGCCGACGCGAGCTGTCGGGCGCGGGCGTAGAACGCGGCGTACGACCGGGTGAGCGCCCCGTGGATGACGGCGGGGTGTTCGGGGAACACCTCGGCGCAGCGCTGCAGGAAGGCGAGCGGGGTGAGCGGCTGGAAGTTGGCCGGGTTGCGGTCGAGGTCGGTGTCGTAAGGGGTCTGTGCCATGGCGGCGGTCCCGGGCGGAATGCCCCAGCCTAGCCAACACCATGGGGCGCGATCAATCGGTTGCGGGTCGGACGAAACGGGCGGACAATGACGGCAGCCGTTGGGTCAATTCCGAGGAGGCGGCGGTGAGCAATGCGGCGTCGGACCCGCGCCCGCGGAAATACGAGCGCTTCGCCGATTTCTATCCGGTCTATCTCGCCGAGCACGCCGACCGGACCAGCCGCCGGCTGCACTTCGTCGGGTCGTCGCTGGCGCTCCTGTGCCTCGGGCTTCTCGTTGCGACCCGCGACCCGCTCTGGTTCCTTGCCGCCCTGTTGTGCGGCTACGGCTTCGCCTGGGTCGGCCATTTCTTCTTCGAGCACAACCGGCCGGCGACGTTCCGCCAGCCGCTTTACAGCCTGATGGGCGATTGGAAAATGTACTGGCAGACGCTGACCGGCCGCATCCCCTTCTAAAGTCTAATGATCTGGATCAATGCGGCGGGGCCGCGGACGGGTCAGAGCAACAGCGTCGAACGCCGCGCCTGAGGTTGAAGGAGGCCGCCATGGAAGCCCGCGTGACCAGCCGCTATCACGACGCCTACGCCCGTGCGCAACGCGACCCGGAAGGCTTCTGGGGCGAGGCCGCGCGCGAGATCGACTGGTACACGCCGGCCAAGCGCGTGTTCGACCCGGACGCCGACGTCTACGGCCGCTGGTTCGTGGGCGCGACCTGCAACACCTGTTTCAACGCCGTCGACCGCCACGTCGCCAACGGCCGCGGCGGCCAGGCGGCGCTGATCTACGACTCCCCGCTTGCCGGCGTGAAGCGCAGCTTCACCTACGCGGAGCTGCTTTCCGAGGTCGAGACGCTGGGCGCGATCCTGCAGGATTTCGGCATCGGCGCCGGCGACCGCGTGATCCTCTACATGCCGATGGTGCCGGAGGCCGTCTTCGGCATGCTCGCTTGCGCGCGCATCGGCGCCATCCATTCGGTGGTGTTCGGCGGGTTTGCCGCCAAGGAGCTCGCCACCCGCATCGAGGACGCGGCGCCCAAGCTCGTCCTCTCGGCCAGTTGCGGCATCGAGCCGGGCCGCGTCGTCACCTACAAGAACCTGCTCGACGAGGCGATCGCGCTGTCGAAGGCAAAGCCGCAGACCTGCATCATCCTGCAGCGGCCGCAGGCGAGCGCGAACCTGATCGCCGGCCGCGACCACGACTGGGCGAAGTTGCGCGAGGCGGCGCTCGCCGCCGGCAAGGCCGCTCCCTGCGTCGAGGTCGCCGCCACCGATCCGCTCTACATCCTCTACACCTCGGGCACCACCGGGCGCCCCAAGGGCGTGGTGCGCGACAACGGCGGCCACATGGTCGCGCTCAAATGGTCGATGCAATATCTCTACGGCGTCGAGCCCGGCGAGGTCTATTGGGCCGCCTCCGACGTGGGCTGGGTGGTCGGCCACAGCTACATCGTTTACGCGCCGCTGCTGCACGGCGCGACCTCGATCCTCTACGAGGGCAAGCCGGTCGGCACGCCGGACGCCGGCGCGTTCTGGCGCGTGATCGCCGAGCACGGCTGCGTCGCCATGTTCACGGCGCCGACCGCCTTCCGCGCCATCAAGAAGGAGGACCCGCAGGGCAAGTTCTTCGCGCAATACGACCTGTCGAAATTCCGCACCTTGTTCCTCGCCGGCGAACGCGCCGATCCGGACACGCTGGTCTGGGCGGAGAACCTCTTGAAAGTGCCGGTGCTCGACCATTGGTGGCAGACGGAGACCGGCTGGGCGATCGCCGGCAATCCGGTCGGGCTGGGCATGCTGCCGGTCAAGCACGGCTCGCCCACCGTGGCGATGCCGGGCTACCAGGTCGACATCGTCGACGAGGCCTGCAAGGTGCAGCCGGCCGACACCATGGGCTCGATCGTGGTGAAACTGCCGCTGCCGCCCTCGTGCCTGCCGACGCTGTGGCAGCAGGATCAGCACTTCAAGGACAGCTACCTCGCCGAGTTCCCCGGCTATTACAAGACCGCCGACGCCGGCTTCAAGGACGCCGACGGCTACCTCTACATCATGGGGCGCACCGACGACATCATCAACGTCGCCGGCCACCGCCTTTCGACCGGCGGCATGGAGGAGGTGCTCGCCTCGCACCAGGACGTGGCCGAATGCGCGGTGATCGGCGTCAAGGATGAACTCAAGGGCGAGGTGCCGTGCGGCTTCATCGTGCTCAAGGCCGGCGTCAACCGGCCGCCGACCGAAATCGAGAAGGAGATCGTGGCGCTGGTGCGCGAGAAGATCGGTCCGGTCGCGGCCTTCAAGCTCGCCATCACGGTCAACCGCCTGCCCAAGACCCGCTCGGGGAAAATTCTCCGCGGCACCATGAAGAAGATCGCCGACCACGACCCGTGGACTTTGCCGGCGACCATCGACGATCCGGCCATCCTCGACGAGATCGGGGTGGCGCTGAAGGGAAAGGGGATGGGGGCGGCGTAGGCGGCAGAACTTGGGGCCAAAGCCCGACCTGAGCTTCTGCTCAGGCCGTCCGCTTTGCCATGAGCACCCAGTCCGTTCCGGGGTGCTGGCAGCCGTCTTTGACCATCCTGCGCCGGGCGGCCTCGCGGAAGCCGGTTCGCTCGTAGAGACGACGGGCGCCCGTATTTGTGTCGCTGACGATGAGGCTCAGGCCGGACGTACCGGCGCTGGCCGCGAACTTGTCGGCCTCGGCGAGAAGGGCCGCGCCGAGGCCGCAGCCCCGGTGCCGCGGATAGACGGCGAGTGCGTGCACGTACCACGTACCCGCTGCCATGTTCATCAGTTCGTGCAGCGGAACGAGCAGCGCCGGCAGGGCGTCTCCGCTGGGCTCTGGTTCGTCCGGCAGCGGACGGCCGATGAGCGCGCCGATGGTGTTGCCCGCGCGTTCGGCGATGAGCGCATTGCGATAGGAAATTCCCGCCGTTTCGCTGCTCACTCTGTTCCGGCCGATCTGCCACGGGTCGCCGCCGGGCCCCGCCAGCTGAGTCCATAGGCAAAGCGCAAGACCTTCGCTGG
>DASPVJ010000001.1:0-2931 GCA_035622435.1 Xanthobacteraceae bacterium | reverse complement strand
CCCGGGGCCGACCTGGGTTGCGGCTTCCCCGTGCATCCACGCAGCCGCGGCCGCGGCCTCAAAGCCCGGCATGCCCTGGGCCAAAAGCCCGGCAATGAAGCCGGCGAGCACGTCGCCGGCGCCGGCGGTCGCCAACCACGGGGGCGCGTTGTCGGCGATGGCAGCACGCCCGTCCGGCGCAGCCACCACAGTGTCGGGGCCCTTGAAAAGCACCACCGCGCCGCTGCGCGCAGCCGCGGCCTTGGTTTTCTCCAATTTCGATTGTTTATCAATTACGTCGGGATCGTTCTTGAACAATCGCGCAAATTCTCCGGCGTGCGGTGTCAGGACCGTCGGCCGGTCGCGGCCGGCCAACGCCGCATAAAGGTCGGGCGCGGCATCCTCGAAGCTCGTGAGCGCGTCGGCGTCGAGCACCACGGCCCGGGGCCCAGCGAGCCCGGCGGCGACATATTCGCGCATTGCCGCCCCAACCCCGCCTCCCGGCCCGAGCACCAGGGCGTTGAGGCGGTGATCGGCCAGGTAGTCCGCGAGTTCGCCCGCCCCGTCGACCGGCCGCACCATGACCGCAAGGCTCGCCGCCGCATTGACCGCAAGTGCCTCGCGCGGCGACGCGATGGTGACGAGGCCGGCGCCCGCCCGCAACGCGGCCCGGGCCGCGAGCCGCGCCGCACCGGTGCGCGCCGCTCCGCCCGACACCACGACCGCGTGGCCGCGCGCGTATTTGTGGCCGTCGACCCGCGGCACCGGGAAGCGCCCGCGCCACAGCGCCGGCACGTTGAGGAAGGCCTGCGGGCGAACGTGCTCGAGCACCTGGGCGGGAATGCCGATGTCGGCCACGCGGATGCGGCCGCAATGAAGCCGCCCGGGGAGCAGCACGTGCGCGGGCTTGCGGCGGAAGAACGTGATCGTCTCGGCTGCGACGACGGCGAGCCCCATCACCGCTCCGGTCGAGCCGTTGATGCCGCTGGGCAGGTCGACGGCGACGACGGGTGCCCCGCTCGCATTCATCGCGGCGATCATTTCCCCTGCCGGGCCGGCGACCGCACGGTCGAGCCCGGCGCCGAACAGCGCGTCGACAACGATCGCGGCGCCCTCGAGCGCCGCCGGGGCGGCCACCTCGACTGGACGGGCGAACCGCCGGGCCGCTTCCGCCGCGTCCCCCTTGAGCTTCGCCCTGTCGCCGACGAGGGCAACGCGCACCGGAAATCCGCGCGCCGCAAGCAAGCGGGCCGCCACGAACCCGTCGCCGCCGTTGTTACCCGGCCCAGCGACAACAACGATGGGGCCTGGCGGGGACCGTGCGGCGACCGCATCGGCAACCGCGCGCCCGGCATTTTCCATGAGCGTCGTGCCGGCAACCCCGCCGGCGACCGCCAGCCGGTCGGCCTGCGCCATTTCGGCATTGGTCAAGAGTTCGATCATGGACGCCGGCGACCCGCTCCGATCGTGCAAACATGATGCAAGCCTGGCGATCCGGCAAACGCGCGAATGGTCGATTGCCCGTCCCATGGCCAATCGTCGCCATCGGCAGGGAACCGCTGGTCAAGTATTCATCAATCTGCTTATTAATTAGCCAGACGCCTCGGGGACGCCTGCGCCGACAGCCCTGACCTAACGATAGTCCATTGACAAACCAGGATTTTCGTGCGGCCGCCGGCTTGGCACGGACCCTGCTAACCGATCGTCGGCCGTCGCGAGTGAATGAGCCGCGGCCGGGAGGCGAAACGCGATGAAAAAAATCGAGGCCGTCATCAAGCCCTTCAAGCTCGACGAGGTGAAGGAAGCGCTGCAAGAGGTGGGACTGCAGGGGATCACCGTCACCGAGGCCAAGGGATTCGGCCGGCAGAAGGGCCATACCGAGCTTTATCGCGGCGCCGAGTACGTGGTGGATTTCCTGCCCAAGGTCAAAATCGAGATTGTGCTCGGCGACGACATGGTCGAAAAAGCCGTCGAGGCGATCCGTCGCTCCGCCCAAACCGGGCGCATCGGCGACGGCAAGATTTTCGTCTCCAACATCGAAGAGGCAATCCGCATCCGTACGGGGGAATCCGGCCTGGATGCCATCTGACGCGCGTGCCCGGCCCACCTCTGCCCGCAGTTCAAGTCACCAGAAAGGGAATCCATGACGACGGCCAAAGATGTCATGAAGATGGTCAAGGACAACGACGTGAAATACGTCGATTACCGCTTCACCGACCCGCGCGGCAAATGGCAACACGTCACCTGCGACATCACCACGTTCGAAGAGGACACGTTCGCCGAAGGCATCATGTTCGACGGCTCCTCGATCTCCGGCTGGAAGGCGATCCACGAGTCCGACATGTGCCTGATGCCCGACCCGAGCTCCGCCTGCATCGACCCGTTCTATGCGGAGACCACGCTGGTGTTGGTGTGCGACACGCTCGAGCCGCTGACCGGCGAGCCCTATAACCGCGACCCGCGCAGCATCGCCAAGAAGGCGGAAGGCCTGGTCAAGGCGTGGGGCATCGGCGACACCGTATACTTCGGCCCGGAGGCCGAGTTCTTCGTGTTCGACGACGTGCGCTACGCAGCCACGCCATACAACACCGGTTTCCGCCTAGACTCGGTCGAACTGCCGATCAATTCCGACACCGCCTACGAGGGCGGCAACCTCGGCCACCACATCGGCACCAAGAAGGGCTACTTCCCGGTGCCGCCCCAGGACACCGCCCAGGACATGCGCTCGGAAATGCTCGGCGCCATGGCGCGCATGGGCTGCCAGGTCGAGAAGCACCACCACGAGGTCGGCTCGGCGCAGCACGAACTGGGCCTGAAATTCTCGCCGCTGACGGTGATGGCGGATCGCCTGCAGATCTACAAATACTGCATCCAGCAAGTCGCCAACGTCTACGGCAAGACCGCGACCTTCATGCCCAAGCCGATCTACGGCGACAACGGCTCCGGCATGCA